>JAQUUA010000102.1 GCA_028694055.1 Candidatus Methanomethylophilaceae archaeon | reverse complement strand
TCTGGGCCATTCCATGCACCTCGCTCATGCAGACCTCATGCCCTTCTTTCATGGCCGCATTCCCTAGTACCATGGAGGCCAGCAGAACGCCTTGGCCCCCGACTCCGACGATTTGGATGGTGTATCTCATTGCATCTCCTCCATGGCGCCCTTAGGGCAGATCTGCGTGCACATCCCACAACCGATGCAGAGAATTGGGTCGATGAAGACCTCGTCCCCCTGGCGATAGATGGCTGGGCAGGCGAATTTCTGTACACATGTGTAGCAGCGGATGCACTTCTCTTGGTTGATGGTGTAGATGCTGACGTTCAGCTTTTTCTTCTTCTTGAGGTCCAAGGGGCAGGGGTGCTTGGTTATCACCACCGATACCCCGTCATGCTCCATGGCTCGGCGCATGACATCCGTGGTATTCTTGATATCGGCTGGGTCGACGGTCTCCACGAAGCTCACACCGCAGGCCCGGACGATCGGTTCGATCTCCAAGGGGTTGGTCTGCCGACCGCCGTGCACACGTCCAGTGCCCGGATGCGGCTGGTGCCCGGTCATGGCCGTGGCCCGGTTGTCCATGATGACCACCGTGAAACGGTGTTGATTGAAGACAGCGTTAATCAGCGGCGGTATGCCGGTGTGGAAGAATGTGGAGTCACCGATGAAGGCCACCACCTTCTGATCAGTGGCCTCGGAGAACCCTCCCGCTGCCCCCACTCCTCCTCCCATGCAGAGGATGAAGTCCGCGGTATGGTAGGGGGGTTGGATTCCCAGGGTGTAGCAGCCGATGTCCGAACTGTATATGACATCATCTTTTCCCACTGCTTTCTTAACAGCATAGAAAGTGCCCCGGTGCGGGCAACCGGCGCAGAGCATAGGCGGCCTATTAGGCAACACGATGTCCGGTTTTTCCAATGGGACAGCATCCCGGGTGATGGGCACCAGGGAGCGCAGTCCCTTGATGACGTCCGGGGAATACTCGTAAGGGCGGGGAAGATGGCCGGTCCTCTTGCCGAAGATGGGCGTGTCGATGCCGTTCTGTCGGGCAATCCTCAGGACCTGGTCCTCCAGATAGGGCTCCAGCTCCTCCACCACTATGACCATCTCCTTCTCCTGCAGGAAACGGGCGATCATCTTCTCCGGCAAGGGATGGGTGAATCCCAGCTTCAGTATAGACACGTCATCCAACCATTCCTGGGCATATCCATAGGAAACTCCGCTGGTGATTATGCCTACACCGCTGTCACCGGTCACATAGTTGAGGGGGGACTCCTCAGATTCCCTGCTCGCCTCGGCAAGTCGTTCCAGGAGCTTCAACCGGTTCAGCCGGGCGTTGGCCGGTACGTTGACGTACCGCCGGGGGTCCTTCTTGAAATCAGATTTCTGCACGGTGTCCTTTCGAGAACTCATTTCAATTATGCCACGGGCATGGTTGATACGGGTCGTGGTACGGAAAAGCACCGGGGAGTGGAGCCTCTCGGAAAGGTCGAAGGCATCCTTCACCATCTCTTTGGCCTCGGATGGTGTGGAAGGCTCGAGCATGGGTAAGAGGGATAGAAGAGCATAATAGCGGTTGTCCTGCTCATTCTGGGAGCTGTGGGCAGAAGGGTCGTCCGCGGTCATGATGACCATGCCACCATCGACGCCAGCATAGGCCAGGGTCATCAATGGGTCGGAAGCAACGTTCAGGCCAACATGCTTCATGAAGGCGAAGGAGCGGATGCCTGCCGCAGCAGCTCCGGAAGCGGCCTCCAAGGCCACCTTCTCGTTGGTGGAATATTCGAAGTACATCCCCACCTTCTCTGCGATCTTCTCCAACAATCCCCCTATCTCAGAAGAAGGAGTGCCAGGATATGTAGAGGCGAATCTAACTCCCGCCTCGATTAGACCTCGGGTTATGGCCTCGTTCCCTAACACCAAAAGTTTACCGGAATCTTCTAGAATGTCTGTCATATGATGCACCCCGCAGTCCGGCCATTCCTCAGTCCACCGCTGGCTTCCCGATTACGCGGCCTTTCTTTGAAACACTCGGATAACACGGATTAGCGATATATGGATTTCGTGCACACATCCCTTAGAGTAACTTTTTATCATCCATGGTGTTTATTGCGGCTTGAGGACGGTAAATGTCGGGAGCTTTCCATTGGATCAAAGTCAGGTTGGTGTGCTATGCCACCGAGAGGGAGGACATCCTGAGGGATGTCATGTCGACTCTCCTCCCTCAAGGAGAGTTGAACATCACCCGAACGGAGGGACATCATGGCAACCCCATGACGGTTCTGGAGATGGAGCTTACCAAGAGCCGGGAGTTCAAGACCCTCTTTCAGGTCTTAGGCGAGGAGATCATTTCCGATATCCGAGGCGACCTTGACCGACGGGTGGATGAGGACTGCACGCTCTATTTCCGTTTGGACAAGCAGGACGCGGTAAAGGGACAGTACAACATCGTAACCCATGGGGATGTCATCTCAGTGGCGGCCAAGGCGGTGGCCCATCCAGCTCGTAAGGAGATTGCCATGGCTAATCTGGACAAGTTCTTCCAGGGCTGTTGTGACCACCACAATTGATTAATAAAGGTCCGATAATCAAGGATTCCCGCGGGGGTAGCCAAGCTTGGCCAACGGCGCAGGACTTAGGATCCTGTCCTTAGTGGTTCGAGGGTTCAAATCCCTTCCCCCGCACCATTTCTGTTCTCAAAATTAGTTCTGAAAGCATCGGAGGAAATGTTCAAATATTAGTCTATCGACGCCTGAAGCGGATTGCTGATTTGCCTTCAACATCATGTCCAGGAAACATTATAATTAAAATAATATATTTATAAATATGTCCATTCAGAGTCAATATTCCTTCCGTTTTATATAGTTAGAAAACGTAACTAGCAAACGATGTTGGAAGCAATCGTAGCCATATTGGCTGGACTAGTGCTCTTGACAGGATTGATGTCCGTTATTCCCGCCCTCGGGAAATATCTGGACCAATTTGGTCAATTCCTCAGTGGATTCCAGGGAATCATCGGAATCATTGCCCTGATCTTGGGGATACTGGATATTCTGAACGGCTTTGCCCTGCTTAACCTCATGCTCATCATCTCCGGTTTGGTTCTGATGGTCGGGATTCTGCCTTTGATTCCCGGTGTCGGTAACGCCCTGGAGAAGTTTGCCATGTGGCTGGGTTCCGGTCAGGCGATCATCGGTGTCATCACCTTGATTGTGGGTATACTGGCTCTCCTGTAAGGATCCAGAAAGAGCAAAAACCTCTTCCTTTCATTTTCTTCTCAACGCTGTTCGTCGCTTTTCATCGTCCTCCGTGTTCGACGGATGTCTGTATTCTTAATCAGTATTATATAGAATGAAATTTTTAACCCTGTTTATTATCCGAGGTCTGTCAAATGCATAAATCCTCCAAGAATGGAAGCCCAGACGGCCTCGAGTTCCTTTCTTTCGAGAACACGATCCTGGACCGTAGCGGCCGGGGGTATACTGCTCATGGTTGCCAAATACCGCGGTAAATATGAGTTGACCGGTCTCAAGGGGCCGATACCGGAGGAGATGTTGCATAATCTAGACATCTCATATGAGATATGTCACGAAATGGAGGGGCACAACCACTGTGAACAATGTGGACGCTGTTGTTATCAGGACTTCATCATCGTCTTGGATTCCGATCTGGAGAGGATGGCAGAGAAGCTCGAGATGCCTCTGAGGACCTTCATAACCACCTATCTGTATCGGGACAAAGGCAAATGGTTCATCAAGAAGACCAATCCTTGTGCATTCCTGCAGGAAGACAAGCGTTGTGCCATTCATGATGCCCGTCCCGAGGTCTGCCGAGACTTCCCTTACACGGTCTCCAAATTCATGAGCCGGGTCTATCTCGCCCTCCAAGACAATGGATGCTCCTTGGACCTGGAATACATGGACAAGGAATGGCCTTGTACCCAAAGGATAATCGCCGAGGCACCAGAAATGCTACGACGCATACGTCCCGATGTAAAGAACTGAATCAGAGCGGGTTCTCAGCCAGATGCTCCAACACATGGCGGTAATAGAGTTTGGGTGGTATGATGTGCCCAGCCTCCTCCACATGGACCATGCGGGCATCAGGTATATGGGCGGCCAAGTCCTCCCCGAACTGGTATGGCACCATGATGTCTGCCTTCCCGTGCACGACCAGGGTGGGGGTCCGTATCAAACCTAGGTCTTGAGAC
>JAQUUA010000013.1 GCA_028694055.1 Candidatus Methanomethylophilaceae archaeon | reverse complement strand
GAACTTGAATCATCATGATCGAAGGTCGCTAAAAGACCTGTCCCACAGGAACACACCTCCGATGTTGGTGATGCTTCCAGACTTTCGTTTCCAACCACAATAAGGATTAAATATCCGGGATTGTGAATCTCTGCCAAGGTAATAAAAAATGGGTCGTAGGTTCGTCCGCTGATAGAGGTCTGCTGAATGGATCGATTTTGTCCTTCAGGAGGTTGTTCAGTTTTGAGCCATCTAGCCTATGCCACCTCTCAGCGTCGCCCGGGGCTTCTTTTCTCCCACGGCCGTGGAACGCACAGTAGCGTCCGCCCTGAGGTCTCGTACCTCGTCGCCCGTTTTTCATGCCTCATGATAGGTCATCGAGATGGCCCGAATCGGTCCTGGGAAGGATTGGGATAATGGATACAAGCTATGAGAATATCAAGAATTTGAAGGAGAGCGGGCTCCAACCCGGGACTGCCTCCGTATCAGAACGGCTCCAGGAGCTCAGCGGCAACATGGACGAGATCAACCGGGTCAAGCGTCGGTACCCGATGAAGATCACATCGTACTACCTGGACCTGATCAAGGAGAAGGACGACCCCATCTGGCGGCAGGCTGTGCCATCCGTGGAGGAGCTCGAGGACAATTTCAACCTCGAGGACCCGTTGCAGGAGGAGGAGCATACTCCCGTCCCCTATCTGGTGCATAAATATCCAGATCGCGTCCTGTTACTGGTCAGCAGCAAATGCGCCATGTACTGTCGTTTCTGCACCCGGAAGAGGAAGGTGGGCAGGCAGGAGCAGATACCCATGGATGACGTCTTCCGAGCCATCGATTATATCTGGGACCACAGCGAGGTCCGGGACGTGGTGGTCTCCGGTGGCGACCCGCTGATGAGGAGCGACAGCGAGATCGAGGCCATATTGGAGAGGCTGAGGTCCATCCCGCATCTGGACATCATCCGCATCGGAACGAGGATGCCGTGCGTTCAGCCTTCCCGTATAACGCCTCGTTTGGTGAAGATGCTGAAGCGCTACCATCCATTGTTCATGAACATCCATTTCAACCATCCCAACGAGATAACCCCTGAATCATCAGCGGCCTTGAGCCTCTTGGCCGATGCCGGTATACCCCTGGGCAGCCAGACAGTCCTGTTGCGAGGCGTCAATGACGACCCTCAGGTGATGAAGGAGCTCATGCACAGGCTCATCAAATGCCGTGTCAAGCCTTATTACATCTATCAGTGCGACCTGGTAAAAGGGGTGGACCATTTCCGTACCCCGGTGGAGGTGGGGATGGATATAATGAAGGGTCTCCAGGGTTTCACTTCCGGTCTCTGCCTGCCGCATTTCGTGATCGATGGGCCGGGAGGGAAGGTCCCCATCTCCCCGCAGTATGTGAAGGAGGTCACCCCCGACCAGATTGTGCTGACGAACTTCATGAACAACCTCTACTCCTATCCCGGGGTGAAGAAGGAAGGAAACCGGCAGATCTCCAACAAGAACGTGCGGAAAGTGGGCATCGCCTTGAACCTCAAGAAGTCGGTGTACGGGAACGAGAGGTTCGACAAATACTCAGAGTTCGACGACCTAGAGACGGCGAACGCCATCCGTCTGGCTCTGGAGAATGCTGGATATGAGGTGGTTCTTCTGGAGGCGGACAGCGATTTCATCTTCTCCTTGAAGGAGTCCGATGTGGATTTCGTCTTCAACATGGCCGAGGGCATACACGGCGAGAGCCGGGAGTCCCATGTCCCGGCGATACTGGAGATGTTCAACATCCCCTACTCCGGATCCGGCGTCCTCACACAAGCCATAACGTTGAACAAGAGCAGGAAGAAGGAGATCCTGGACTACTATGACATCCGGACTCCCAACTGGCAGGTCTTCCGGAGCACCAACCAGAAGCTCAATCCCGCCCTGAAGTTCCCTCTGATCGTCAAGCCGGACGCCGAGGGATCCAGCATCGGCATAACCAACGACAGCCTGGTGCACGACATCGTGTCCCTCAAGAAGCATGTCAGCAAGGTGTTGAAGGACTACGACCAACCGGCCCTGGTGGAGGAGTTCGTCACCGGCAGGGAGTTCACGGTCTCCCTCCTGGGCAATCCTCCCAAGGTGCTCCCCATAGTGGAGGTCAACTTCGACCATCTGCCAGCCCATATCCATCGCTTCGACTCCTGGGAGGCGAAGTGGATATTCGACAACCCCGAATCCCCTGTGAACCCCATAATCTGCCCCGCGGAACTCCGGCCCAAGATGAAGGCGCAGATAGAGAAGGTGGCCAAACAGACCTTCGAGAAGCTGGGCTGCGTGGATCTGGCCCGGATAGACATCCGTTTGGACAAGGACAGCAACCCGCACGTCCTGGACGTCAACGCCCTGCCGGGATTGATGCCGGACCCCAAGATGAACTCCCGATTCCCGAAATCCTGCTATGCCGCCGGCATGAGCTACGACGAGATCATCCTGTCCATACTGAAGTCCGCCCTGAAGCGGTACAATCTGCACTTGGATCCCGTCGAAGGCCGGGCCAGGGGCCGTGGTGGCCGGAGCCGGAGAACAGTGCCCGAAGTCATGCATGTTAGCACGGATTCCCAGGCGGAGGGGTCGGTGCAGGCACCGATGCCATGATCGGCATGCAGCGGGGGCTGAGCGGTTGAAGGTCGGCATACTCTACAATTCCGTGGATGTCCAGGACGAGGGCGCAGAGACGGACCTCATATCGGACAACGAGGTCCTGACCACAGTGGGCCTGGTCCAGGAGGCCTTGGGCCCGGAGCACGAATCCATACCCATGCGGGCCAGCCGAAGCCTGTTCTCAGTCTTGGAGAGAGGGAGCCTGGATATTGTGTTCAACCTCTGCGAAGGGTTCCAGGGCAAGGCGCTGGGCGAGGCCTATGCCGCTGGTTTCCTGGAGATGCTGGACATCCCGTACACCGGTTCCGACCCGTCCACGCTCTCCCTGTGCTTGGACAAGGGAAGATGCAAGGATGTCCTGTGCGGCCACGGCATACCTACCCCGGCCCATGTCATCCTCCATGATGCCGATCAAGCATTGGACCGCAGTATTACCTACCCGGTCATAGTGAAGCCGCTACGGGAGGATGCCAGCGTCGGCATTGACCAAGGGTCGGTGGTGAACGACGAGGAGGCCTTGAGGGCCAGGGCGGCGCACATCATCGGCAGGCACCGTCAGCCTGTGATCGTGGAGGAGTACATCGACGGTAGGGAGTTGAACGTGGCCCTGATCGGGAACCTCCCTCGCGTCGAGGTCCTGTCCATATCGGAGATCGTGTTCGACCTCCAAGAAGGTCGGAACCGCATCGTGGACTATGCGGCAAAGTGGGTCCCGTCCTCGCCGGAGTACCAAGGCACCAGAGGCGTCTGCCCGGCAGAACTGGACCCGGATATCAAGAGTCGCGTGCAGGAATTGGCCCTGAAAGCATTCCAGGTCATGGGCTGCCGGGACTACGCTCGGGTGGACTTCCGTCTGGGAAAGGACGGCCCTACGGTCCTGGAGGTCAATCCCAACCCGGGCATCAACAGCGACAGTGGCTTCGCCCGCAGCGCCTCGGCGCATGGCATGACCCATCGAGAGATGTACCGGATGATACTCGATGCTGCCGTGCAGAGATGTGGCCTCATGCCCATGGCGGTAAGGGAGCAGCATCATCATGAGATGGGAGGAATCATCGGCCGCTCCGTCAGTCTGGACGACATCCCTTTGCTGCTGAGATGGTTCAATGATGCGGAGGTCTCCAAGTACATGCAGGACCCTGGGAGCACCCAGACCCAGGAGCATCTCATCGAGTCCTTCTTCATCAAGGTCCATGACGACCTGGACCTCATCATCGAGGACAAGTGCACGAACACCCCGGTGGGCTTCTTCTCCATCTATGGCATCGACGCCGTCAGTGAGAGCGCTGAGTTATCCTTCCTCATCGGTGACGACCGGTTCCGGGGACGGGGCATCGGCAAGGACATGGCCAAGCTGGCCGTCCATCTGTGCTTCCATGTGCTCGGCCTGAACCGGGTGTCAGCCTCGGTCACGGTGGAGAACAAGGCATGCATCCGGGCCCTGGAGGTCGCCGGTTTCAAGAATGTGGGGCGGCTGCGTCAGTTCCAAGTGGTGGACGGCAAGCGGCTGGACGAACTCATGATGGAGATGCTGCGCCAAGACCTTGATGGAGGGACGAGAGAACCATCCGCCGCAGCCGATGACGCTCTCGGCATCAGCTCCAATGCGGATGGAGCCAAATCGCATGTCCGATCCCAGTGATTCCATCAGGAACGCAGGTGTTCATGGCGGTCAGTATGCCATTTCAGAATAATGGTCCATCAACATTATCTAAGCCCATCATCATGCTCCTGACATGAGGGCGGACCTGAGACTCACCGTGGAGTACGATGACGAGAGAACGGCGGCCATGATCGAGGAGTCCCTGGAACCGGACAACGAGGGCTACCTGTCGTCCCAGAGGAAGGGCAGGGAACTCACTTTCATCCTCAGCGCGGCATCGGCGGGGACGCTACGGAACACCGCCGATGACCTTTTGGCCTGTCTCAAAGCCGCAGAGGAGACCTTGTCACTCGGGCCTTCCCACGCCGTCGCGGATCTTGACGGCGATGCCTTTCTGGAATGAGAGCATCTCCTCCAGGGTGAGGACCGCCCTTCCTGTGGCCAGGAGACGGTCGTTGCCATCCACCACCATGACCTCGTCCATGGGGTGGAGCCCATGGTCGCCGCTGACCACGAAACGGTTGAAGACGTTCTTCCCCTCCATGTTGTATGGTGCGGCATCATCGTGGACAATCACCCTCATACGCGGTGACGGTAGGGCCGGCAACACTCGACGGGCCCCTTCCACACGCAGGGTGTAGAGCCCGTCCGCCGCCCGCATGGAGAGCACGTGCTCCCCGTCGGATATGACGTTGCGGATCTTCCCGGTGTTGCGGCTCATCACCAGCTCCACTGGCTCACGGAACAGGGCCTCAGCGGCCTCCGGGCCGAATTGGTAACGGGCCACGGCCACCGCCCTTTGCAGATCGCAGTCCGACCTCTCATCCCCGGCCTCGATGTCACCATCGAAATGAGCGACCTCACGGAATCGGAATCTGTCCAGGAAGGCCTGTACGGACTCTTGGATGAAACTCTCGGTCTCCATGTCGTTCTGGGTGGGCATGAGGGACTGTGCCAAGGGGTAGACCTCGTCCAGTTCCGCTGGCACCGGGCCGAATGGTGATGCCACCACCGGCTGGTATCCTCGGGAGCGGGCTCTGGCGAAGGCTTCCGCGTAATGTCGGCTGTAAGGTTTGCCGCCTTCAGGGAAAAGCATGACTTTCTCGGACACTGGTACGTAGGTCTCCATCATGCGTCGATGATAGCGATAGAATGCCGGACGGTTCCTGGTCTCGCTGCCAGTGTAGAATATGGCACCGTCCCGGCTCAAAGGCTCGTAATGCTCCAAATGCTCCTGGTGCACCCGTAGGCGGCGTAGTGCGGATAGCAGTGATGGGTGGGAGCGACAACGGGTCTCAGCCAACTCCCAGAGGCGGCCTTCCAATATGGCCCGTTTCACCAGCTCCATCTCGTTCTTGATCTCATACAGGTTGTGTTTGGCGATGGTCACCATGCGGGTCCTGTCATCCAGGGCGCGCAGTGATGCCAAGTCATGTCCGATGCAGGCCGGGCACTGGCAGTACAGGGACTGCATGTCCGCCAGACGATGCGTTCCATCGATGAACATCATCCGGTCATCACGGGCGAACTTGGCGTAGGATGCGGAGTCGAAGAGGTCGCAGCCCAGCAAGGTCGCTAAGGCCAGAAGCATGGGATGGCCGGCTCCGAAGAGGTGCACCGGTCGGTCGGGAGACAGCCCCTTCTTGGAGGCCATTATGACATCCACGAGCTCCTCGTAGCGGTACTGCTCCATCAACGGGACCACCCCGCCTATGGGGTGGACGTCGACGGCCATGGTGGCCATGGAGCGGGCGCAATGCTCCCGTAGGTCGCTGTAGACCGACCCCTGCACCACACCCGCGAGCATCATATCACCTTTCATACCGGCAGCCTTCTGGGTCCGCTCCAGGGTGGTATGCACCGAGGACTCGGTCTGCTCCCGGGTCCAGTAAGGTTCAGCGAATATGTCCAGCACAGTGCCGATGTCCGTCCCTATGCTCTTCTGGAATTCGATGATCTCCTCGTTGCTGACCTCCACCTCCCCATACATATGGGACTGGAAGGTTCCAGAGTCGGTCATGATGACGCCGGGGAAGTCCAGCATGGCATGGAGACCCTGGGACTGGGCCCTCTGTCTCAGGTCTTCATTGTTGCGGATGATGTACGAGTTGGTGATCAGGCCCCGGAAACCGAAGTCATGGTACAGCTCCTGAGGCGTGACGGTGTTGAGCTTGGGATTGATGACCGGCAACAAGGCCGGGGTTTCCAACTTGCCACTGGCAGTGTCCAATAGGCCGATCCTGGCCATGCCGTCCCTTCTCAATATCTCGAACATCAATGTGGCAAAGCGGTGGTATATTTAAAGATGGTTCCTCTCTTCAACGGGAGTCGGCGATGACCTTGGAGATGGCGTTCTTGAGCAGGACCTCCGGTATGTCTTCCAAGACCCGGCGGTTCCAATCCAACTCGTCCCTCTCCTCCTTGGAGGTCTCGCAGGTGGGCTCGCTGCAGTTGGCGCTGCAGGTGGAGCATCCTCCCTCCCTAACGATGTCCAAACCTTCCAGGACGTCCTCGACATTACGCCCGCCGATGAGGAGGGTGTTGGGTTCGTCCCCTTCGATTCGGGTCTCCTTGAACAGCATGTCGATGCCGACGGAACGGACCTGGCCCACTAGGACCTTGAGCTCCTTGGTAAGGCCGGGGACATCCCGACGGCTGAGGCTGAAAGGCTGGTCCAAGCCGTCCTTGTGACGGTACTCAATGGTGATGGTCATGGTATCGAATCGTCCGGTCTCTACAAAATCGTTCCGTAGCCACTCCGGATGACAGGTTTTTAATCCTCTCTCCCATTCCCACCCTAGAATGAGCTCTTTCGAGTACAAGATGGTAATCGCCGTCCGCAACGACCTCAAGCTCTCCAAAGGAAAGACCGCCGCCCAAGTGGCTCATGCCGCGGTGAACTGTGCCTTCGCATCCAAGAAGAAGTCCCCCAAGTGGTTCGATTCCTGGTACGGGGAGGGCCAGAAGAAGGTGGTGGTGAAGTTGGACGGGAAAGAGGCCCTATTCGAGGTCAAGAGCCGTGCCGATGCCGCCGGAGTGGTGAACTCAGTGATCACCGATGCTGGGCATACCGAGGTCCCGGCAGGGACCATCACCTGCATAGGCATCGGGCCGGCTCCGGAGGATGTGTTGGAGAAGATAACCGGGGACCTCAAGCTCATGTGAGCTTCCGCGTTCTTCCATCCATCCATAATTCATACGTATATATTGACGAATCCAATGCAAAACAGCGAATATCTGCATGATGGCAGTATAGCTGGATTCGAGTCTAGGCAATAAATTATTAATATCAGTTGAAGCTAGCTGTTGCTGATTGGTTCGAACGCTCGGACCGTCAACCTTTAAATATGATAATATTAATCGCAGAACACTTCAGACAGAGGTGAAACATTGGGTAGAGGTCTGTACACCGCCAGAAAGCTCAAAGAAGATCGGCAGAAGTTCCGATGGAAGGACAGAGCATACAAGAAAAGAATGTTGAAACTAAAGGAGAGGTCCGACCCCTTGGAGGGCTCCGCCCAGGGCCGCGGCATCGTCCTGGAGAAGGTGGGTATCGAGGCTAAGCAGCCCAACTCCGCCATCCGTAAGTGCGTCAAGGTCCAACTTATCAAGAACGGACGTCAGATCACCGCATTCGCGGTCGGTGACGGCGCAATCAATTTCATCGATGAGCACGACGAAGTGCTTGTAGAAGGTATCGGCGGCAGGAGGGGTCGTTCCTACGGTGACATCCCTGGTGTCCGTTACAAAGTGATCAAGGTCAACAACGTGTCCCTGAACGAGATGGTTCGCGGACGCAAAGAGAAACCGGTACGGTGAATACCATGTCTGAGGAAACTCAAAGCAATCAGATTTTACTATTCGGCAAGTACGACCTGTCTGAGGTGACCGTCAACGACGGCGGTCTGGCGAAATACATAGACCTCACCCCCACCAATGTACCTCACTCCGGCGGAAAGCATGCCAACAGATGGTTCGGCAAATCCAAGCTGAGCATCGTGGAGAGGCTGATCAACAACATGATGCGCACGGAGGACTTCACCGGCAAGAAGCTGAAGGCCTACCGCGCCGTGTCCGAGGCCTTCGACATCATAAACGCCCGGACCAAGAAGAACCCGGCCCAGGTGCTGGTGGAAGCCCTTGAGAACGCTGCCCCCCGTGAGGAAGTCACCCGTCTCCAATTCGGAGGCATCTCCGTGCCCAAGGCCGTGGATGTCGCTCCCCAGAGGAGATTGGACATCGCCCTTCGCAACGTCAGCAAAGGAGCCGTGAAAGCCTCCTTCAAGAACAAGAAGGTTATCGCCAACTGTATCGCTGACGAGCTCATCCTGGCCTCCAAAGGCGAGATGACCAGCTTCAGCGTGTCCAAGAAAGAGGAGATAGAGCGGGTAGCTCAGTCTGCCCGGTGAGTGAGATAAGATCACGGTGAGCAAATGGGCAGGAAAGAGGATAACATCAAGAAGGCGTCTCTGCTGATCAAAAAGCCTGAGTTCATCAGGAACATCGGCACCGCCGCGCACATCGACCATGGTAAGACCACCTTCTCCGACAACCTGATTGCCGGAGCCGGTATGATGTCCGATGAGCTCTCTGGGAAACAGAGGTTGCTGGACTTCGACGAACAGGAACAGGCCAGGGGCATCACCATCAATGCCGCCAACGCATCCATGGTGCACACTTACAAAGGTCACGACTATCTCATCAACCTGATCGACACCCCCGGGCACGTTGACTTCGGCGGTGACGTTACCAGGGCCATGAGGGCTTTGGACGGGGCTTTCATCCTCGCCTGCGCCGTTGAGGGCGTCATGCCTCAGACCGAGACTGTCATCCGGCAGGCCATGAAGGAGCGCGTCAAGCCCTTGCTATTCATCAACAAGGTGGACCGTCTCATCAACGAGCTGCAGGTGACCCCTGAGGCCATGATGGAGAAGTTCACCAAGATAATTACCGAGTTCAACAAGAGGGTCAACGCCCTTCTCCCTGCCCCCCTGAACAAGGAGTGGCAGGTCAAGGTGGAGAACGGCACCGTGGCCTTCGGGTCCGCCTATCACAACTGGGCCATATCCGTTCCCTACATGAAGAAGAGCGGGATCTCGTTCAAGGACGCCTTCGACTACTGCGCCCAAGGGAAGCAGAAGGAACTGGCCAAGAAGTCCCCGCTGCACGAGGTGCTGCTGGACATGGCCATCACCCACATCCAGAACCCCTTGGACGCCCAGAAGGTCCGTATCCCGGTCATCTGGAAGGGAGATGAGAACAGCGAGCTAGGGAAGCAGATGCTGAACTGCGACCCCGACGGCGACGTGACCCTGATGGTCAACAAGATCATCATGGACCCCCACGCCGGCGAGGTGGCTATCGGCAGGCTGTTCTCTGGGACCGTCACCCGCGGCCAGACCCTCTGGGTCTCCGGTATGCCCAACCCTCAGAGGGTGCAGACCGTGGCCATGTCCGTCGGTGCCGACCGTATACCGGTCACCGAGTGCTGCGCCGGCAACATCGTCGCCATCAGCGGACTGAAGGACGCCATCGCTGGTTCCACCGTATCCACCATCCGGGACATGGAGCCCTTCGAGAAGATCACCCATTACTCCGAGCCCGTGGTCACCAAGGCCGTGGAGGCCAAGCACATGAAGGACCTGCCCAAACTGGTGGAGGTCCTGCGCTCCGTGGCCAAGGCCGACCCGTCCTTGAACATCGAGATCAACAACGAGACCGGCGAGCACCTGTTGTCCGGTATGGGTGAGCTCCACCTGGAGATCACCGAGTACCGCATCGTGAACGAGCAGGGCATCGAGATCGTCTCCTCCCCACCCATCGTGGTGTACCAGGAGTCCGTCAAAGGTCATGCCGGTCCGTTCGAGGGCAAGTCCCCCAATAAGCACAACAAGTTCTACATCGAGGTGGAGCCCATGCCCCAAGCCGTCCTGGACGCCATCAAGGCCGGGGACATCTCCACCACCGGTAAGATCAAGGACCCCAAGGCCGTGGCCCGCCAGCTGGTGGAGCTGGGCATGGACAAGGAAGTCGCCAAAGGCCTGGTGGCCTTCAAGGACAACAACATGTTCCTGGACTGCAGCAAGGGTGTTCAGAACCTCTTCGAGACCATGGAGCTGTGCAAGCAGGCCTTCGAGGAGGCCATGTCCAAGGGTCCCCTGGCCGGAGAGAAGGTCGCCGCCGTGATGGTGAAGCTCATGGACGCCAAGCTCCACGAGGACACCATCCACCGTGGCCCTGCCCAGGTCATACCCGCTGTGCGCTCCGGCATCTACGGTGCCATGTGCCAAGCGGGGAGGATCCTGCGCGAACCGGTGCAGAAGGTCTTCATCAATGTCCCACAGGACAACATGGGTGACGCCGTGCGCGAGGTACAATCCCGCCGCGGCATCATCGAGGACATGGGCCAGGACGGTCCGAACGCCATCGTGGCCGCCACCGTCCCTGTGGCCGACATGTTCGGTTTCGCCAGCGCCATCCGTGGCGCCACCCAGGGCCGTGCCCTATGGTCCACCGAGAACTCCGGTTTCGTCCCCGTTCCCAACGAACTCCAGCCCAACGTGGTAAAGGAGATCCGCAACCGCAAGGGACTGAACCCGGAACCCTACGATGCGGGGTACTACTCCGCATAAGGGTAAACTTAAATAGAGAATATAATATGGGAGAAAACAGTCCAACGTCCACTTGATAAGGTAGGAGGTATTCAATATGGCAACAGATAAGCCCCACATCAACCTGGTAGTAATCGGTCACGTCGACCACGGCAAGTCCACTCTGGTCGGTAGACTACTGCTCGAGACCGGAGGCATCGAGCCCCACATCATCGAGAAGTTCAAGAAGCAGGCTGAAGAGAAAGGAAAAGGTTCCTTCGCCTTCGCATGGGTCATGGATGGCCTGAAGGAGGAGAGGGAGAGAGGAGTCACCATCGATGTGGCTCATAAGAAGTTCTTCACTGACAAGTACTTCTTCACTGTAATCGACGCCCCCGGTCACCGGGACTTCGTCAAGAACATGATCACCGGTACCAGCCAGGCTGATGCCGCTATCATCACCGTGTCTGCAATCGAGGGACCTCAGGCCCAGACCAAGGAGCACGTCTTCCTGGCCACCACCTTGGGTGTCAAGCAGATCATCGTGGCCATCAACAAGATGGACGCCGTCGGCTACGACGAGGCCAAGTACACCGCAACCAGGGATGCCATGGCCAAGCTGTTGTCGATGGTGGGCGTGAAGGCGGACACCGTCCCCTTCATCCCCGTCTCCGCTTACGAGGGAGAGAACATCAAGTCCGCCAGCTCCAAGATGGGCTGGTACAAGGGCAAGCACCTGCTGGCCGCCATGGATGACTTCAAGATCATCGACAAGCCCACCGACACCCCTCTGCGTGTGCCGGTCCAGGATGTCTACACCATCACCGGTATCGGAACCGTCCCTGTGGGCCGGGTCGAGACCGGTATCCTGAAGCCGGGCATGAAGGTCTCCTTCCAGCCCGCCAACGTCATCGGTGAGGTCAAATCCATCGAGATGCACCATGAGGTTCTGCCCCAGGCCGTCCCCGGCGACAACTGCGGCTTCAACGTCAGAGGTGTGTCCAAGAACGACATCCGCAGAGGAGATGTGGCCGGTCCCGTGGACAACCCGCCCTCCGTGGCCAAGTCCTTCACCGCCCAGATCGTGGTCCTGAACCACCCGTCCGTGATAACCGTCGGTTACACCCCGGTGTTCCACTGCCACACCACCCAGACCGCCTGCCGCTTCGTTGAGCTCGTGAAGACCATCGACCCCAAGACCGGTCAGGTCAAAGAGAACAACCCGCAGTTCCTGAAGACCGGTGACATCGCTGTCGTGCGCGTCGAGCCCACCAAGCCCATGGTCATCGAGGTCGCCAAGGAGTTCCCCCAGCTGGGACGCTTCGCCATCAGGGACATGGGACAGACGGTCGCTGCCGGTATGTGCACCGCTATCGAAAAGAGGTAAACACCTCACCTTCCCTTTCTTTAAAATGGGGTATCAAATGTCACAGCGCGCAAGAATCTCTCTCAGCGGAACCGACCCCCAGAAGGTCGATAGCGTTTGCACCCAGATCCGGGGAATTTCCCAGAGGACTGGTGTGGCCATCCGCGGGCCCGTGCCGCTTCCCACAAAGAAGCTGAAAGTGCCCTGCCGGAAGAGTCCCGATGGAGAGGGAAGCGAGACATGGGACCGCTGGGAGATGCGCATACACAAGCGTCTGATAGATTTGGACGCTGACGAGCGCGCTCTCAGGCAGCTCATGAGGATCCAAGTGCCGGACGGCGTCAACATCGAGATCGTCCTGCGCTCGGCCTGAACCAAACCCGACTCTAACCGAGTCATCCTTTCATCAATCTTCTTATTCTCCGTTTTCAACTTTCAGTCATCTACTTATCCACCTTTGCTGTTAACCGAATCCTGAGCAAGGTGTTCCCATGAGAAGTGACACGGTCAAGAAGGGCCTGGAGAAGGCCCCCGCACGCAGCCTGCTCCGCGCTTGCGGACTGCAGGATCCCGATTTCCACAAGCCGTTCATCGGCATCGCCAACTCCTGGAACGAGGTGGTGCCCGGTCACATCCATCTGGATAAGATCGCCGCCGCTGTGCGGGAAGGCATCCTGGAGGCTGGCGGCGTGCCGTTCACCTTCGGCGTACCCGGTGTCTGTGACGGGGTGGCCATGGGTCACAAGGGCATGCGCTATTCCCTGGTGTCCCGAGAGGTCATCGCCGACTGCTGCGAGCTGATGGTGGAGGCCCATGCCTTCGATGGATGGGTGGGCGTCACCAATTGCGACAAGATCACCCCCGGCATGCTCATGGCCGCAGGACGGATGGACGTCCCGGCCATCATGATCACCGGCGGGCCCATGGAGGCCGGCCGTCTGGATGATGCCAATTGCGACCTGCAGACCGTCTTCGAGGCCATCGGCCAGTACAAGGCAGGCAAAGCGGACGAAGCCCAGGTGCACATGGCGGAATGCGCCGCCTGTCCCAGCGAGGGTAGCTGCTCCGGGCTGTTCACGGCCAACACCATGGCCTGCCTCACAGAGACCATGGGCATGAGCCTGCGCGGATGCGGCACCATGATGGCCAACGATCCCCGTAAGTTGGAGCTCGCCAGGGCCACCGGCAGGCGGATCGTGGAATTGGCCAAGGCCGGCATCCGGCCCCGTGACATCGTCACACCGGCATCCATCCGCAACGCCATAAGGGTGGACATGGCCATAGGTGGCTCCACCAACACCGCCCTGCACATCCCGGCCATAGCATCCGAGTTCGGGATCAAGGTGGGACTATCCCTGTTCGACGAGATATCTCAGCAGGTTCCTCACATCACCAGCCTCCGGCCCGGCGGTCCTTTCAGCATGAGAGACCTGGAGGAGGCCGGTGGCATACCTGCGGTCCTGAACCGCATCCAGGGCATGTTGGAGGACGCCGCCACTGTCACCGGTCCCCGGTTGACAGAGATCGCTGCATCCGGCAAGGTCAGCAACGATGAGGTGCTCCGCCCTATTGAGAATCCCTATCACAAGGAAGGCGGTATCGCCATCCTCAGCGGCAACCTCGCCCCTCAGGGAGCGGTGGTGAAACAATCCGCCGTGAGCGAGAAGATGATGCGTTTCACCGGTGAGGCCCGGGCCTTCGATTCCGAAGATGAGGCCATGCAGGCCATCATGGCCGGGGAGATACGCTCCGGTCATGTGGTGGTCATCCGCTACGAAGGGCCCAAAGGTGCCCCCGGGATGCCGGAGATGCTCTCTCCCACCAGCCTCATCGCCGGCATGGGCCTGGCGGAGTCCGTGGCATTGATCACCGACGGCCGTTTCTCCGGGGCCACCCGCGGCGGCAGCATCGGGCACGTCTCCCCCGAGGCCTTTGACGGAGGTCCCATCGCCATAGTGCAGGACGGTGATCGCATACTCATCGACATCCCCGCCCGCAAGCTGGAGCTACAGGTTCCGGACGAGGAGGTGCTGGCCCGTTTGAAGGCCTTCCGGCTCGTGGTGAAGGAAGCTGGCGTTGCCCTGCAGAAATACCGGGCCTTGGTGGGCAGTGCCTGTGACGGAGCCGTGCTCCGTTAAGGCTGGAAGTACCGCCGCCCCCGGTCCATGATGGCCCTGAAGGCGGAAGGCTCCTCCCGCAGGGAGGCATCCTTGACCATGTTCACAGCATTGGAGAAAGCCTCCCAGCTGTCGTGGGACTTCTGGTTCAGGTGCTGTATCTCATGATATAGGTCAGGGTCTTCGGAGGCCACGGACTTGGCGGTGTCCAGGTGTTTCAAGAAAGTGGTGGACGACATGCGCCGGAACTCATCCAAGGGCACACCGCTCCTCTCCAGGGCGGTGAAGAAGGCGATGTTCACGGCATGGCTCATCCCCAGCACGTATGACATGTAACGGTCATGCTCCTCCAAAGACATCACGGTCATGCGAGCGCCATGGTCATCGAACAGGTCCATGGCTTCATCCACCGCTTCACGGCATCCGCAGTCGCAGAACAGGAGGTTGCGGTCGTACATGCTGCGGGCGCTAGGGCCGAACATCGGATGGACGGAACAAACCTTCTTGGACGCAGCCATCGTTCTCAAAGTGCCGCTGAAAGGAGATTTCAAGGAGGAGATGTCGAATATCAAGGTGTCTTCTGCCGCTAGAGAATCCAGTTCTCGCAGTATCCCATCCACCTTGGAAATGGGGGCGGAGACCATCACCACATCCATGCCCCCAGCGTCCTGTAGGCTGGAACCGCCCTGAGCCTGCGGGTCCACCACATGGATGATATGGCCGCAGGATGACAGCAGCTCGGCCATCCACTGACCCATTTTGCCGGCTCCCCCCACGATCATGATGTCCTTCTGACTCCCCTCCGGTCGAGGGAGGGAGGCCTGCTCCTCGATGGCCTCTTGGATCAGTATACGGGAGATCTCCCGGACAGCACGGGGATTCAACCCCAGTTCCATGGCGGTGTTGAGATGCCTTTCCAGCACCCTTTCCTCCACTTCCAGGTTACGTACCGGGAGTCCTTGTTCCTGTTTCATTCGGCCTATGTCCCGGGCCACCGATATCCTTTGGGCCACGAGTTGCAGTATCTGCCGGTCCAAACGGCCGATCTCGTTACGGAGCTCATCAAGGTGCAATGAAACCACCTTCCATCATGAGGTCGGCCACCGTCAGGATGGCCACGGCCTCCACCACCGGTACGGCACGAGGAACGATGCAAGGGTCATGGCGACCCTGCACCGTCACCTCGGAATCCACCAGCCTCTCCAAATCCACAGTGTCCTGTTTCCGGCTGATGGAAGGAGTCGGTTTGAAGGCCGCCCGCATCAGAACCGGCATACCGGTGCTCATGCCTCCCAAGATGCCTCCGTGGCAGTTGCCACGGGTGATGATACGCCCTTGATGCCAGCGGTAAGGGTCGTTGTTCTGCGACCCTCGGCTCATGGCACTCTTGAAACCATCGCCGAACTCCAGCCCTTTCACTGCCGGTATGGAGAACATCCCATGGGCCAGGACGCTCTCCAGGCTATCGAACCATGGCTCGCCCACTCCGATGGGCAGTCCGTCGATCATGCATTCCACCACCCCGCCCACGCTATCGCCATCCTGGGCGGCAGCTTCGATCGATCTCCTCATGGCCACGTCCAGGTCGGGCTCGCAGGCTCGTGTGGCCAAGGTGCGTGAAAATCGGGAGTCCTCAAGGCCTCGTCCCTTATGGTCGGTGACATCACCTATGGAACGGCTGAATGCCCCGATGTGCACATCCTCTTCCTCCAGGATCCGCCTGACCAAGGCCCCTGCCGCCACCAGGGGAGCGGTCATACGTCCAGAGAACTGCCCGCCTCCTCGGATATCATGGTTGGGGTACTTGATCAAGGCCGGCATGTCCGCATGGCCGGGCCGTGGGAGCCGTCGGAACTGCTCGTACTTGCTGCTGTCCACGTCCCGGTTCTCGATCATCAGGGTGATGGGGGCACCGGTTGTCCGCAGGTCCAATACCCCCGATATGATATTCACTTCATCCTCCTCTTTCCGAGGGGTCCCGATGCCCTCCTGAGGACGACGGAGGCCCATCTCCTGCCTGATGCCCTCCTCATCCACCTCCAGTCCCGCCGGCATCCCGTCCAGGACGCAACCTATGGCCGGACCGTGGCTGCTGCCGAAAACGGTCAATCTCAGGCTCCGCCCGAAGGTGTTCATGACAGTTCCCTCCACCGCAGTCCTATGGACCGCATGTCCTGTAAGAATGAAGGGTAGGAGACGGAATGGCATTCCGCATCCTTGACCGCCACAGGCTCTTCCGAGGCCAGGGAGGCCACGGCGGCCGCCATCATCAAGCGATGGTCATCCACCGGGTCAACCCAACCCCCTCTCAGTCGGGCCACGCCTCTGATGATACATCCATCATCGGTCTCTGTGACATCCGCTCCCAGGTTGTGGAGCATGGCCACGGTGTGTTGGATGCGGTCGCTCTCCTTGAACCGGAGTTGAGGCGCCCCGAACAAACGGCTCTCCCCGGCGGCAGTGGCCGCCAGGACGGCGGTGATGGGGAAGAGGTCGGGGATGTCCCCCATATCCACATCCACCCCCTCCAAAGATGATTGTGAGATTGTAACCGAACCAGGATCGACCCGGACATCCGCTCCCATCTGGCGCAGGATGTCCAGCATAGCCTTGTCTCCCTGGGGGTCCTGCATGTCCAAACCCATGACCGTCACCTCGCCGGCCAGGGCCGCGGCGGCCATGGGGAAGGCGGCGGAGGAGAAATCCCCCGGTACGGTGTAGTCCTTGCTGTGGTAGGACTGACCGTGCCGGACATGGAAAGATGTGCCCTCGTTGTCGATTTTAAGGCCGAAACGCCGCATCATGTCCAAGGTCACATCCACATATGGTCGGGAGACCATCCTACCGAGGACCGAGATGTCCACATCCCGACCGGCCAGAGGGGCCGCCATCAACAAGGAGCTGATGAACTGGGAGCTCATGTTGCCGTTGATCCCCACTTCTCCTCCACGAAGGGGCCCCTGCACGCTGATGGGGGGGAACCCGGATCGGGACTCGCAACTGGCCCCTAAATCCCGAAGGGCATTGAGCAGAGGCCCCATCGGCCTTTTCTGGATGGAAGGGTCGCCGGTGAGGCTCACCTTCTCCTTCAAGGAGGATGCTATCCCTGCCAGTATCCTCAGGGTGGTGCCGGAGTTGCCCACGTCTATGGTCTGGGAGGGTGCCCGCAACGGGTGTCCGTGGATACGTACCGATCCGTCTTCCAACTGTGCATCTGCTCCCATGGCCCGCATGGCCTCCAATGTGGACAAGGTGTCCTGAGCCATCAACGGGTCCCTGACCACGGTCTCACCCGGAGACAGAGAAGCCATGAAGAATGCCCTATGGGTGTGGCTCTTGGATGGTGGTCCTCGCAACGAACCGCTTATCTTCCGTCCTTCAAAGGCCAGTTCCATGCTCCTGCCTCCTGGTTCTGGTAATCATCAAGCCTTCCATTCCCATTTCATCCATAAGTGTCTTCCCCTCTCCTTCCGGTGCTAGAATAGCCACCGCCGGCCCTGTGCCGCTGATTCCTGCGGCCAAGGCCCCATGCCGCAAGGCCTTCTGGGCCAAACTGTCGTCCAAACCCATGGTCGCGGCCACCAAACGACCGTTGGCGGTCAGGGCCTGCAACGGATCATGGCGGGCAGTCTCCACGATCCTCATCATCTCCTCCCTCCTTCCTCGCAGTAGCTGGACGCGGCCGTCGTCCTTCCTGATATGGCTGGAAGGGACATGCAGCAGCACATCCATCCGTTCCAGGTCCTGGGCCATCAACACTTTCTTCTCCGTGTTGTCAGTCATCACGAAGCCTCCGAACATGCATCCGCAGGCGTCATCGAAGGCCCCGGTGACGGTCACCTTGGCCTCCAGGGCGCATTCCACGCCCAGTTTCAACATCCACATCCGATCCTTGTCCGCCCTTAGCGCGGAGCAAACCGCTGCCACGATGGCATTGGCGGCGGCGCTGGAGCTCTTCAGGCCCCGGGAGACTGGTATCTGCGAGCGGATGTCAAGCAAACCGCACCGCTCCTCCTCCAGTGCCTCCAAGGTCCTGGCGACGCATATCCTTGCCAGAAGGTCATCCGTTTCTGGATGCCCCATGCGGATGACGATGCCGTCTCCTCCTGTTTGGAACTCAGCCACGGTCTGCAGCTCGGTACCGATCACCGCCCCGATGCCGCAAGGTATGGCGTTCAAGACCGAGATGGCGGAGTGGGAGATGCCGATGCCTTTCATTGCACCGCCTCCCGCAAGGCCGCCATGTCTGGCTCCCGGCCGGTCCAGATTCGGAACGACTCCTTCGCTTGGTGCAGGAGCATCTCCAGTCCTGGTATGGTCGTGCCTCCGGCCTCTCTTGCACTTTGGAGCAAAGGGGTGATTCGAGGGGTGTACACCATGTCCATCACCAGCTGCCCGGGCTGTAGGATTTCTCTTGGAATCGGTAGCTGTCCTTCATGTTTCAACCCCCCTACCGGAGTGGCGTTGATTATGACCCTGTAACCATGTTCAGTCAATGACGACTTTGGAACGAACTCTGCCCCCTGGTCCTCAGCGAAGGAGGGGCCCTTCTTCAAGTCACGGGCGGTGATTGTGATATGGCAACCCCGGTCACGGAGAAAAGCGGCCGCTGCCCGTGCCGCCCCTCCGTTACCTATCAGAAGGGCGGAGGCTCCGCGCAGGTGCGATGAGTGGGGTCGGAAGGCCCCTTCCAGCCCAGCCACATCGCTGTTGTACCCCCGTAGGCGTCCAGCATCGTTGTGTATGGTGTTCACTGCTCCCAACTCCTCTGCCAGGGGATCTATGGAGTCCATCAGGGGGAGCACTGAGGTCTTATGGGGTATGGTGACGTTGAGGCCGCGCACATCGTATCCATGCATGATCTCCGGCAACAGGTGCAGGTCATTAGCTTCCGGAACGTCCAGAAGAATGTAATGGCCCCCGATCCCCGTGTCTCGATAGGCCGCCTGGTGGATCCTCGGAGATAGTGAATGGGATATCGGTGAGCCCAGAAGTCCAGTGACCAGGCCGTCGTCGCCCAGTTCTCGGAGGGTCTGCACCGATGTCTGCCCCGGTGCCGTCCCTCTTCCCAGGGATGCGAAGGTGAATTCGTTGCCCAGGGAACGGGGACGGATGCGGGTTATCTGACCCAGCTCCCCCATGCCGATGACCACATGCGGACGTGCCCAGGAACGGGACGCCTGCAGTATGGATAGTAGATCCCTGAGGCCATGGACGGTGAAAGCGGCTTTGTCCAAGTCTCCGTTCAGCCGTTCCAGTATGTCGACTATGGCCTTCTCATCCGGGGTCCCATCCCAATCATGATGGGATCGGATGACACGGAATGTCGGAGCGTCAATCAGGAGCTCCTCGTTCATGTCCAAATCCAGGTAAAGGGCGTCATGTCGAGAGGACCACTCCTGTACCTGCTTCTGGTCAGGCATACGATCTAGGGGCGTCTTCTGCTTATGGCAGGTGACGATGAATGGAAGGGGAGGACGGGAATCCGGTAGTTGGCCCATGAGGTCCAGCCTCAGTTCCATGAGGTCCGCGTTCTCCAGATGGGGCGAGCGGACCTCCTCGATGTCGCCCACGCAGGCGCAGATACGCATCATCTCTCCTGGATGCTCTCCTTGACAGCCATGCCGAAATGCCTGCCGCCGTCCTCCGCCCTCACCAACACCTTGTCTCCGGGTTCCAGCTCGGACACCGATATGGAGCCGTCAGGGGTGCACAAGCGCACGGTCTCGGCATTCTGCAGGATGGTGCTGTATTCTCTTCCTCCTACCGAAGCACGTAAAAGCAGCAAAGGCCTCTTCTCCACCTTGCAACGTCCTACCACGGCTTCCCGGGCTCTTCCTTGACGGTCCAGCACCAGAAGGGAGTCGCCGCTGCCCAGCTCAGACAGGTATCTGGTCTTGCCGTCTGAGGCC
>JAQUUA010000101.1 GCA_028694055.1 Candidatus Methanomethylophilaceae archaeon | reverse complement strand
ACCAATCCCATGTCAGAGCTGATGTTGAACCCTCTTTCGATTGCGGATCGCTCCTCTTTGGTGGCCAATGCCACCGCCAAGGCGTCCAGGATGGTCATTGACGCCGCTCCTAGCCTCATCCGTCCGCTCACGATCCGGCAGAGGTATCTGGCGCTCAGAGGGTCGGAGTCGTGCAGAAGGTCTGCCAGAAGCTTCATTTTCATCTTCTGGGAGCTCTTGCCTTCTGACGCCTCTATCTTTTCCAGATTGCCCATTACCCGATCCAAGGTCAGAGGTGAGGAGAACAAGGAGGTCTGTTTCTTCTTGGAAAGCAGGTTCTCAGCCAAGGTGCCCAGGTCCCCCTCCTGGAAGTACAACTTCTCCACCTCTCCTTCATCGTTACCAGAAGTGAAGGCCACCGCCTTGAGGATCATCCGGTCTGCCATCCCTAGTTTCTGTGGCAGGAAATCAGGGTGTAACTTACCCTGGGTGAGGTAGACCACGGAACGAAGGTCCTGAGCCTCCAAGCCCCGGAAGAACTCTGCCAGGATGTCGGTCATCTCCAGGCGGCTGCTGGTGGACTCCAGGCGGTCGAACACCTGGGCGATGGGCTGGAAGAGCATATGCCAATATCGCCATCCACAATTTAACGCTTAACCCCTGGAAAGTCCAGCAGGGATCGCTGGTTGGCTTCACGTGTGTGAATGGCTCGGTTGCGGAGAGAGTGGTTAAGATTCAAAAGCCTCTTCTTCATCAACTCTTCCTTGGAGTCACTGCTGGATTGGTATGCCACATCCCGGGTGCCTTTGGCTATGAGGACGTAAACTTCCCCGGCATCGCTCCTGCCCGTCCTCCCCCTCCTCTGTATTGTTCGGATCTCGGAAGGAACAGGCTCGTAGAAAATGACCATGTCCGTGCTGACCACGTCCAATCCTTCCTCACCCACGGATGTGGCCACAACCACGTTGTAGCTGCCATCCCGGAAACGATTAAGGACCTCTATCTGTTCCTTCTGTTTTAGCCCATGCTCACCCGACTGACCCACAAGCAAACCCACCTTGGCCCCTTCGATCTTCTCCAACCATTGGGCGACCAGTTCGCAGGTGTCCCGATAATGGGCGAAGACCAGGACTTTTGAGCCCGGTCGGCTGTTGATCAAACAGCTGGTTAGTGACATCACGCGGGATATCTTGGGATGCTCCACACGGGTGCGGTCCAGTACATCCAAGCATTTTCTGTACTCTTCCTGTGCGACTATCTCCACCGCTGCCCGACTGGATTTCTTGCCGGTGGCATCTTTCTCCAACTTGTCAAAGAACTGCCTCAAAGAAGAGGTGCCCTGGGTCTCCGCCAGGCCGACAGCATGATTCAGCTTCACAGCCATGGCCTGCAAGGAGAGCCCCCGGAATATGACGGGGGACTTCTCCCCCGCGGCAAGGCGTGACTGCAATGAACGCCCCACTTGGAGGAGGTGCTTGACCGAGGGCGGGCGATGTGGGTCCATCAAACGTAACGAGGTCAACTCTTCCAAGCAACGTTCCAGCATCTTGCGTAGAAGGGAAATCAGAAGACATAGGTCCTCTGGCATATCCACCTCCACCACCTTGACCGAGATGTCGTGCACATAGGGCAGGACGTCTGGGTCCCTCTCGGTTCTTACCTCGATACGGAACAGGTCCATGTTCTCGCAGACCTCTTGGATTCGAGAGGCATCGCTCCCAGGAGAGGCGGTGATTCCCATCGACAGACGATTCAGCGTTCGATATGCCTCTGCCACTTTCACGTAGGCATAGCTACCTACCCCTCGGTGTGCCTCATCGTAGATTACAAGGTTTACCTCATCCAATGACACTCTTCCATTCTCTAAGTCGTTGGCAACGCATTGAGGTGTAGAGACAATGACTCGAGCAGCATCCCACAGGGCCGATCTCTTGACCGGGTCCACGCTACCGTCCAGCAAAGATACTGGAGAATCCTTCAGACAAGTTTCCAGTGTCCTGCGATGCTGATCGACCAGGGGCTTGGTGGGAGCCATCAGAAGGACCTTGCCGCCCTGTCGTTGCAGAACCTCAGCTATGACCATCAAGGCCACGATGGTCTTCCCCATTCCTGTTGGCAGCACCACCAGAGTGGATTCATTCAGACAGGCATTGGCCAAAGCGATCTGGTAGGATCTCTCCTCCACCTTTCCCTCTTCCACCAAGGGATGATTCCAGAACGCCATGGTCTATAATAGGGGACAAGAATAAAAAAGGATGATAAGGGGATTGTTGAAAATACTTTAGTGGCAGCCGCCACCGCAGCTGCTGCATCCCTTGGCTTTGGGGTTGCTGATGGTCAGACCGGTGCCGAAGTTGGGGTCATCGACGTACTCCACGACACATTCCTCCAAAGCCTCCTTGGCCTCCTCGTCTATGAAGAAAGAGAAACCGCTCATCTTGAGCTCGGTGTCCCCCTCGTCCTTCTCCTTTTGGAAGGACATGCCGAACTGAGGGCCGGAACAAGCCATTCCAGCCATGTAGATCTTGACTCCATGGTCCTTCTTGTTGTTCTTATCCAGAAGTTCCAGTACGAATTTCTCTGCATCAGGAGTAACCTTTAACAAGATATCACCAAACTCACAAACAAACGTTAAATTATTTAAAAAGCACCATGCCACAAAAAAGGATAATCCGGTGTGTAAACGATAAGTACATACATGTTGTTCAGAGGAGCATGAAAGCTGTGACCGGTTCACATGTGGTCGAGACCGCCGGTGCGAGGGTGGCCATCGATGAGGATGGGATTAGGATTGAGGCCGCCGTGAAAGGCTCCACCATGTTCGGTTGCACAGAAGTGTGCACCGAGGAAAATGTTCCAAAACCAGGTCCCAGAGTGAAGTTTTGCCCGGTCCGTTCCAGACTCTATGGAATCCAAGAAGAGACCGATGAAACCGTGATCGCCAGCATTCAACAGAACATTGAAGAGTATGGTATGTACACCCCGATGCGCAAGCTCACGGACCAGGGTCGCACGGTTTCATTCGGGGCCTCTGAAATCATCGCCGATGCCATCGCCGACGGCCTTGTAGATTGTGCGGTGATGGTATGTGATGGAGCGGGAACGGTCCTGTTGACCAATCCCGATGTCGTTCGGGCAGTGGGGGCGCACATGACGGGACTGATTTCCACTACTCCTATTCAGTCCACATTGGACGGTCTGCGCGCCATGGGAAGCATAATATTGGATGAAGAAGGGTCCATCGATCAGCTGCAAGGATTTGGCAGGGCGGTTGAGGAAGGATACCATTCAATTGCTGTGACAATCGTAGGGCGGGAGAATCATCTCGCACATCAGATAAAGACCCAAGCTAAAGGAAAGAATGTTGATGCCCATGTTTTCGCATGCCACACCACAGGTGTATGTGGTTTCAGTGCAGAGATCCTGGCTGGTTTCTGTGATGTGGTATATGCCTGCGCATCCCGTCAGGTACGTCATACCATTGCTCCGAAGGCCAAGTTACAGATGGGATCCTCCGTCCCCGTCTTCGGCATGACGGATGCCGGTAAGAAACTGATGCTCAATAGTGCTGCCCGCATGGACGAACCTCTCTTGTTGGTCAAGGAGAGGATTCCCAATTTGGAATCGGATCAGCCAAGGCCGCTCCTTTAATCGCATTCTAAACCTCTTATTCCCCTTTTTTAAATGTTGCAGAATCCGGATTACTATTAGACAAATGTCTAATTTGCAAAACTTTAAAATATACATTTGTATAATCACCATCTAGAATATCACTCAATTTGATGAGAAAATGAGATTGAGATAGTCTGATTGTCTAGAAGAGGATGGTTGTAATGAGACAGTTGATGAAGATGATGTTGGTCAGCCTGATGGTGATTCTGGCTTCTGTGACCTTGTTCCCTCTCCTATCTGCCGACCCCATCGGGGAGTATGCTTTGGATGGGGCGAACATCGCATGGATAATGGTGTGCATCGGGTTGGTCCTCATAATGACGCCTGCAGTAGCGATGTTCTACGGTGGGATGCTGAGGAAGGAGAGCGTGATGTCTATGTTGGGTCAGACCATCCTGGTCATGAGCCTGGTTACTTTGGTCTGGGTAACGGTGGGGTATTCCCTGGCGTTCGGCTCTGACGTCTATGGAGTGGTGGGGGACCTGAGCTATGTGCTCTTGGAATCCACACTATACAACCAATCCAACATAGTGGCTGGAATACCGTACATGCAGTTCATGATCTTCCAGTGCACG
>JAQUUA010000100.1 GCA_028694055.1 Candidatus Methanomethylophilaceae archaeon | reverse complement strand
GGAGCATGGGATGCGAGATACTGGCGAACGAGCGGGTGACGGCTATCGAGGACCGTGAGCAGATCCTCGTTGTCCAGACCGACAAGGGCAGCCACCAGGCGAAGTCGGTCATCGTGGCCATCGGCATGGGGCTCTTCAAGCCCCGACGCATGAACTGCAACGGTGAGACGGAGCTCTGCGAACGAGGTGTGTACTACATACTGCCGCACAAAGAGTATCTCGTGGACAAGAAGGTGGTCATGCTCGGTGGGGGCAACAGCGCCCTGGAGATGGCTTTGATTGCCGATAGCGTCACCGAGACCACCGTGGTGCACCGTAGGGACTCCTTCCGGGCGGATGAGAGCGTGGTGGAGGCCGTGAATCGCAGCGGCATCCGTCAGGTCTTGAATGCCGAGGTGAGGTCCATCAACGGCTCCCAGAAGGTGGAGTCGGTTACGGTGTACGTGGACGGCAGGGAAGAGGTCATACCCGCAGACATGGTGGTCATCAACATCGGCATCACCTCTGACATGGAGGACCTCAAGAACTGGGGATTGGACCTGGACGATGAGAACCTCATCAAGGTCAACCAAGACATGGCCACCAGCCGACCAGGGATCTTCGCCTGCGGCGACGTCATCAACTATGAAGGCAAGTACCGCCAGATCGTCACCGCCTGCGGGGAGGCGGCCACGGCATGCAACAGCGCCTACAAGTTCGTGAAGAAGCCCTATTGGGCCTAATCACCTTCTTCTCTGCAACAGCTTCTGGTACTCCTTCTCCACAGCATCGCTGTAAGAGTCGTCGCTCATGAAGGTGTCGAAGGCGTGCGCCCCCACGCCGATGCCCCAGAAGGCGGTGATGAACACGGGCCAGGGGAATTCTGTAGGTGTGGTGTACAAGTAGAGTGTCCAGAAGATGCCATTCACCAGCAGGTAGGCCACCAGGTGCGTGAAGAACTCCCTCTTCTTCTCCACCCGGATCTTAGCCAGTTCGAACAGGTGCTCATCATGTGACATGCTGAAAACATCTGTTGACGTTTATTTAAGAATATGCCGAGGGGAGCCAGCAAGATGTAGGGCCTTAAAGCAAAGGCTTTAGGAAAAAAATGGGAAGGGAATTGGTTTCCGATGCCGTCCGATCACTCGGAGATGGCGTCGGAGGGGCACTCATCGATGCAGGCGCCGCAGTCAACGCAGGCATCGGGGTTGACGACAGCGATGTCATCCACGGTGATGGCGTCCTGGGGGCAGACGTCGGCGCAGGCTCCGCAACCGACACAATCGTCAGCACTTATTTTCACTACCATAGATATACCTCACCGCTAAAACAAGAATTTCGTATAAGAATGTTTTTTCGAAAAACGCATTTTCTGATGGTATGCTCCCTACTGCGGATATGGAGGCAGGGATTTTGTTTAATATCCTTCCTCCAATCTCCACATGATGAGATACATTTCCGGCCAGATATTGCTAGGTGATGAGTTCGTGACCGGCCATATCGGCATAGAGGATGGAATCATCAAGGAGATCGGGGACGGGGACAGCCCCGCCCCTCCATTGCACCAAGGCATCGTGCTGCCGTCCTTCATTAACGGCCACACCCACTGTGCCGATGGTGCCGCCCCGATACCGCTGGATATCGGCTTGGAAGAGGCAGTGGCCCCACCGCACGGACTGAAGCATCGATTCCTGGGAGGATGCAGCGAAGATTCCTTGCGCTCATCCATGACCTCATTCATGGAGGAAAGCGCCAGACACGGATCGTCAGCCTTCGTGGACTTCCGGGAAGGGGGACTTCTTGGTGTTAAGACACTCCAGGGCCTCCCCCTGATACAGCGCCGGGTGGTGCTGGGTCGACCGGTTTCGCCCCGGTATGATCACCAGGAGGTGGATTCCCTCCTGGACGCCTGCGAAGGGCTGGGCCTCTCCTGCATATCGGACATGGACGCGGGATACCTGGATTCGCTTGCCGACCACGTCCATCGCCGAGGGAAGATTCTGGCTTTGCACGCCTCTGAGAACCGCCGCGAGGATATCGAGCTGGTCATGAGCCTGGAGCCTGACTTCCTGGTGCACATGGTGGAAGCCAGCGATGATGACCTACGCCGCTGCGCTGACCAAGGCCTCCCGGTGGTGATCTGCCCCCGTTCCAACCTGTTCTTCGGCAAGGTGACACCGGTGCGGAGGATGCGGGAATGTGGCGTGGAGACCGCCCTCGGCACCGATAACGCCATGGTCTGCAACCCAGACATGCGCACGGAAGGGGAGTTCCTATTACGCTTGCTTCGATCGCAGAATGACGATGCCGCCGGCCTGCTGGACACCTGTGTGACGAGGATTAGGAAGATATTAAATGCTGAATCCGGTTTACCTATCAAGCTGGGAAAAGAGGCCGACTTGGTCGTCTTCCCCGGTGACGGGATTGCCCCCCTGGCGGACCTGTTCCTGCGACCCAAGGGGTCGCCGGTGACGGTTCGGGGAGCAGTCCCCAATAGGAGGGATTTAGGATGTCGTTCAAAAAAATACTGATCCCAACGGATGGTTCTGAATACACCAAGGTGGCCATCCAGAAGGGTTTGACCTTGGCCGAGCAGATCGGCGCTGAGGTCACCGCTCTATACGTGATGGACCAGACGCCGTTCGTGAACATGCCGATGGATTCCACCACTGTGACCATCCATTCCATTCTGAAGGACGAAGGCAAACAGGCCCTGGACTATGTCAAGAAGCTGGGAGAGGAGAAAGGAGTGAAGGTGGATGCGCGCATCGAGGACGGTTTCCCGGTCCGCAACATCCTGGATCACTCCAAGAACTTCGACCTCATCGTCATGGGAACCCTGGGCAGGAGCGGTGTCTCCAAGCTCTTGATGGGTAGTGTGGCCGAGAAAGTTGTCCGCCACGCCGATTGCCCGGTGATGGTGGTCCGCGCCCATGAGGTGGACGAGTGATGACCAAGATATCGGAAGTGATGGTCAGCAACCCCATAGTGGCCGAGGTGCCCGGTAACCGCATCGATGTTCTCAAGAAGATGATGCGGTACAACCTCACCGGCCTCCTGGTGGTCCGCGCCTCCGACGGGATGCTCGCCGGAGTCATCACCCGCAAGGACATCCTGAACAACCCTGATGAGGACCAGCTGTCCCTGCTCATGCGCAAGGACACCGTTCATGTCTCCCCTCGGGACAGCGTCGAGGATGCCGCACGGTTGATGGTGGACAACGACCTGCACCGCCTTCCGGTCATTGACGACCACACTTTGGTGGGCATCGTCACCCCCACAGACCTCCTGAAGGAGGTCAAGCAGAGGAAGCTCTCCATCGCCGCTGAGGACGTCATCAGCAGCACCTGCGTCACGGCCTACGAGGGCGACCCGCTCTCCTACTTGGCCAGTGTCTTCCGTATCAGCAACACCTTGGCCTTGCCGGTTCTGGACATCGATGGCCGCCTCAGCGGCATCCTCACCGACAGGGACATCTTCAACAACTCCCACACCATCGATGAGTACCAGCTCACCGACCTTGGACTCATGGACGGAAAGGAGGAGTACAGCATCGAGAGCATGCGCAACGTCATGCCCTTGGTCTATGCGGTGAAGAAGAGGAACATGCCGGAGCTCTTCGCCCGGGACATCATGGTCCCCGACCCTACCACCGTCTTCCGCAAGACCTCGGTGTCCGAGGCCGCCCACATCATGCGCAAGAACGACTTCGGTCAACTGCCGGTGCGGGACAACAACGACCAGCTTCTGGGCATAATCTACGATTTGGACGTCGTCTCCGCCCTGGTGCGCAAGTGAGTGAGAGGATGAACGCCGCCGACCTGCTGTCCCTCTGCAAGCGCAGAGGCTTCATCTGGCCATCCTTCGAGATCTACGGGGGAGTGGCCGGGATGTACGACTTCGGCCCTCTGGGGCTGGAGCTCAAGAACAACATCCTGGAGGTCTGGAGGGACCTCTACAAACGGGGCGAAGGATTCCTGGAGATCGACTCCGAGACCATAAACCCCGAGGCGGTCTTCAAGGCCTCCGGACATGTGGACGAGTTCTCCGACCTCATGACCTACTGCCAAGCCTGCCGGGAGCCGTTCCGGGCGGACCATCTGGTGAAGGGGCTGCACCCCAACCCCGATGTGCTCTCACCCTCGGAGCTGGAGGCCCTCATCCGCCAAGAGGGCGTCCGCTGTCCGGAATGCCAAGGGGAGCTGGGCCCGGTGGAGGAGTTCAACCTGATGTTCAAGACCAACATCGGCCCGGGGTCATCCCGCGTGGGCTACCTGCGCCCGGAGACCGCCCAGG
>JAQUUA010000099.1 GCA_028694055.1 Candidatus Methanomethylophilaceae archaeon | reverse complement strand
CAAAACGACTTTTCAAGGAAGCGGGTTACGAGGTTATGGCGGCGCCCATGTACAACCGTCATGACTATTCCGGTACCGAGGTCCGCCGCCGCATGTTGGACGGCGGTGACTGGGAGTCATTGGTTCCTACAGCTGTCAGTGAGGTCATCCAAGAGATAGATGGTGTGAACCGCATCCGGGACCTGGCCGGGAAGGATGGGGAATGAGTTCTAGCCAAGGACCGACGTCGAAAATCATCGCCGACCTCCGTCGGCATGGCCTCACAGTTTCCACAGCGGAGTCCTGCACCGGAGGACTGATCGGTAAGATGCTCACCGACCCTCCTGGTTCATCGTGTTGTTATCTCGGAGGCATCGTGGCCTACTCCGATACGGTGAAGATCAATCTTCTACAGGTGGACCCTCAGGTCATCGCCGACCACGGGGCGGTCAGTGCCCAGGTGGCTCTGCAGATGGCGGACGGCGTGCGACGATCCACCGGTTCCGATATCGGAATTTCTTGCACCGGAATCGCCGGCCCCGGGGGAGGGACGGAGTCCAAGCCGGTGGGCTTGGTCTGCATGGCACTGTCTGCGAATGACGACCGGGCCGTGCAGATGCTGTTGTTCAAAGGAGGCAGGGACGAGGTCCGGCAGTCTTCCGCTATTAAACTACTGAGTATGCTGGATGAGTATCTGGAGAAGAAGGGATGAACGCTAGGAGGTACAGCCGTCAAATTCCCCTTCTAGGTGAGGAAGGGCAGCAGGCTCTACGCTCTTCCCGGGTGGGTCTGGTGGGCCTGGGAGGTCTGGGTTGCAACGCCCTCACTCATCTGGCCACGGCGGGAGTGGGGTCTTTCGTACTGGTGGATCATCAGTTCCCCGAAGAGAGCAATTTGAATCGTCAGTTCGTGCATTGTCTGGTAGGTCCCAGTGTCAGCAAGGCGGATTCTGCCGCCGCATGGGTGGCTTCTTTGAACCCTGATGCCGAAGTTGTTGCTGTGACTGGTTCTCTGGAAGGGACGGATGCCGTTGAGATGCTTCGGGGTTGCGATGTCATATTGGATTGCTTGGATAACAACGAGTCCCGGTTGAGGCTGAATTCGTTCGCCCTTGAGGGGCGCATCCCGGTCGTTCATGCCGCGGTACAGGAGTGGCACGGTCAGGTCATGGTGGTCGATGCGGGCGTTGGGCCCTGCCTAGGGTGCATCCTTCCGTCCCACGAGTGTTCTTCACCACCAGTCATCGGTTCTGTGGCAGGGGTGATCGGCTCCTTACAGGCAAGCGAGGCCATCAAGGTCATAACCGGGATCGGCGAGGTCTTGATCGGACGTTTGTTGTCTGTTGACATTTCCCGGAATTCCTATCAATCCTGGGATTTGGAGAGGAAGCCTGGCTGTCCTCATTGCTCATCGCTCATAGAATAAGGGGCTCAGCAAAAAGAATTTATACCCTTGTTTTTCTGATGCTCTTAATGAAGCTCATAAGGACTGGAAAGGTAAAAGAGGTTTACGAGGTGGACAAGGACACCTTGGAGTTCGTATTCACTGACAATGTCTCTGTTTTCGACAAGATCATACCCTCTTCCATCCCATGCAAAGGCGAGACCCTTTGCCGGACCGCTGCTTTCTGGTTCCAGCTTCTCAAGACTAAGGGCTTCCGTACCCATTTCACCGAGTACATACCGCCCAACCGCATGCGGGTTCGTCGCTTCAACATCATTGAAGACTACGACCTCATCGACAACACCACCACCAACTACCTGATACCCTTGGAGGTCATCTGCCGCCATTACATGGCCGGTTCCCTCCTGGACCGGGTCAAGGAAGGCAAGATAAAGGTGGAGGACTTGGGATTCCCTGCCGGTCACCAGGCAAGCTATGGTGAGAAGCTGCCTCATCCGTTCTTGGAGGCCACCACCAAACTGGAGAAGGTGGACCGCAACCTGGACGAAATGGAGGCCAAATCCATCGCCGGACTCAGCGACCAGGAGTACCAGCATATCCTGGACACCGTTGTGGCCATCGATGAGATAATCGCCGACGAAGCGGCCGAGCGCTTGTTGGTCCATGTGGATGGGAAGAAGGAGTTCGGTTACGACGAGTCCCGTCAACTGATGATCATCGACACCTTCGGCACCTTGGACGAGGACCGGTGGTGGGATGCGGACTCTTATGGCGTGGGCGTGGTGGAGGAGCTCAGCAAGGAGTTCATCCGCCAGCACTATCGCGAGACGGGTTACTTCGACACCCTCATGGCTGCCAGGAAGAAGGGATTGCCGGAACCGGACATCCCCGCTCTGCCCGATGACGTGGTGGAGCAGGTCACACGTCTCTACGTGGACATGTTCGAGCGTATCACCGGCGAGAGCTTCCGGTGACCTTCATCAAACCAGACTGGCCTTGGCCAGCTTCTCCCCTTCCGGGCACGCTATGTCACCCTCGATGGTCTCGATCTTGACCTTGGTGCCGGATCGGAGTGCGGGTGGATGACAGAGGAAATGGTTGCCACAGCCCATGTTGTCGCATTTCCGAACCTCGAAGGTGATGGTGCTGCCTTCTATGGCCGCCTTCCTGTCGACGGCAGCCTGGGTGGGCCTCTTCTCCACCTCGACCACACGGACCCCTCCCTCGTAAACGGCGCAATCATGTTTGGCCGGACGTACCATGGTCACCTCATAAGTGCAACCGGACTCCAGGTTGAAGCAGACTCCGCGTAGGCGGCAATCTTTGCATTCCGATAACGGGCCTATGTACAGGAACCTCGTGCCCGCCTCGGCCTGGTTCTCACCGATCAAAGTAAGCAATACCATTGTAATCCCTCCTAAATGACTTGGGTTATCGTGGCCACCTTCTCAGCGGATTCTTGGTTCAATCCTCGATCCCCTAGTATGGTGAAGCGGTCGTCACGTACCTTGTGGGCCTCCACCAAGGCATCGATGATCTGCTCCGGTTTGAAACCCAGCTCTTCACCGGTGGTGGGTGCACCTATGGTCTGCAGGGCGTTGCGGATCCTTTTCCAGTCTCCTCCATGCAGATACATCATCATGATGGAACCCACTCCGCATTGCTCTCCATGCAATGCCTGGGACGGGTACAGTATATCCAGGGCATGCGAGAACATATGCTCGGCACCGCTGGTAGGGCGGGAGCTGCCCGCCACGCTCATGGATATGCCGGAGATGATTATGGGACGTATGGATATCCAGACGCTCTCCTCCAAACCCGGTCTAATCAATTCTGAATTTTCGATTATGGTCTCGGCTGAATACTCCGCCAATGCGTAAGCGGACCGACTGAACTCCTCATTACGGAGACGATGGGCGAACTCCCAGTCCTTCAAGGCCGTGGAGTTGGAAATGACATCTGCACATCCGGAGGCCAACAATCGATAGGGGGATTCCACGATCACCTTGGTGTCCGCGATGACTGCCAAAGGAACCACGGCATCCACGGACTTCGGGCCGAAATCACCTTTCATGGATGCCCTACCCGAAGCCACACCGTCGTGGGCGGCAGAAGTGGGTATGCTGATGAATGGTATGTTCAGCTCCTTGGCGGCCATCTTGCAGATGTCGATCTTGCTGCCTCCTCCTACACCTAGTATGAATCGGGACTGGCATTCGTGAGCATATTGTAGCAAAGGCTCCAGATTCCGGAAGGAAGCCTCGCCTGTGATGTGCACATTGATGTCGTAGCCATCGTCTTCCATGTGCTCCTTGACTGCTTTCCCCGCGGTCTTGAAGGTCGTATCGCCGCTCACAACCAGACCAGAGCCTTCAAAGCCGAATTCCTGGCACACATCCGGGACTTTATCCAGCACTTCGTGCCCCACATAGACATTACGGGGGAAGACCATTGATTTGGCTTTGGTGAAAAGTGAGTCCTGCATGATAAGGCTCCAGTATATCATTTATGGCGATGATTAATATTAATTTATGCTTCGTACAGGTCGAACTTGACCCGAATAATAAGCGCTAACAAGAAGGAAGGGTGATTAGGAAACTTCCGGGGAGGATTGCAAGGCGGAACATGTACGGATCGTTCAAAGGAGGAGAATGGATACCGTTCCCCGGAAGTTTGTAATCGGGGTAAATACATCTACTATAAAATACTAATTGGTCTTAATGATTTTTTATCATTTCGTTGATAGTAAAGAACATATATAATGATACCATAAACATACTTTTAATTCATTGAATTCTTAACAAAGTTATATTCCATGATATGTTATGTGATTATGAATATTCTTATATATGATTACTCAAACCGCAATTCATCTTCAAAAACCTGTAGAGAGG
>JAQUUA010000098.1 GCA_028694055.1 Candidatus Methanomethylophilaceae archaeon | reverse complement strand
TTGGTACCGGCAGCCGGGCTGGCGCTCTGGTCGTAAACCGACACCGGGGTGAAGGTCCAGACGGAACGGGCCTTTAGGCCGTGCTTGGCCAGCTGCTGGTTCATGCCATCGAAGAGAGCGCCCTCGGTCACCTGTCCGGACCTCTCGGCCACCACCAGGTAGGACTCGGTGGCCTTGACTACCAGGACAGCTATCTTGGAGTTCTTCTTCAGGTTCTCGCTGGTGGTCTTCATGAGCACCTCTCCAGCCACGATCATGTCCGGGGAAGGGGCCATGCAGGAACCCACAACGACAGAGTGGGGTATACCGCTGGCGGAGACCGAGCTCAGAACCTTGACGGCTGCGGGGTCGTTCAAGAGGTTCATCGCTTTTTCTGGTATCTTAATTGCCATTTTTAAACACCGAAGAGGTATTTGCGTTTAGGACTATTTTAATTTTATTTAAATAGTCTATAAATAAATTATTAATTTATCACATGCGGGAATAAGAGGACATGATTACCACAAATGTGATAATCGAAAACCATTGTTTCCGGGAATCTCACGCCATCTTCTTCGCGGCAGCCTTCTTCGGTGCCGGCTTGGCTCTAAGATGCTGCACCACCATCTGTATGTTGCCATCCTCATCCCTCACCGGTGTGCTGGTGCAGTCGTAGGACTCCTTCTGCGTGGGGATGATCCTCTCGCTCTTCTCGATACTGCCATGAGTTATCACTCGGGGTATGGGGCAATCATCACAGGGGGTGCTGCGACAGAACAGGGAGTGGCAGTGGCTGCCGATGACATCCTCGATCTTCATGTTGAAGGCCTTCAGTCCAGCATTGTTCATCCATACGATGGTGTACTCTGAATCGTGGATGATGATGATGTCCTCGATCACGTCCATGACGATGTTCAAGATGGTCTCGCAGTAATCATTCAAGGCACAGTTGTTCTCCATCCTTCATCACCGTCTTAAACAGTGTTATATTTACTATTTAAGATGATTCATCGCGCTGGAAGACGATTGGAACCATGCCCTACGAGTATGAAGAACTGATCAATGTTTGTTAACACTCTGCACCTCTAACGACCATTTTGAAAAAATATTAATATCCTCATGGTGTGACAAAAGTCGAAGGGGATGCATATTGATTTCTGAGCAGCTGGAAAGGAGAATCTTGGTTACAGGCTTCACACTGATGTTTCTGGGGCTCACAGGCTTCGTGATAAGTCAGCTTTTCCGTTGGATCATGCAGCTTTTCGGGGCGGAGGTCCTGTTGTCCATCACCCCTTCACTGCTGTCTGATGCGGGATTCCTCTTTGCTTTGGTGATATCCGCAGGTGCATTGCTGTTCATCATCGAGTTCATCCTCCATAGATTGGGATTAGCTCACGACCCTGTGGAGATAATGAAGAAGAAGTGATTGAGAAAAAGATTATTGGGAAAAGGTTTGCCGGGAGCCTCACTCGTCTTCCTTGTAGGACTTCCTGGTGGCACCGACTGCGAGGTCGGTGGACTCCTTCATCTCCTCCGCCATGATGGAGTTCATGGACTCCATCTCCTTCTTTATCTCGGCGGTCTTGGGGATGAATCCCAGGATGTCGTCCGGGTTGCCGATGCTGGAAAGCAGGTCCTTCAAATCGTTGATCCCCCGCTCCGGCACGGAGTTGGCGGAACCCATGTATTGGGAGACGCCCTCCACCAGACGGGTGAGCTCGAAGGGGAAGAAGAATTTGCTTGATTCTCCCTTGCCGACATCCTTCAAGGTGTCCAAGGACAGAACGGTCAAGGCCTTGGAATCCAGAGCGGACGCTCCCACGGACAGTATGCGCAGCTTCTGCGCCTCACCCTGGCTCTGCAGGATGATGGCGGTACGCTCACCCTCGGCCTCCACAATCTTGGACTGCCTCACACCCTCGGCCTCCAAGATACGGGAGCGCTTCTTACCCTCGGCCTCCAGGATGCTGGCCCTCTTCAGACCATCGGCCTGCAGGATGGCGGCACGGCGGCGCCTCTCAGCGGAGGTCTGCTCCTCCATGGCCTCCTTCACCCGCTCTGCCGGGTCGACCTCGCGGATCTCCACGGCCTCCACCTTGACACCCCACTTGTCGGTGCTGTCATCCAGGATGTCACGGAGCTGGATGTTGATCTTGTCCCGGTTGGACAGGATGTCATCCAGTTCCATCTCACCGATGATGGACCTCAGGGTGGTCTGCGCCAGGTAGATGGTGGCGGTGCGGTAGTTGGTGACCTCGAAATAGGCCTTTCGAGGGTCCATGACCTTGATGTAGATGATGGCGTCCACGAAGACAGGGGAGTTGTCCTTGGTGATGACCTCCTGCCTCGGGACGTCCATGACCTGCGTACGCAGATCCAGCTTCACTACCTCGTTGATCAATGGGGCGACCACGTTGAAACCCTGGTCCAGGGTTCTCACGTAACGACCCAGCCTCATGTATATGGCCTGCTCGTATGGCTGCACGATCTTCACACCGCTGGTGAGAATGACCAGTACCGCCACGATGACGAACACGACCAATGCTAGTATCCATTCCATTTGTTATCCTCCTTACTGTGACCTCTCCACTTTCACGTGGACCCCTTCGCTGGACACGACTCTCACCTTGGCTCCGACCTCTATCTCCTCGGACGAGGTGGCGCTCCAGGTGTCGTTGCTGATCCTCACCTTGCCACGGATGCTACCGGGCATGATGGTGGATGTCACCAGACCCTCCCTGCCGATCAGAGAGGCGTTCACCGTGGTCTCCGGCGGCTCGGGGGGAGCCAGCTTCTGATAGAAGCGGATGGTGAGCACGGTGGTGGGAAGCATGATGACAAGAGCGATCAGAGGTGCGTACCAGCTCAGGAAAATATCTGGGTACAGCAGACCGATGGCCCCCAATATCAGCAGCACGGTCCCCGGTATCACGATGAATGCACCAGGGCTGCTGGCCTCCACGATAAGGAGGATCACCCCTAGCACCATAAAGGAGAGCGCAATGCTCGATGCATCAACCATGGTTGTCGATGATTAAGCGACTATTTCAGTATTCCCCTAATTGTATCGTTTTTATCCACCATATGGAAGAATCCAGACGGTCTGATTCTGAAATGAAATCAGGCAATAATTTGAAAAAGTAATGGAGTTGTAAAGGGTTTTGATCAGTCCTGCGGTACTGGCAGTATGTCGTAAAGCGAGGCTCTCTGACCCAGGGAGTCGTCCATGACCAGCATGGCCTGCTTGTTGTCACCGTTCTTCTTCAGGCGTGAGAGGTTGGCATTGGCGTTGCTCTCTTCCTCCACCTGCTCACTGACGAACCACATCAGGTACTGATGGCTGGCATGGTCGCGGAGCTCCATGGCCGTGTCGACCATGGCGTTGATCATACCGGTGACCTTCTCCTCGTGTGCCAGCACGCTCTTGAACACGTGCAATGGAGTGTCCCATTCCGAGGGCGGTGCAGAGATGGCAGACATCTTCACCTTGCCTCCCCTCTCCAAGACGTACTTGTACATCATGGCGGCATGCCGCAGTTCCTCTTTGGCCTGGCACTCCATGTAATGTGCCATCCCCGGGAAGTCCAGGGTCTGCAGGTAGGCGGCCATTGACCAGTACAGGTACGCTGAGTAGGTCTCGGCGTTGATCTGCTCGTTGAATGCTTTCTCCATTCTTTCGGGTATCATATCTTGCTCCCTAAGGCCAATTGCACCCCCACGTTTATAATCATTGTGAATAATGAATCGTCAATACGATATTCGTAGAAATATGACAATATTATTATGTATATCAATGGAAGATTGCTCATATCATCAATCGTGATTAACTAAGGAAACGCTTTGGACTCTATGCTGAAAACTTATTATATGGCCGTGCGGATAACCGTGCCAGATGACCTACGACCTCATTATCATCGGTGCTGGACCTGGTGGACTCACCGCCGGCATCTACGCTCGGTCCCGCAAGATGAGGACCTTGATCGTGGATGCCACCACGGTCGGAGGTCAATTGACCAACCTCTACCCGGAGAAGGCTATCCACAACTATCCGGGCTTCGTCCTGATCCAAGCCAAGAAATTGGCGGAGAAGCTCCTGGCCCAAGCCGAGAGCATGGGTTGCGAGATACTGGAGAATGAACGGGTGACGGCCATCGAGGACGGTGAGCAGATCCTCGTTGTCCAGACCGACAAGGGCAGCCACCAGGCGAAGTCGGTCATCGTGGCCATCGGCATGGGCCTCTTCAAGCCCCGACGCATGAACTGCAGTGGTGAGTCGGAGCTCTGCGAACGCGGTGTATACTAC
>JAQUUA010000097.1 GCA_028694055.1 Candidatus Methanomethylophilaceae archaeon | reverse complement strand
AGGGGGGTTTCGTTGTTACCACATCGAATGGGCCCCTCCAGGCATTCGAGTTAATGGATGATAGCTCATTCGATGTCATTGTCTCTGACTATCAGATGCCAGAGATGGACGGCATCCAGTTCTTGAAACGATTGAGGGCCACGGATATGACCAAGCCCTTCATCATATTCACTGGCAAAGGGCGGGAGGAGGTGGTAATAGAGGCATTGAACTATGGGGCTGACTTCTATATCCAGAAAGGAGGTCATGCCAAATCGCAGTTCGCCGAACTGGCCGCAAACATACGTTATGCCTATGGCCGTCGGAAGGCAGAATCAGTGGCCCTCCAACAATCCAAAGCCATGGAGGCCTCCATCGATGGGATCTCCATTCTGGATGGGGCATTCAAGCACCTGTACGCCAACCGCTCATACTTACAAATTTTCGGTTACAAATCCATGGATGAACTGAAGTTCACTGACTTCCGTGGCTTGTTCCAAGATGGCCCCTCTCTCTTTCATTCGATTATAACCGATTCTGCTGTCACTGGACGCTTCAAGGGCCAAGTTATGGGTTCCAGAAATGACGGCACGGAAATACCATTGGACATCTCCATGGCCATGTTGGACGATGGTGGTTCCGTTGTGGTAGCCAGGGATATCTCTGAGAAAAAGCAGGCGGAATCGGATATCAAGCGTCAATCCGAGAATATCAACATAGTGAACGAGGTAATCACCTACTCTAATCAAGCCACCGATCTCCGAACCCTCATGTCTTCCACTTTGTCCTCCACACTGAACTTCCTAGGTTTTGAGTCCGGAGGAATATACCTTCTGGACAAGAGTCGTGAAAAGGCAGAGTTGAAACATCATGTGAACCTCTCCGAGGAGTTCTTGGCCATGGTGGGAACCATCCATGACGACAACCCCACATTCCATGATGTCTTCGTGGATGGTGAAATGATTGTGGTGGACGAGGACTCATCCCGGGATGACATCCCCCCTGGATTCTTTGAGACTTTGGCTTTCGTACCTTTGTTTTCCCGGACAACCATCACCGGCGCCTTGGTTGTCGCCAACCATGAAATCCAGAAAGTGATCGACCTGGAAAGGCAGGCACTGATGTCCATAGGGCGCGAACTCGGGACGGCGATAAGCCGCCTCAGCACAGAGATGGAGAGTGACCGCGTCCGCACCAATCTGCAGACCCTTTTCGATGGCATGGATGAGATGGTTTTCATCATGGACCGAGAATGCAGAATTTTGGAGACCAATGAATCTGCCATCAGACATCTCGGCTTCAGTTCTGATCATTTGAAAGATATGAAAATGACCTCCCTCATGCATCCTGATTCGATGGCAGAGGCTCAAGCCTCGCTGCAGGAGATCCTGGAGGGTAAAAAGACACTGTGCGACATCCCCCTGCTGACCGCCGAGGGCGATCTTCTGAACATTGAGACCAACATCAGCATCGCCACCTGGAACGGGAGGCAGGTCTTGGTGGGCGTATCTAGGGATATCGGACAACGTATCCGATACGAAGAAGCCTTAAAGGAGAGCGAGCTGTTCAGCCAGTCCCTGATGGACAGTATCCCTGCACACATCTTTCTATATGACGATAAAGGCAAGATTTTGTATCTCAACCCTTTTGCAGCCGAACAGCTCGGATACGATGCCAACGAACTCATTGACCAGAACCTACTGATGTTGATTCCGGAAGAAAACAAGGAATTGGTAATCAATTATCATCGTCTGCAGAGGGAAGGTCATGATATAGACAATTACGATGTCGAAATTTTTCGTCGTGACGGTGAGAAAAGGATTATGAACGCCTCCAGCCGTCGGGTGAAGTACAGAGGGAAGGAATCCAACTTAGCGGTTTTAATCGATGTCACGGATGTCCGAAGGACGGCTGAGAAATGGAAGCGGAGCGATGAGCTCTATCGTCTGATTTCTGATTACACCAGTGATGTGATATGGATGATGGACCTCCAAGGACGTTTCACCTACGTCAGCCCGTCCGTGGTGCAACTCCGAGGCTTTACACCTGATGAGGTCTTGGCTCAAAGCATTGATGAGATCGCATCCCCGGCCTCCATGGAGATGGTGAAATCCTCCATGCAGGAGGCGATGCGCCTTCTTTCCAAAGGTGAGATACCAGACCCTTTCCGTATCGAGATCGAGCAACCGAAGAAGGACGGAGGCAATGTCTGGACCGAAGCCATCATCCAAGTGAGTCTGAACGAGGATGGAACCCCCAATGGATTCATCGGCGTATCTCGTAACATCGAACAACGAAGACGTACGCAGGAGAGGCTCGAAGACAGCGAGGAGATGCATCGCCTATTGATAGAGAACAGCCATGACATCATCTACACCCTTGATTCTCAGGGCGTCTTCACATTCGTCTCCCCATCCTGGAAGGAACTGCTAGGCCATGGGACGGACGAGGTCGTCGGGAAGCCCTTCCCTCCATTCGTTCATCCTGATGATGTGGGCAAATGCCTTGATTTCTTGAATACGGTGTTGAGCACTGGGCAGAGGAGATCCGGTTTGGAATACCGTGTCCGACATAAGAACGGGGAATATCGTTGGCACACCTCTGCCGGTGCGGTGCTGAAGGACAAGGACGGTAACCCCATCGGTATCGAGGGTATCGCAAGAGACATCACAGAGAAGAAGATGGCAGAAATCGTGGTGGAAGACAGCAGGGACAGGTTCCGGGCCCTGTTCACCGATTCTCCCGTATCAATCATGATTATGGACATCGACACTTTGGAGCTCATAAATGCTAACCAAGCCGCTCTCAAATTCTACGGAGCAAAGAATATGCTGGAGCTGAAATCCCATTCGTTTTGGAGTGAGCCCCCATATTCCATGGAAGAGGCCCGAATTCTAGCCGATAGGGCAGTTAATGAGGGTCTGCAACGTTTCGAGTGGAAGAGCCCCCGATTGGATGGTGAGAAACATTGGGAACTGGTTGATGTGGACACCATAATCCTGGATGGCGTCAGGAGGCTCCTGGTAACCAGCGTGGATATCACCGAGCAGAAACACTACAACGATGCCTTGAAGTTGGCAAATAAGAAGCTGCAGCTCCTTAGCAGCATCACCCGTCATGACATAAACAACCAATTGGCCGTGGTGCTGGGATATATCGACCTCTTGCAGTCCTCCACCGATACCAGCAGGTGCCAGGATTTCATGGGGAAGATCGGCAAGGCCGCGGACACCATTGAGCGCCATATCCGCTTCACCAAGGAATATGAGATGCTGGGATTGGAAGCCCCTGATTGGCATGAAGTCTCCGACCTTCTGGACTTGGACCATGACGACTCCATCCATATCGTCGATTCATGTCAAGGCCTGCATGTCCGCGCCGACCCCATGCTCTCCCGTGTTTTCGAGAATCTCCTGGATAACAGTATGAGGCACGGCGAGGGCGTGGAATCCATAGTCGTGAACTACGAAATCAAGGGGAATCTATGCCATCTCTATTGGCAGGACGATGGTGTGGGGGTGCCACAAGATATGAAGGAACGCATATTCCTGAGAGGGGTGGGTAAGAATACCGGTTTCGGCCTCTTCCTCAGCCGGGAGATTCTGGATATCACGGGAATTACCATTGTGGAGGATGGTGTTCCGGACAAAGGGGCGCGGTTCCACATGACCATTCCGGAAGGGGCATGGAAACAGGATTGAATGTTCTCTGTCATCGAGAGTGGACATTATACCTTTGTAAGGCTCATATAATTCAATGACCAACCAAAGCATCCATAAAACAGAGCTCATCGCACCTTGCGGCATGAATTGTAGGGTTTGCCTTGGTTTCGAGAGGAAGAAGAAACCATGCTTCGGTTGCCGTGCCAATCAAGAATTGGATAGTCGCTACAATTGCATCATCCGCAATTGCCAAAAAAGAGGGAATCACGATAATTGCAGTGAATGTGAGAACCGATGTGCTCGGTTGAAACGTTTGGACAAGAGATACCGTGAGAAATATGGCTACAGCCCAATACATAGCCTGGATATCATCCATGCGCTAGGTATGGAGGCCTTTTTGAAGAACCAGGAGATTTTCTGGACCTGCGAATCATGCCAGGGGCTGCTTTGTGTGCATCGATGGGCATGCCCTGAATGCGGAGCGCCCAGACCGAACGTCATATCAGCTCAAGAATTGGATGACCGCATATGAGAACACGAAGACCAGAAGAGCCACGGTGAAATAGCTCACGGCCACATTGATGGCCACATCTTCATCATACCCTTCATAGCTTATGTCATTGCTCGGGACCAATCTCTTCTCCAGATAGTAGTCGATATAAACCGGTATTATGGAAAGAACCAGCAGCCAAGGTT
>JAQUUA010000096.1 GCA_028694055.1 Candidatus Methanomethylophilaceae archaeon | reverse complement strand
TTGTTGTTGATCTCCACGTTCTTCATCTTGCTCTGCATCTCGTAGAATGATGCCGAGAGCTCCTTGATGCGCTTCTCCTCCTCCATGGACTTGCGCAGGTCCTTGGCTGCCGAGGACGGCGTGACTGCTTTCAGGACCTCCTCGGTCTTGCTCTTCTTGTCCTTCTTCTTGTCCTTCTTCTTGCGGGGTTCCTTGTTCTCTTCGCCGGCCTCCGTAGCCAGGGCCAGGTTCATAACCCCCTTGAGTATGTCCACCATGTTCTTGACCTCCTTCCTTTCCTCAGGGTTTGTAGTTCTTGCCCGTGGAGAGGCCGTTCTCCACAAAGATCTTGATTTCGATCTGGTCGCCAGTCTGGTATCCTATGGTCTCGAAATCGATGATGATTATCCCGGTTTGGCCGGAGTAGAGGTACGGGTCACCGTCAGCGTACTCCTTGGGAGAGGGGTTGTGCCAGACGAACTCGTAAAGGAAACGGTTCTGTTGTTCGTCCTCGCTCACCTGACCGATCTCCTCCAAGTAGGAATTGTAATAAAAGACTTGTTCGTTCAGGACCACCCATACCTTGGTGGTATCCACGGGGCCGGAGCTGAATGACGGCATGATGCCGATGACCAGCCGATCGAAATCTCCGTCCGCATCATCGTCCTGGGCATTGACGTTGTAGATGAATAGCTGGGTACCGAAGTACTCCTGCGTGTCGTCGGCCACACCGGTGGCCTGCTCCTGCAACTTGTCCACCACATTGATCAAAACGGAGGCGGCGACTGCGGCCACCAGGACCATGGCGATGAATATGATTAGGGTGCCTACACCCATCTCCGCCCTATTGTCCTTGGTCGAACGGGACCATTTCCTCATGACAAAACACCTTCCTGGAACCGGTGCTAAATATCATGATGGTTCGTATATAATAGTATTCGGCAGTGGTTTGTTAACACTGTCTATAATTGAAAAAAATTATCCTAATTGTGATAAATCAACACCGCCTAAGGCTAATGAGCGCCGCCATGGCGCCAGCGCCTATGCCGTTGTCGATATTCACCGCAGCCAGACCGGGGGAGCAGGTCTGGAGCATGCTCATCAAAGCCGCTTCCCCGTTCCCTCCCAATCCGTAGCCGGTGGAGACCGGCAGACCGATCACCGGGACATCCGACACCGATGCCACCAGAGTAGGCAACGCCCCTTCCATTCCAGCGGCCACCACTATGGCATCCACATCCGCCTCCAGCATGGCCTGCAGGGGCTCCAGGAATCTATGCAGCCCCGCTACACCCAGATCGTAGCTGGTGATGCAACGACAGCCCATGCATTCCGCCATGATACGGGCCTCTTCCGCCACCGGGATATCCGATGTGCCGGCCGTGATGATGCCGATGGTCCCTCTCTCCTCAGGTTCCGATCGACGGTCATAAACCAGCATCCTGGCGCGGCTCTCATAACGCAGATGATCCTCGCCGATGCGGGACAACGTAGCCAGATGGTGGTCTTTGGAAGCGCGGGAGACCAATATGACCTCCTTCTCGCGGATGGCGGATTGCATGATGTCTGCCACGGTCTCCGGGTCCTTTACCATCCCGTAGACGATCTCCGGGATGCCTTTGCGGAGCTCCCGGGCATGGTCGAACACCGTGTGCCCGTCGATCTGCTGCAGATAATCCAGCTTGAGACGCCTCTCGGCCTCGTCCAGGCCCATCTCCCCGCGCACACAGGATTCTAGCAGCTCCCTTATTCTCACAACGATGCTATCTCCAGGCTGATATATCATCGTTATCCAATCGCTTAATAATCAGTTCCGACATGGTTTCTTGTGCATCCGGAAGAAAGATACAAGGAGCTCTTGAAGTGGCTACGGGCAAAAGACAAGGTCCTCCTGGCCTTCTCCGGAGGGGTGGACAGCAGTCTACTGAGCTACGCTGCCATGGAAGCCCTTCCGCAGGGTTGCACAGCATTCATGGCCGACATTCCTTACCTTTCCCGTCGCCAGAGAGAACTGAGCCTGGCGGTGGCAGAGGACATAGACTTGCCGCTAATCGTCCATGAGGTCACCTGGGATGAGCTCAGACCAGCACATGGCAATGACCTTGACCGATGCTACCATTGCAAAAAGCTCATCTACTCCCAGGCCCGTTCTTTGGCTGAAGACCTGGGCATCGAATGGGTGCTGGACGGAGAGAACGCCGACGACCGGGCAGAATACCGACCTGGAAGGAGGGCGGCAGCGGAGGAAGGCATCCTCAGCCCCTTGCGTGATCTGGATTTCAGCCGAGGGGATGTGGAGCACTTGATAAAGGCCTTGAGGGTCCCGGTGCGCTTGGAGAAGGAGACTTGCCTGGCCACCAGGATCTCGGGGCAGGCCATCACCCCTTCGGTCGTGCAGGAAGTGGAGACGGGCGAGGAGGCCATACGTTCCATCTGCGACATCCGGGAATTGCGTCTGCGACGAAGGAACGGCCACTACGTAATCCAAGTGAGCGATGCGGACCTACCAGTGATTATTAGTCAGAAGCAGGCCATCTTGGACGCATTCACCGCATTGGGCTTGGAGCCCCCTGCCCTCAGCCTTCAGCCGTATCGATCACATCGTTGAACGGGTGAAATTCACCCGGTCGCAGAGCATGTAGGGACTGAGGGTAGGGGTGTCCACCTCCCACCACCGCACCCACCTCCTCTCTTCCGACAGCGACCGGAGGCCGGACAGGATACCCAAGATGTTGTCGCTTATGCGCAGGTCACGCAAGGAACCGACCACCTCGCCGTCCTCCACCAGGAACATGGCATCCCGGGGGATGGCGGAGAAGTCGCCGCTGCGGTAGTTCTGGTATCGCAGGTACCAGATGTTGCTCACCACTATGCCTCGGTCCATGGACTCCAGCATGCTACGGCGGTCGGAAGCTCCCGGGGATACCATGAGGTTGAAGGGCTGGGGCGACACCAGACCGGCGTTGCCGGTGCTGGCTGTCCCGGCCTTCGATGCTGTGGCATGGTTGTGCAGCACCGACTCCCACACCCCGTCACGGACGATGGTCTTGGAACGGGTTGGCGTGCCTTCATCATCGAAAGGCCGGCAACCCAAGGCGCCGGTGCCGGTGGGGTCGTCCGCCAGGGTGAAGAGGGGGGAGCAGACCTCCTCCCCCAGACGGTCGGCGAGGAAGGACATCCCCACATCCAAATAGAAAGCGGAAGCCATGCTGCCCAGCTGTGAGGACAAATCGGCGGCCACCATGGGATGCAACAAGGCTTCGTAGGGTCCCGGCGCACAGTCCACCACCTTCCGGCAGGCCGCCGCCAGGGAACCGGCCTCCGTGCCGGCGCCCTCGGCGTCCAAGCCAGCCAGGGTGTCGGATACACTCAGGCCGTGACCGGAGCGCTGAGGGTCCAGGAAGGCCCGGATCGACAGTTCCAGCTCTGGGACCAGGGTCTCCGCCTCCACCCCTCGGGTGCTTCGAAGGGATAGTCGCTGGTTGGCGACCTGCAGGGTACCAGCCACCTGCTCCGCCCCTGCCTTACGGGCGCTGGCCACCGACCTCTGCACCAAGTCCACCAACTCATCACCCTCCAGGTTCACGGGGTCCCGATGACGGAGGTCATAGGAGAACGGCCCTATCGGCAGCCTCTGCTCCTGACCATCGTCCTGAGGCAGGCCCAGGATGAGGCCGGACACCGCCTTGCGGACGGCTTCCTCCCTCATGTCGGCCACGGTCACCGAGGAACTGCCCTGAGAGTGACGGACGAAGACAGTGAGGGAGACCTCATCCAAGGAGTTGGCCACCGTCATGCGGTTACGGGAGAAGCGGAACATGCTGCTACGGGAACTGGAAAGGATGCTCACCCCATCAGGTACCGCGGCCTCATTGAGCATCTCCATGACCACATCATGCAACTCGTTCATGCGCTCCCCCCTAGACGGACATCGCGCAGACGAATGTGCGGGCCTCCCGTCCAGACCGGGATACCCTGCATGGGGTCCCCTTTGCCACAGAAGGCGGAATCGAAACTGAGGTCCTTCCCCACCGCATCCACGGCCGACCACAAGGCCGGGGTGCTGATCTCCAATGCCGGGTTGCGTACCAGGCCTGCGAGCTCGCCGTCCTTCACCAGATGGGCTTCCAAACCCACATACCTCTGGTTGTAGCGACGGTCATCGATGTTCCATTCCATGAAGTTCTTGATCAACACTCCGTTCTTGATGTCTTCCAGCATCTCCGCCAGGGAATGGTCCCCCGGGGCCACGAAGGTGTTAGCCATGCGCACTATGGGCTCCCGGTTGAACGACAGGGAACGGGAGGAGCCGTTGCTGGTGCATCCCATCTCCGCCCCGGTCTCCCGGTTGTGCAGGAACTCCTCTATCACGCCTCCGCGGATGAGATCGCGGGGGCGGG
>JAQUUA010000095.1 GCA_028694055.1 Candidatus Methanomethylophilaceae archaeon | reverse complement strand
ACTTCTATCCTCATTTTCCTACCTCCCTCACCAGACGCAAGGCCAATGCTATGGAGTCCTGGAAGTCTGATTTCACCCTGGAGGTGTCCACGAAGACCTTCTCCAGGTTCAAGACCGGCGCTCCTAGTGCCTTGCAGCCACCCACGAAGTGCAGGGCGCGGAATATGATGTTCCCGCTCATGCCGTCCGGGGCGATGATCATGTTGGCCTCCCTGACCGCCGATTCCAGCAGGATCTCGGCGTGGTAGGCGTCATAGCCCTCCTGGCGCAGCAGCTGCACCAGCTCCAGGGCGTCATCGATGCTCCTGTCCACCACGGGGTTGCGGCCCTTGTCCCCGGCCCTGCCGCCGGACATCACCGCCACCCGGGGCTCCACGCCCAGCTTGCGCATCATGCGGGAACCGGAGACCACCATGGAGTGCTTCTCGTCCACGGTCCATCCTTCGTCGATGCCCACGGAGGCCAGGAAGAACACCTCCCCCTCCCGGGACTCCATAATGACCATGCGCATCAAGGAAGGCATCTGGAAACGCTCCTTCAGAGCGGACATGGCCGCTGAGGCCGGCAATGTGCCCCGTACCGCGGCATCGATGTCTCCCCGGTACAAGGCCTCCGCCATCTCCTTGGCGTCATGATAGATGAACACCTGGGCGGAGGACGTGGCGACGCTGCGCTCCACGTTGCCGGAACCGTCCCCGGAACCGATGCCGACCCGCACCCCATCCAGGGATGGGCCAGATAGCAAGTCGTCGGCGTGGAGCATGTCTATCACATAAGAGGAAGGTTATTTCTATCTTTGCTGAGAGGGGAGTATGGCATCGAAGCGGTAGTCCTCCCAGCGACGCAGACCGAGGACGATCTCCGCCTCCGGAACGGTGAGCATGGGGCGCCGGTAGGCGGCTTGGTCGTCCAAGGCGATACGGGGGCAGGCGGTGTTCACATAGGCATCCACGTCGTAATGCAGCAGACGGTCCGGCGACAGCTCGTCCATGACCACCATGATGGCCTCCCGCCCCTGCCGGTGGATCTGCTCCATCAGCTGCCGGGCCACCGGCGAGCGGTCCTGACCCGTCTTGCTGGACACCAGGACCAGGAAGCGACGGGTATCCATGGCGGACTGCAGGACGGCGAAGCGGTGACGGAGCATGCGCTCCTTCTTCTCATCCAGCTCCCGCAGGCTGCCGTCCAGGGGATTAAAAACCAAGACCGGCTTCTCCGTGCCCAAGGAGACCGCCAAGGGATGGAAGTCACCCTCGCCGATGTACAGGTAGCAGTCCACATCATCCTCGACGCCCTCAGCGGCGGAACGGTTGCAGCCCAGGACCTGCCCGGGATGGGCGATGCGCTCATCGCCCCGTCCCACCCGGATCTCCCTGCCGTTCCGGGCAAGGTACTCCTCCGCCTCCGCCAGCAGGGGCAGGTACTGCACCGTGGCCAATAAACCGACTCTGGAACCGAGGCGGGGGAGGGCCGCCTGCAACCTGTCATCCAGACGGCCTTGGTGGAAGACCTCGATGAACAGGACATCCTCGTCCACACCCAGGGAGGGCATGGGGGAATGCCCGAAATGCACCAAGGCCTGGGCAAATTCCCGATAGCGGGGATGCAGATCGCAGGCGCCGTAGCACGGGTCGCCTAAAAGGATAAAAACCGCCCCCGTGGACCGAGAAAGCTCGGATATGGCACGGGGGGCGGATGATTTCAGACCCTCGGGCATCTGAATGGCCACGGAACGGTATCCTCGGGAGAGGACCCATTCCCGGACTTCATCCAGCCTCAGGTCGAACATCTTCAGGACACGAGTTCGTTGCCCTTCTCCACCTCGATGTAGCAGGTGGAGCCGATCTTCATGGAGGCCCTCCATAGGGCGTCCTTGGCCAGGGTGAATCCGGCCGGGTGGCAGCGGATGGTGAGGACCGTCTGGTTCCTCTCCATGCGGGCGGCCATGCCCACGTTCTTGCCGAAGGAGTTACGCATACCGCTGGATACACGGTCAGCACCGGCGCCGGTGGCCAGCTTGTTCTCCCTCAGAACGTTGTGGGGATAAGGTCGCACCTTGAGGTGGTAGTTGGCCACGCCCACGCGCTTGTTCATGACCTTGTTGGCAGCGATACGGGCCGCCTCCAAAGAGGTGTGCCTGATCTGAACACGGTCGGTGACCTTGAGGGAAACAGTGACGGGGAACTCGTCCCTGGTGTTACCCATGTCGAACTGGTTGATCCTCGGGTTGGGTATTCCGCCCATGTATTTTTTCCGGGTAAAGGCCTGCCCCGTGATTCGCCTGTACATAACTGCGGGCTTTCGTGCCATGATATCACCTGTTGAACGTAAACCAAAGAGCCACAATCATCGATTGTATTTAAGCACTATGCTGGCCTGTGGCTGTATTGGCCATCTCTGGGGATTTGCCGGGAGCATATAAACATTTCCCACGCTCAACCCTGTTCATCCTCCCCGGAGGGCAGGCCACAGGAAAGATATATATCGGAGTCCCATTTGATGAGTGGAAGAGGCGTGATAATGGCCAGGTCAAGGGTCTCCAAACATAGGGTCAAGGAGATCGCCGACCTCCGCATGCGGAGGCTGGCGGAACTGGCCGTCCTGCAGGTGCGGGAGGGCAACCAGGAAAGGGCCAGACGCTACGTCCATATCGCCCGGCGCATAGGGATGAAGACCCGCACCCCCATGCCCGAGGGTTTCCGGTACTGCAAGGGTTGCCAACAGCCCTTGGTGCCAGGCCTGAACAGCCGGGTGAGACTGAAGAACGGCAGGATACTCATTCATTGCATGGTCTGCGACAGATGCATCCGGGTGCGGTATTGACAGGAAGGAATTGAATATGACAGAGAAACAGGCCATCAAGGAGATAATGCGCCGCGCTGCGGACATTAAACCCACGGTGCATGTGGGCAAGGAAGGCCTCTCGGAAGGCATAGCCCTGGAGCTGAAGGAGCAGATCAAGAGGGCGAAGATCGTCAAGGTGAGGGTCTTGAGCACCTCCTCGGACGAGATCTCGGTGGTCGCTGACAGTCTGGCGGAGTCCACGGACTCCATATTGGTGGACGTCCGTGGTTCCAATGCCGTGTTCTGCGAACGCAGGGAGTACCGTAACCTGACCCAGAAGAAGAACCTGTAAGGTGATCAATTGATCGATGCCAACATCATCCGGGACAACGTGGAGTTGGTGCGCAAAGCGCTGACCGACCGGAACTACAGCCTGTCCATCCTGAACGACTTCCTGGAAGCCGACGGTGCCTGGAGGTCCCTGGTGGACGAGGGCAACCGCCTCAAACACCTCCGCAACCAGGTCTCCAACGAGATCACCAAGCTCTCCGGGGAGGAGAAGCAGGCCCGCATAACGGAGATGAAGGACGTGGCGGCTAGGATCAAGGGCATCGATGAAAAGGCCGCCACGCTCGGCCAGAAACGGGACGATTGCCTACTGAACTTCCCCAACATACCAGACTCCAGCGTCCCGATCGGCAAGGATGAGAAGGACAATGTCATAATCCGCCAATGGGGAGAGCCGGAACGCTTCGACTTCCAACCCAAACAGCATTTCGAGATCGGCGAGGACCTGGACATCATCGACTTCGTGCGCGGTGCCAAGGTGGCTGGCGGCGGGTTCTACGCCCTCAAAGGCGACGGTGCCAGATTGGAGAGGGCACTGATATCCTACATGCTCGACCTGCACATGGACCAAGGATACCGGGAGATATTCCCGCCCGTCGTGGTGAACCAGGAATCGGTCATCGGCACGGGGCAGTATCCCAAGCTGAAGGACGACATGTACTGCTTGGAACGGGACGGGATGTGGCTGAACCCCACCGCTGAGGTGCCGGTGACCAACCTGCATCGGGACGAGATCTTTGAGCTCGGCGACCTGCCCATATCATACACCGCCTATCTGCCCTCCTTCCGCCGTGAGGCGGGAAGGCACTCCGACACCCGTGGAATCGTGCGTGTGCATCAATTCAACAAGGTGGAGATGGTGAAGTTCGTGCACCCCGAGGGTTCGTTCCAGGTTCTGGAAGAGCTGCTCGGACACGCCGAGGCCGTCATTCAGGGCCTCGACCTACCCTATCGGGTACTCCTGCTCTGCACCGGTGATATGAGCTTCTCCGCCGCCAAGTGCTACGATATCGAGCTCTTCGCCTCCGGCCGAGACGGATGGATGGAAGCCTCCTCCTGTTCCAACTTCACCGACTTCCAAGCTCGGAGGGCCAGGGTCAAGTTCCGTCCGGAACCCCATCTCAAGAGCGAGTTCGTGCATACCTTGAACGGCTCCGGCGTGGCTCTGCCCCGGACCATGGTGGCCATCCTGGAGAACTACCAGAACGAGGACGGGTCCGTCACGGTGCCAGAGGTCTTGCGCCCCTACATGCGTGGAC
>JAQUUA010000094.1 GCA_028694055.1 Candidatus Methanomethylophilaceae archaeon | reverse complement strand
ATGACATTTTGGCAGTTAGCGTTTGATACGTTGGGTGTTTGGGGTATTGTATCCATTATTACTGTTATATCTGTCCTTATTCTAGGTTTAGCAGACAAACTTACTGGTGGTCATATAGTTACTATTATAACGTCCATTTTTTCTAGCAGAAATAAACAAATTAATGATAACAACAACAAATTTTAAAAAATAATCATAAATTATTACAATTTTCCGTTTAAAAACTATTTTTTCATTATGCTTTCTAGTTTTTCTTAAAAATGTTCAAAACGGAGTTGTTGCATGTGTTTAATACTAAAAATATTAATACGGAGCTAGAATATTTTTCTGAATTATTAAAAAAATATCAAAAAAAGCCAGAAGTTTGCGCATATTGTGGTAAACCTATTCTTTTTAGAGATTTTGTTAGGCAATATGATCAAGATAGGAAGTATTGTTCTAAAAATTGTTATACACTTTCAAAAAAAGAATTCAAGCCAGTTAAATCTGGATTTAGTTCTATAACAGAAGAGGTTATATACAACTTTTTAGTACAAAATTACCCGGATCAGAAGATACGCCACAATGTAACAGATATAATCAACCCATATGAGTTAGATTTTGTAATAGATAAGTATAAATTAGTGATAGAGTTCAATGGTCGTCTTCATTATGTTAACAAATATGGTGACAAACGTGGTAGACGCACTAAACTAAACGATACTAAAAAGAAAAAGATGCTTTTAATGCAAGGTTATTGTGTTTGTCGTCTATGGAGTGAGATAGGTTTATATACTAGACCCGATTTGTTTCAAAAAGCACTATTAACATTAAAAGAACAGATAGATAAGTGTTTAAAAAACCCACAACGTTGTGGGCAAGCAATAGATATATTGGTATCTATAGATGAAAATATAAACATTATTAAAGATTCAGTTAAATCAGCATAAATATTAAGGTGTGTGCGTTAAAAAGCGCATACACCTTAATATTTTTCTCGATATCGACAAAATTTGTATATATATTATTATATTGCTAAGAAGAAATGATTGAACTTTTAATCATTTACTTTTTAGCTTTTAAGTGTCTCCCATACTTAGGTGTGTGTAGAGATCTGTGTATATGTGTTAACAACACACATATATAACAGTTCTTTACATATATCTAAGTGTGGGATAACACTTTGCTCGCAACGTATAGTTCTATTTTTTCTTTTTTAGGCTTCATCATTTTTAAGGGGGGATTATTGTGTAATATAATGTGTAGATTAATTTGTAGTTTTTGGGCAGATGTTGTAAAATATGTTGTATTAATATTTGGAACAGATATTATTATAATCTCAAGGAGGAAATAATATGTTTTCATTTGTTTGTAGTGAATGCGGCCACCATGAGTACACCAGTAAGGGTTTCAACGCTAATAGAACCAAAAAGCGGCTTGTGTGTAAGAACTGTGGAAAGAACGTTTATGTAGATATAGACGTTTTTGAAGGGGCTGTTTCTGTTAATAGTGTTGACGTAACTTCTCCGGAAATTAAGACAGTTGATCTTGTCAATGAGAGAATGGAGGATAGAGAACCGTTCGTAAGTAAAACACGCATTCTGTGCATTAATGGACAGACTGGTGCATTTCCAGATTATACGGAGAAGATGGTAGAAGCGTATGCAACTTCTCAGAACCATTCGCTAGAATATAAAGATGGGATATATTATCTAACCGCACGTCCCGGGTCGAAGGGTTGTTAGTTTAATTAAATACACTTATTAATGGGGGAGAAATCCCCCATTAATATACACCTAGGGAGGAAGTATTGTGATTTTAAAAAAATATTTTTATTATTTTTTTAAAAAAATTGGATATATATTAGTGGGTATGATTATCGGTTGTTTTATAACATATCAAGCATTATCCACAGTTGAAAAAATAGAAGCAAGTACAATAAAAACATCAGTAACAAAAGAAAAAATAGTTAAATATTATGAACTCACAGAGGAAGATTTGTTTAATGTTTTTTATAGATTTATTAAAGAAGCTAATTTCAAGTATGCTAAAGTGAAAAATGAGCAATATGTTAAAGACGTTGCTTTAGCGTATGTAAATCAGGTGCAATATGTACCGCACCCAGAGTTAGTGTTTTACACAATGGCTATGGGTAAGAAAGAAAGTAAGTTTGATATTACAGCGAAACCACCCAAGCATTTAAATTCATCCGCTTCAGGTATAGGACAAGTTATATGGAGATGGCATGGTGAAAAGTTAAGTAAAGAGTATCCTTGGAGAGAAGGTACAATAACTAAAGAATCTTTGGATACAGATATATGCGATTCTATAGATGCTAAATATATTGTATTCGAAAATTATCTTCGTAATAATGAATACAATTATAAAAAAGCATCATATGCATATTTAGGACAAAATCAATCATTAACAGCTAAAAGTCGGTATAGAATGGAAATACTTAATGACTATCATTTGTTAACTCAAAGGCTTTTTAGAGTGGTTCTTAATAAAGAACCGAAAGTAAAAATAGTACACATGGATAAGAAAGGAGTGGTAGTATGTGAATACCCAGTAGATCCGAAAATTAAATTTTAATAAATTGTTTGTATTTTAATAAACATGTGTGGGCACACATGTAATAATTGTAATTATTTGAGGAGGTATTGTAAAATGGAAAATGTAATAAACAGAGCAACATATGATTTTGAACCCGACGTAGTTCGCGCATTAGCAGATGTTGATGGCCAAAGTGTGCCTGTAGATATTTTAGGAAAACCTAGATATTTTGTATGTAGAAAAATACACAATGCGGATGGAACATCTAAATTAGTTGTATTCGATGTTGTGTCCGAGCAGTACGAAGGAATGAATCACGCAGTTGTAGTCGATTCTGTTAAACGTGACATTATTCCAAAACTAAGGTGGGAAATTATAGAAGAAGTTTCTCGAGTTTGGATGGATGGCGGAATAATGTTTTATAGTATGAAAACTGCTAATACATTTGATATTAGTGGAATAAAGTTGTATGCAACTATTAATGCAGTAAACAGTCATAACAGATTTACAAAAGCGGGTGTTCATATAACTCTTATGGATGAGGAAGGAACAAGTTATCTACCAACCGTAGGCGCTAAGTCTGTATATACGTATGAGTCCATGTTACATAGAAAAAGTACGCTGGATATTATTCAGCTACAAAAATTGGTTGATAATATTCCTGTGGTTATTAACAGTACTATTTCTAATTGGCAACATTGGACAAATGCGTGGGTCGAATTTCCTAGGCTCTATATTCTTGCACAACTTTTTAACTTTAGACTAGGAACTTATTTAATCGAAAAAATGCCTACGGGTGGTAGTAGATTTGATATGTATAAAAACATCTGTCAGTTTATGTTAAATAATGATAAAATGTCCGCAAGTGGGTTTAATGCATTAACATCTATGGCAAAGTTTGTGCGTATCATGAAGAAAGATAAATTCTTCGAGTGCGCACCAGAAGAACTTAAAAATGAAATAGCGGGTCGTACAATTTTTTCGTGGGAAGATAAAGTTAAAAGTAAGGAAGAAAAACAGGAAGAGAACAAAATTGATGTTGCGGATATCGGTGAAGAAAAAGTAACAATCGAAGAGGTAATTGTTCCTACAGATGAAATTTTAGAAGATCTTCTATAAATTTATAGAGACCGCTCGAGGAAACCTACCGATTTAGCGGTTGGTAGTTCACAGATAAGGAGTTGATTATATTGGGGCAATAGAGGCATATTTGCATTATCAGAAAATTGCTCGTGATATTAATATAACAAGAGAAGAAATACAGCCAGCTAATTTAAGATGTGTGTGTTTGTTGCTGTATAGAAATAGATTAATAGCAATAGGTTTAAATAAAGCAAAAACACATCCATTGATAAAAAAGTTGGGTTATAATATGTATAGACGCAGATATCCTCTTCATGCAGAATTGGATGCGTGGATGAAAGCAAAGAAACGAGAAGAGGATTTTGACACTATGTTAATATATAGAGGGTATAATGCGGATTTGCCTTCTTGCCCATGCAACGAGTGTAGTAAGTGGATTAAAGGGCTATCTGTAGAAGTTTGTTATACTACGGAACGAGGTGTAGCTGTAGAATATTCTCAAAAGTTGATTGGACATATAAAAATATTTGAATGAGGGAGGCATACAATGGCTTGGTTGCAATTAAGCCACAACGATCTTGACGGAATTGGGTGTATGCTTCTAGGTCGTCAAATGGGTGTAAAATATAGTTACCCGTGTTCTTACGACGAGAAATCCAAGTACTATTTCAAAACGGTACTTTCGGATTTCTCGTATTTATTTGGCGTTGATGTGGAAGGTTTGTTAATAACAGATATTAACATTACACCAAATTTTCAAGAACATCTAGAAGCAGTATTGCCTAGTAATATTAGTGTTATTT
>JAQUUA010000093.1 GCA_028694055.1 Candidatus Methanomethylophilaceae archaeon | reverse complement strand
CCAGTATGCTCACGACCACGGCTGAACCGGTGCCACCGACGTTATGGGCCAGGGCATGACGGGCATCGGCCACCTGGCGTTTGTCCGCTTTTCCACGGAGCTGGGTAACCAACTCCACAATCTGCGCCACCCCGGTGGCGCCGATGGGGTCTCCACGGGCTTTCAAGCCACCGGAGGTGTTGACGGCGATGTCTCCTCCGATATGGGCCCTTCCGTCCAAGACCGCTTGCCCTGCCTCTCCTCGAGGGAAGAATCCCAGATCCTCCAAGGCCAGAAGCTCGGAGATGGTGTAATTGTCGTGCACCTCGGCCACCTGGATGTCCTTAGGACCCAGACCGGCTTGCTCGAACGCCCTCCTGGCCGCGGCCTGAGTGGCCTTGAAACAGCAGATGTCGTCCCTCTGGTAGAGGGCCAAGGTGTCACTGGATTGGGCGCATGACAGCACCTTCACCGGTGTTTCCGTGTAACTCTTGGCCATGTCCAAAGGACAGAGGACCACGGCTGCTGCACCGTCGGACATGGGGGCGCAGTCGAAGACCGTCAATGGCTCAGCCACCTTGGGGGACCGAAGGACGGCGTCCAAGTTGATGGCTTTGCGGAACTGGGCCCGAGGGTTCAGGGAACCGTGGTAATGGTTCTTCACCGAAACGGATGCAATCTGCTCCCTGGTGGCCAAGCCCTCATGCATGTATCGACGAGCGATCATGGCGTGCAGAGAGGACATGGTGGCACCCATCAGCGATTCCCATTGTTGATCGGCTGCGGAGTTCAGGATGAAGTTGGACGCATCATCGGAAACGTCGGTCATCTTCTCCGCCCCGCCCACTACCACGATATCATGCATCCCGGATGCCACAGCCATGACCCCTTGTCGGAAAGCGATTCCTCCGGAGGCACCGGCGGCCTCGATACGGGTGGAAGGGATGTGCTCGAAGGCCATCCCAGAATAATCAGCTATCAGGGCGCCTATGTGGTGCTGGTCGATGAAACGCCCTGAGGACATGTTACCCACATACATGGCATCGATCTCTGAGCCTGCCAGATTAGCGTCCCCGATCGCCTCCAGACCGGCACGTATGCCTATCTCCCGGAAGGAGCTGTCCCAAAGTTCCCCGAACTGGGTATGACCTATCCCTATGATTGCTACTTCTCTCATTCCATCACCCCTTCATCAGTATCTTTCCACGGAACTTGGCGTACGTAGCGTAGTCCAGCTCCTTGGTGTTCTTCAGCAGTTCCGCTACCGTGGGCGCCGATTGCCGGCGATAATCCTTAATGGCCTCGGTAACCGTGATGTCGAAACCGTCGCTCCCGGCACCGGATCCATATGCCACAACCAGAATCCTCTCCCCTGGCTGAGCCTGGTCCAGAACCGAGGCCAAGCCCAAGGGCACCGCACCACTGTAGGTGTTTCCTATGAATGGCGTCAGCAGGCCCCGCTCCACTTGCTGATCGTTGAACTTCAATGACTTGGCCATGCGCACCGGGAACTTGCCGTTGGGCTGATGCAGGACCACATGGTCGTAATCCTCGGCCGTGGTGCCCATCTCCTGCATGAGTTTCATGGCACAGTTGCCCACATGCTTGAAATATGCCGGCTCGCCTGTGAAACGGCCTCCGTGACTGGGATAAGGTTGACCCTCCCGCCTCCAGAAGTCCGGGGTGTCGGTGGTGTAACTAACAGTCTTGTTGATTGTGGCGATGACGTTCTCGCTCCCTATCAGATAAGCTGCTCCACCTGCCGAGGCGGAATACTCCAGAGCATCACCGGGCGCCCCTTGAGAGGTGTCTGCACCTATGGCCACACCATATTTGACCATTCCAGACTTCACCAGACCCATGCAGATTTGGATACCTGCTGTTCCCGCTTTACAAGCGAACTCCAGGTCTGCCACAGTGAGATCGGGGGTGACCCCGATGGCCTCAGCTACGATGGTACCGGTAGGCTTGACAGCATAAGGGTGAGACTCAGAGCCTACGTATAGGGCACCGATATCGGCACCGGAGACATCCACTCTGGACATCATCCCTCTGGCGGCCTCCACGGAAATGGTCACCACATCCTCATCCGGAGAAGGGACGGATTTCATGTTGATGTACAAGCCCTTGCCCATAGCGACACCGTCCGCACCCCAGACGCGGCCGATCTCCTTGGGGGTGATTCTATATCGAGGCACATGGGCCCCATAACTTACAATTCCTACATCCATTGTAATCAACTCCTAATTCATCCTCTCCAGACGCCGGATAAGCTCCTCGATCTCCAGGTTCGTTACCACCAGCGGGATGCCTTCCAGCTGGGCCAATTTAATGGCTAGAGGATCTATGTTCTCCGGTTTGTGGTATACCACCATAGCGGGCGTGAGAGGATGCGCCCGGATGGCGATCATGGGGGAACGGCCGTAGATCACGTCTGTGAAAATCAAGGCCCGTTCCGAGCTCCAACCGTATATCTTCAGATAATCGGCGGAATTGAGCGAGACGATGGCTTTGATGGAGTTTACCACCGTGTAGCCATGCACCCTCTTGCTGAGATCAGCATTTGGAACGACATTGTGGGCCTCTATGGCATCCATGAAATCCACCATGGGCATACCACCCTTGAATTCTGATATGGAGACCACACAATCGCTGCGACCCCCAAGCTCGTATTTCTTCAACATGGGGGAGCCATGCTCATCATCCAAAGCCAAGAGGCTGTCTACAATCTTACGCACAATCACGATTCCGGGAGACTTCCTCCGACCGGATTCGTAATCGCTGATCACCGAAGGCGAGATACCCATCTGGATTGCTAGCTCTTGTTGGGAGAGTCCGAAGTCTTCCCTCCATTTTCGGATGGTCTTGCCGGGATTAGCAGATAGGGCTATCTCCCCGGCTATCTTCTCCCTGAGCTCGTTCCGCATAAATTCGCGTAGTATTCTCCGATTAATAAAGGTGTCGAAGTGTCGAACCGACAGTTGTTATATTGTCGTATAGAGGAGCCTTCAATCATTTCAATCAAGGTTTTATAAGCCGTAAAACCATCCATTGACCATGGAAGAAGCACGCAAGAAGGCCGAGAAAGATGTGCAAGAGCTTAAGGAGAGCATGGGAGGCTATGTCCCCCATACCCTGAACTGCATCAAGAAGCACCACCCTGGACTGGCCTCCCTCATCCGGGATATGGATCAAGTCATGGTCCGTGACGGGGCTTTGGACAAGAAAACCAAAAGACTAATCGCATTGGCCTGTGTGGCGGTGAGGATGTGCGACGATTGCGTCTATGCTCAAGCCAAAGTGGCAAAGAACTTCGGAGCCACCAAGGAGGAGATAATAGAAGCTATGAACGTCGCTGTGCTCACCGGTGGTGTCCCAACATGGTCCGTGGCCAAGCACAGCATCGAGAAACTGTTCGACGAGTGGGACGAGTAGGTCCCTCTCCCTAAACTTTAAATTTCTATTCTGGTTGGCATTGGCATCGCGTCCTGCGCGCCAAACGGTGTGACCAATGCCTGATTACGAGAGACACACGGATTATCTGCAGACCCCTGAAGGCCGAGTGAGATATTTCAGCTTGAATAAGTGGGGAGAGAAAGCCAAGGTGGACCTCCGGAAGCTCCCCTATTCCATACGCGTACTGGCGGAGTCGCTGCTACGACAGCTGGACGGACACCTGATCAAACCTCAGGATTTGGATAAGATTGGAGCATGGTCACCCGATGGCAATGATGACGCTGACATCCCTTTCATCCCTGCCAGAGTGGTTCTTCAGGATTTCACTGGCGTCCCTGCGGTTGTGGATTTGGCCTCCATGCGTAGCGCCGTGGCACGCATTGGTAGAGACCCTTCTCAAATCAACCCCATCATACCGGTGGACCTGGTTATCGATCACTCCATCCAGGTCGATCATGCCGGGAGGCCGGACGCCAGGCTGCTGAACGAAGAACTGGAGATGGAACGCAATCGGGAGAGGTACGCCCTCTTGAAATGGGCGCAAGGCGCATTCCAGAATTTCCGCGCTGTTCCCCCCGGCAACGGCATCATCCATCAGGTCAACCTGGAGTACCTTTCCCCCTTGGTGCACTTGAAAGAAGTTGATGGCGAACTCACTGCCTATCCTGATTCTTGCTTCGGTACAGACTCCCACACCACCCAGATCAATGGACTGGGGGTTTTAGGGTGGGGTGTCGGTGGAATCGAGGCCGAGGCGGTCATGTTGGGGCAACCTTATTACATGCCCTTGCCAGACGTGATAGGGTTCAAGCTAACTGGTAAACTTCCCGCAGGCGCTACTGCCACTGACTTGGTCCTGACAGTGGTGGAGATGCTACGCAAAAAGGGAGTTGTGGGTAAGTTCGTGGAATACTTCGGACCGGGTTACCGGGAGTTGGATCTGGCAGACAGGGCCACACTGGCCAATATGGGGCCGGAGTACGGAGCCACTATGGGCTATTGT
>JAQUUA010000092.1 GCA_028694055.1 Candidatus Methanomethylophilaceae archaeon | reverse complement strand
ACGGTCGAAGGGGCGGCCGAACGAGGCACAGTCCCGAACCATTATCCCTTGGTATTGCATACGCTCTTGGAACTCCTTACCACTGGTCTTGAGGCTCTGAAGAGAACTGAAATAGAAATAGGAGTCGCTGAGGTCTGCAATAGGGAAACCAAGCTTCTTCAATTCTGAATGCAGCCATCGGGACTCGGAATGCATGAGATCGGTGGCCTTTCGTACATGATCCATATGGTCACGTAGAAGAACTGTGGCCACGTGTTGCTCCATTGCCCCAACGTTCCAAGTCATGCGGGCCCGGTCCATATAATCAATGATCTCCGGTGATCCGAAACCGAAGCCGATACGTATTCCAGGAATGGCGAAGGATTTGGTCAGGGAGCTGGCGATGAACAGGTTGTCGTGGTCGTTGATGAAGGGCACGCAGCTGATGCCCTCATGGCCTTTCACCATATCCAAAAGAGTCTCATCCAGGAAAACCAGCACGTCCTTCCTCCGGCAATCCTTCACAATCTCCAGAATCTTGTCCCTGGATTCCACACGGCCAGTGGGGTTGTTGGGGTTACAGATGTAAAGAATCCGGGTAGACGGTGTCAAGCGATGCGATATGGTTTCCTTGCTTACCCGGAAGTCATCCGTTTCCAGAAGCAGGAGGTCGTTGATCTTGCCACCGGCGATTGCACATTGTTGGGAGTACTCCGCGAAAGTGGGGCGGGGCATCAGGACCCGATCCCCGGGGTTCAAGAACACATGGGGGAAAAGACGTATGAGGTCGGATGAACCGGCACCGACGATGATGTTCTGATTGTCGACGTGATACACATCCGATATGGCCTCCTTCAGCAAACGGCAGGAATCATCTGGGTAGTGATGCACGGATGGTACGGCTTCCGCCACGATCTCTGGCAGTTCCGGTGGTGGGCCGAAGGGGTTGAGGTTGTGGCTGAACTCCTCTATTCCCTGCAGCTTCCAAGCCATACCGCCATGCACCGTCTTGGGGAGGTCCACCAAAGCCGGCCGCACCACATTCACCAGTTTCATCGGATATCCGAAACGGGCTTCTACCGTTTATAATTGGCTATGTCATCCAACCATCTAATCTCGTAGACGCAGAGAATACTGAGGAACGGTGTTCACGATCCCATCCTCGCTCAAGGTGACCTTCGCCTTCACACCGTAGACCTCAGCGATGTTCTTCTCTGTTATGACCTGTTGGGGAGTTCCAAAATCCACGATCTTCCCCTTCTTAACCAATATCAGACGGTCGCAGTACTTCGCCATGAGGTTGATATCGTGAGAGGCAATCATTATGCTCATATCCGGCTCTTTGGCGATGAGATCCCGGAGATACTCCATGACCTCCAGCTTGTAACGTAGGTCCAGGTGCGATGTGGGCTCATCCACTAGCATCAACTTCGGTTGCTGGACATAGGCCTTGGCGATGAGGGTGCGCTGCCTCTCACCGCTGGAGAGCTGATTGATGTTCCGAGTGTCCAGATGGTCTATCTCGAACTTACGGAGAGCCTCTCTGGCAATCTGCTCATCCTCCTCGTCCTCCCACCATAGGCCTTTGCGGTGAGGATAACGACCCATCATCACCACCCCGATGACATTGAGATTGAAGTCCGGGGGGAACTCCGTGGGAACGTTGGAACAAATCTTGGCGATCTCAGGCAGACTGAGCTCATGGATGTTCTTGCCATCCACCTTGACGCATCCCTCCTTGATTTTCAGGAGACCATTGATAGCCCTCAACATGGTGGATTTGCCACAACCATTGGGGCCGATCAATCCCACGAATTCGCCTTTCTGGATGCTGAAGGTGATGTCGTGCAGAGCATGATAGTTCTCATACCATAGGTTCACGTCATCTGAACATACCATCTTGCCGTTCTCAGGCTGCTTATTCCTTCCCCCTCTTCAACAATAGATAGGCAAAGAAAGGAACGCCTATCAAAGTCATAATTGCTCCTACCGGAAGCTCCACCGGCGCGAAGGCTAGCTTCGCCACCAGATCAGCAGCGGCCATTGTTAGCGCTCCGATCATGACGGAGGCTGGGAGGAGAAGACGGTGGTCACCCCCTACTATCATTCTAGCGAGGTGTGGGACCACCAATCCTATGAAGGCGATAATACCCACGAAAGCCACGCATACTGCGGTGAGCAAAGATGCCACGACAAGCATAGATAGGTTGAAATTTGTTACATCCAACCCCAACTGCTTAGCCTGCTCTTCACCCAGAAGGATGACGTTGAACTCTCTAGCCTTGAAAAAAATCAAGATTGTTAAAGCCGTAACCGGTACTACCATAAGCCAAAGATTGTTCCAACCTACTGATGTGAAGCTCCCAAATAAAAAGGACAATATTGAATGAGTTTTCTCATCATCGACCATCATTATCATGGTCGTGATTGAGCCGAATGCCATCCCAGTAATTACACCAGCTAGTACGAAATGTATGGCCCTTCCACCCGCTCCTTTAGCTACAATGAAGGTTAATGAGAAAGCTAAAAGGCCACCGATGAAGGCACCTACAGGGACGATGAACAATGAGTAAGTGCTAAGCGCTCCAACAGCCATTATCATTCCCATAGAAGCCCCGAATCCGGATCCAGAAGATACCCCGGTCATATATGGATCGACTAGAGGATTGCGTATTATAGCTTGAAAAACCACACCTGCGACAGAAAGCCCTATCCCCACAGTGAAAGCGCCAAGAACACGTGGGAGTCGCAGGTTGAATATTATCCTCTCATTACCAGATGTCGGACCAGTGGACACAATATTTACTATGCTCTGCCAGATCACACCCAATGACATGCTGACGGGTCCAAAAGCTAGTGAAATCAAGAACAGGATAATCAGTGCTACTATGCCTACTAGAACTAACATCAATAGCCTTCGCTTTCCTGTCGCCACGATGGAGTTGGATGTATATGACATTTAGACCCCGGATAATGTTGATTGAATTAAATAAAAGATGGCCTTGCGGCCTTGTTTCCTACCAATTGTTCTCGATGAAGTCGCTATAGTCATCACCAATATAACCAGGAAGGACCAGGGAGTCGAACAGCTCGGGGTGGGTGAACATCAAAACCAGCTTGGCAAAGTCTACGAGATTCGGGGAGGCCCGTTGTCCTACACTGTTTGCCATCCCACAAAGGAAGTAAACCTCACCGTTCAACACCGCAGGGGTGTTTCCCCATATGGAGTGGTTCCTCAATAACTGTAGTTCTTCATCGTATGATGCTTGGTCTGTGACACCAGGGCCGTACGCCATTATGATCAAGACATCTGGAGCAGTCACATCAACTGACATCAACTCCATATTAACGATACTCCAACCGCTAACAGGTGGTGAGGAAAGGGAGAGAACATTCGTTGAATTTGTCATTGATAAAATATCGCTCCCGAAGGTGCCGATGCCTGCTCCATAAACATCATAATTGTCAATTAGGTCGATTCCTAGGTTTATCAGAACCTTGGGACTGAACGTAGAATTTGCAGCTCTTGCCTCGATCTCACTGAAAGACTGATTAATTGAATCCTGGAGAGAAGTGGCTCCTGCTTCATCGTCCATGGCGATACCGATTATGCCGATATTCGTCATGAAGTTCCCAATGGTGTTGTCACCGAACAACAACACTACACTTATCTGGGAGTCTCTGAGCTGATTGTAGGTTGCCAATACATCAGGATTATTGTTAACCAAAAAGACGACATCGGCCTCAATACTCAAAATCGTCTCGGCATTTGGTTGATGATAAGAACCAACGACTTGGGCGTCACCATCTGATACCATCTCTAGAATATCCGGGTCATCACAGTTGCTGCTGACACCTACAATTTTTTCTATCATGCCCATAGCAATGAGAGTCTCGGTTATTGACGGTGCTGTGGAAACGATAGTTTGGGGAGTCGAAGAGAATGATATTGGATTACCTGCCGCATCCACAGGTCCATCCCATGCACCAGAGTTGTCTATCAACACGACCGCCAGGGCCACCATCAACAAGATGGCGACCACCATAACTACCGTTGATTTTGAATCTTTCAAGGCCATTGCTATACCTCAATTGTATTGGATGAATCATCCATCCTACACAAAGAGTATCATTGAACCTGATGTATAAAGCTTTGGATGATTCATCCAACTAACCTGAAATGAAAATAATATGTTGGAGTTTCACCAATTATTACGATGAACGCGTTCTTCATCGTATCTGCCTGAGGGACCTTTCTCCTCATCTGGATGGCCAACAGAGATGATTGCGAAAGGCACCACTCCATCTGGAAGACTGACCACAGAACGGATGCCGTTCTCTCGATCCGGGTTAGGATGAACCCCCAACCACACGCCCCCTAGGCCCAATTCCGTTATTCGAATCAGCATGCTCATAACCGCTGCAGAACAATCCTGTGGCAAATACTCCGGGACCTTGGACTTGGATGGCTCCCCACAAACCAGGATGGCCATCGGG
>JAQUUA010000012.1 GCA_028694055.1 Candidatus Methanomethylophilaceae archaeon | reverse complement strand
GAACGCCAGCCTTATGGCCTCCCCTCCAAGCCACACCGAGAATCCTGCCAAGGCCACATACAGCAGGCAGAGCCGCATCATGTCCTTCCAGGCCTTGCGGTTACCGGAGCTGAGGCGGAAGGTGGTTATGAGCTGCTTAACATACATATAGAACATCAACAACACCCACATCAAGAATGCCAGGAAACTCCCGGAACCATCTATCGAGAACACCTCCTGGGGAACCTTGGTGAGGACGTTATAGAAGTACAGGGAAGCCAGGAAAAGAGCCACCAAGGACAACAACCCCAGGAATCGCGGTTTCTCCCCTAGGCTCAGTCCCACCTCCTCCGGCCCATTCATGACCCCGATTATGCCTTACTAACGGTATTAATCTTGCCTCGCGCACCTTATTTATGAATATGCCCGTATACGGTGACGAGAGAAGATGAGCTCCAAGAAAGTGGCCAATGAGATCATCGTCAACGTTTATGACCGGGACCGCACCGACATCATGGTGGAACCGGCCCTGGTGACGGTGGTGTTGGCTTCTTACCTCCTGTTCACCATCAGCTACGCCGTCACTCAGATGAGCCGGATCCGGGACCTCACAGATAACGGGGTGCTGGCGATGCATGTGGCCACCTTCCTCACCCTGGGCCTGCTGATCATGATGTCCATCTTCTTCCTGCTTATGAGCCGGAACGAGAAGCACAGCCATAGGGAGAAGGCCCTCCGGAAGGCCATGATCGACTATCTGCAGGAGCTGAACCATCTGAGAGGTAGCAACCTGGATGGACTTATCGCCGAGATGAGGAGGATCGATGACCGGATTTCCTCCAAGGAGAGGCCAGCAGCTGCCCGTAAATGGGGGCTGATCATCGTCGCCCCTCTGGTACTCATGGTGATATCATCCTTCACAGACACCGCCCCCTTGGCGGTGCCAGTCCTGGGTTTGGCATTGGGCACGTCGTTCGTGGCCCTGGTGTTCACCATCCGCGGGGTCACGAACTTCGCCTACAACCACGAGAAGGCCTGGTTGGATTTCCTGACCCCTTTCCAAAAATCCCTGAAGGAGCTACAGATACCGTTCCCGAACAAGTTCGAGAAACAGGTGGGTTTCCGGTCCTTCCTGGTCTTCCTCATCCTGTCCCTCGTAACCGGATGGCTGTTCATGCCCATATGGGCCTATCTGCTGTTCCGAGATATGAACCTCCACTTCCGCCAACAATGGGCATGGGAGAACTGCCTGATCCGGGCTCTGCGCAACTTCGAGGCCGCCCGTGGGGGCCTGATGATGGAGAGAGTGCAAGATTACGATATTAGTCTGTAATGAGTGAAGTGATCTAATGAGTGGATTGAGAATCAATGTCATATCCCTGGCTGGCACCGACCGACGACTGGCACAGCACGACCTGGATCTGGCCAAGGTCATCCGGGATGGATTAGAGAGGCTGGGCGTGGATGCCTTCATCGAGTTCGCCGACCTCTCGGTGGCCCGTCATCGCGCCGACCGCTGCATTCTGGACCAGATATTCCCTCTGTACAGGGAGAAGGGCTGTGGGATTTCCCCTGCCTACTTCCTGAACGGGGAGCTGATTTGCCATGGGCGGATACCCAGCGTGGATGAGTTCATGGCCAGCATCACGGACCGCTTCGACCTGGTGGAAGAGGAAGAACAGGATGCCTGAGCTGCCGGAGGTGGAGGCCTTCCGCCGTCGCATCATGGATGGGGCGATGGGCAAGCAGATACAGTCAGCCAGATTGGATGGGATAAGGGTATTGCCAGAGAGCGTTCCGGATGTGGAGGCGTCCCTCCATGGCCGCAGGGTGGTGGGCTCGGAGAGGAATGGCAAGAGCCTTTTCCTGGCCTTGGACGACGGCCGATGGCTGCTCCTGCATTTCGGGATGAGTGGGGAGCCGGTGTTCTTCCATGACCAGGAGCCTCGCTTCACCCGCTTGGCAATGACGTTCCCGGACTGCAAACTGGCGATTTGCTGGCAGCGGAAACTGGGAGCGGTGGCGGTCCTGGAGGACTTCCGGGCTTATCTGTCTGCCAAGAAAAGGGGCCCTGATGCCCTGGAGGCACCTTGGGATGCTTTCCGGGAGGGTTTCCACGGCCGGAGGGCGGTGAAGTCCCTCCTACTAGACCAATCATTCGTCTCTGGGGTGGGGAACCTATACGCGGACGAGATGCTCTACCAGAACGGCATCCTGCCTCAGAGGCCGGCCTCGTCCATCTCTGAGGACGAGGTCAAGGGCCTCTATGATAGCATGGGCAGCATCCTGCGCCTGTCCATACAGATGGGGACCGACTTCTCCCGCTTCCCTTCGGGGATGATGCTCAACGTCCGTCATCGGGGGTCTTCCTGCCCTCGTTGCCGATCGCCTTGGTCCACCTCCAAGGTAGGGGGGCGCACCTCCTTCTTCTGCCAGCACTGCCAACGCTGAGTCTTTCAAGCCTTGGAGTCTAGGACATCCTGCAACTTCTCCATGTCCACAGAACGGCGGAACAGGGGCTCGGGATTGTGCCTATATGCGGCGCACTCCTCCCAGAACACCGGTCGGCCCTCCACACTATAGAACACCCCTGTAGGATACTGCTCGCTCTCCAATGCCCTCTGGAAGGCCATCTGCCGATCGGTGGGGTCATGGGAGGCCTCCAGCTCATAGGTGTGCTCCTTGTACCATTGGAAGGTGTTGACCTTGTTCATGGCCACGCATTGCACGAAACAGTCCACCAGAGCGTAACCCTTGTGCTGGATGGCTTGCTTCAGCACCTCTTTGGTCTGAGCCTTGTTGCCCGGGAAAACCCTGGCCACGAATGTGGCTCCCATGGCGATAGCCACCGCCAGGGGGTTGAAGGGCTCGTTTGTCACCCCGTCCACCTGCACCCGGGTGCGCATTCCCTTGGAGCTGGTGGGGGAGGCCTGTCCCTTCGTGAGGCCGTAGACCATGTTGTTGTGCACGATATTGACGATGTCCGGGTTCCTCTGCATCTGAGCCAGGAAGTGGTTGCCTCCTTCCCCGTATGTGCAGCCATCACCAGAGGCTACTATGACCTTCAACGACGGGTTGGCGGCATTGATGGCCATGGCGGCCGGCAACGAGCGCCCGTGCAGGCCGTTGAACATATGGCCACGGGTGTACTGCGGAAGCTTGGCCGCCTGACCTATCCCGGACACGAAGACCAGTTCCTGTGGGGGTATGCTCAGCTCCGCCAGGACCTCCCGGAGGATGCTGTGTAGCTGGAAGTTCCCACATCCAGGACACCAGGCCTTCTCCTGTGGCATGTCGTACATCTTGGCGTTGAACTCCATTCAGAAACCCTCCTTCTTCAACATTTCCACGACCTCCTCCACGGACCAGGGCTTTCCGGAATAGCGCAGATGCCTGTTCTCCTGCGGTATCTCGTAACCGGTTTGCTGCCGCAGGAGATTGGCGAACTGCCCGGTGGCGTTGTTCTCCATTATCATGACCTTGCCCGCATTCGAGAGCATTGGACCAGTGTCGGGATGGAGGGGGAAGACGTTATGGAAGTGGACCATGGACAGATCCGGGCTGCCGAGGGAGTCCAAGGCCTCTTTCACCACCTGATAGTTAGACCCCCAGCAGACCAGGATGGACGAGGCCTGGGGGTGTGGGTAGACCGTCGGAGGCTCCAGATAGGGCTGGAGGAGCTGTATCCTCTTATGCACCCTCTTCTCCACCATAGCGGGACGTACGGAATCCATGTCCTCAGTGATATGCCCCTGTTCATCGTGCTCATCGGAGTCCACCCGCACCAGGCCTTCACCCAGTCCGGGGACCCCGCGGGGTGAGAGCCCGTCTGCGGTGAGCTCATAACGCCGGTAACCGTCATCGGTGCTGACGAAGCCGTGTTCGGCCACCAGATCGGAGACGTCGATGCGGGGGATGTTGTAGTAGCTGTCCACGAAGTCCTGGTCGGTGAGCACGAAGACCGGGATCTGCAGGGCATCTGCGATCTGGAAGGCCCTCTGAGTGATGTGGAAGGCTTGCTCGATGGTCCCTGGCGCAAAAACCAGACGGCAGAACTCCCCGTGCCCGCTGTAGATGGCGTGGTTGAGGTCCTCCTGAGCCGTACGGGTGGGAAGGCCGGTGGCCGGGCCGGGCCTCTGGGCCAGATGCACCACCAAAGGCGATTCCGTCATCCCGGCCAATGACAGCCCCTCTGTCATTAACGCAAAACCGCCTCCAGAGGTGGAGACTATGGCCCTGGCTCCGGCATACCATGCTCCGATGGCTTTGTTCATAGCCGCGATCTCGTCCTCGGCCTGGTCCACAACTATCCCGAACTCCTCGGACAAAGATGCCAACGTATCCAGGACACCTGTGGATGGGGACATGGGATAAGCAGATATGAAATTGCATCCTCCGGCTATGGCACCTAAAGCGACAGCCTCATTGCCGTTCATGAGGATCTCCCCTTCCATATGAGGAGGGGCAGGGATGCGGATGCTCAACGCACGCTCCGATTGCAGTTCTGCACCCATGATGCACCCAGACCGGAAGGCCTTTAGATTCTCTTCCGAGACCTGTTCTCCTTTGGCCGAGAACCTAGCATTCAATATTTCCTCACCCACGGACTGGTCGATGCCAAAGAGGGCGGATATGGTGCCTACCGCCACCACATTGGCATATATCCAGTTCCCAATCTCCATGGCCTTCTCCCGGAACGGGAGCAGGATGGGATTTATGGACAATGTAGATGGGTCTGTGTTCTTGAAAAGAATCTTGTCGGCGATGATGACCGTGTCGTCACTGATGCGACTACGGACATGCTCGATGGAACCCAAGGTGAAAGGTATCAGGATGTCTATCCTTCTCCGGAAAGCCGCCACCCGGTGTCCAGCCACCCTTAGCTCGGTGGTGTTGGACCCTCCTCTTACCCTAGACTCGTACTCCTTGCTGGCATAGACATGGAACCCGGCCTTCTTGAAGATGGCAACAAGCAGGCTCTCCACGGTCTGGATGCCTTGGCCGGCTGAAGCGGCGATTACGATCGATACGTCTTCCATCCAGTAGTCAGTGTCTCTCAGAGTGTATAAGGGTTCTGAAAGAGTGTGGTATCGCCTCTTGGCATATTATCCCAGGATAATGCATGGATATTATTGTCCCTCTCTTCTTCCAGGATGCCTTAAAGAGGCCCCCGTCGCGTTCCAGAGAGATGCATTAATACCGACATGATGACATCAGGTACAATGCTCTCCACCATGAGCGACCGTATCTATCGCGACCGTTACTTCTCCATGATCCTCATCGTCGGGTTGCTTTTCGTCGGCCTGATGTCCATGGTCATCGGCCTGTATTATCTGAACAACGTCTCCCGATTCATGGATATCGATGCCGATGCCTACAACATGGCCAAGCTGTTGATGATGGGTTTCGTCATCCTCATCGGCGTCTACGCCTTGTTGAAAAGTTGCGTCCTGGAGGGCCTGTTCATCCTCTTCATCGGCATGTCCACATTCATTTTCGCTGCCACCCATGTGCTACAAGAGGCGGATGGGCTTCTGCTCGGAGACATCATCATCGGCATCTTCCTCCTGATCTTCTCTTTCCTGTTCTATCGCAAGGGTGATTACCTGCTCGGCATGGCATCTTTCCTTATGGGCTTCGCCGGCGCCTTCTATTCCCTCTTCAGCGGTGATGCCTTGTTCCTGCTCATCGGCCTGGGGTGCTTCCTTTCAGGATTGTTGGAGTTTTTGTACTCCTTGCAGGTCTGGAACGAGGTGGTGTCCAAACCTTCGGCGTTCCCTTGGCTCGAGGATGAGAACGGTTTTCCTTTCCGTGCCGCTGGTTATCCCCTCATGGCTGCCCTTCTGTTGCTGGTGGGCGCCTACTATCTCAATGTGGTCCTGGGTTTCACCGCCATGGATGTGGCTCCTTATAACATCGCCAAAGGTGCGATATCACTGATTGTGATCTACATCGGCGTGATGGCCATTCACGGTCGTGCATTCACCGCCGGGATGGTTTTCCTTCTCCTAGGATTGTCCACATTCACTTTCGCGGCCAGCATGGTGACTGGAAACGGCAGCGGGCTGGAGATAATGGACCTGTTCCTTGGGCTTTCATTGCTCTTCGCTGCCGTCATGGCTTACAAATCAGGAGAGAATGACCTGGCGATGGCATCGTTCCTCATCTCCCTGGGCCTGACGGTGTACATCCTCCTTACCGGAGACCTGGTGTTCTATGCCGTTGGCATTCCCATATTCCTGGCCGGCTTGGTCTTCCTGGCATGCGGAATTCGCGCCATTTGGGAACACGAAGTTGAGCAGGAGGCAGGAGCATGAGCCGGAATAATACCGGAAAGCAATATGACATTTTGTGAAAAAGGAGCGCCGAGGGGGAGATTCGAACTCCCGAGGCGGGACGCCAGTGGTTTTCGAGACCACCGCCTTACCGGGCTAGACTACCTCGGCCCGTCTCCCGATTCACGTCCTGTTATTTATCTTTGATTAAATCGACCCATACACCGCCAAGACAGAAAAAAAACAAATACCGCGGAGGGACTAGTTCACATCATGCGCATATCTGTGACTCTGGTGCAGTATGAGCATGGCATACTGCGTCAGGCATTGGATGTTCTGGATGAGACGGTCAGGAACAATTCTGAGGACCACATGGACGATGTCAAGGAACTCATTTCCTTCCTGCACGAGTTCGTGGACCGCTTCCACCATGCCAAGGAGGAGCAGCTGTTCTACCCAGTGATCGTTAAGGAATTCCCTCGCTTCCAGGAGGAGGTCGATGGCATCTATGCGGAGCATCAGCATGCCAGGGAGCAGTTCCAGTTGGTTGAGAGGGCGCTGGAGGAGGGCGATTGGGATTCCATGGCCTCCGCCGCTAGCGAGCTAGTCCATCACATGACTTCCCATGTCCAGAAGGAGGAGGACGGCATCTTCCCCGTGGTGGATGATGAGCTGTCCCTGCCGTTGGACGAACAGCTTAACCAGGCCTATCAGGTCTTCACCTCCGAGTTCGGAGATGACTACTACCAGAGAGCGGAGATGTTCGCCAACGACATCCAGGACCGCTTGTTGGGCCCCGGGTTCTTCAATCATGGAATCTATTGAGCTCGCCTATCTCGGCCATCTCTTTCCTTAAAATGGCGGATTATCTTTATTAATGACCTTGTGATATCAAGATGGCATACGATTCGTGTGCCTCATTGTTTCGAGGGATTTCACTGACCGATATAAAAAGGGCGCTTGTGAGCGTGTCGGACAAGGAAGGCATAGTCGATTTTGTCAGACAATTGATCGAGATGGGCGTGGACATCGTTTCCACCGGTGGCACCGCCGCCCTTCTCAGGGATGCCGGCCTGCCGGTTACCGATATCAGCGATGTGACTGGGTTCCCGGAGATGTTGGATGGAAGGGTTAAGACCCTGCACCCCAGGATACACGCGGGCATACTGGCCCGCCGGGATGTCCCGGCACATATGCAGGCCATACAATCCATGGACATCGAGACCGTGGACATGGTGGTCATCAACCTTTACCCGTTCAAGAAGACCGCATTGAAGGAGAATGTCGGCCTGGAAGAGCTGGTAGAGAACATAGACATCGGCGGCCCCAGCCTCATACGTGCTGCCGCCAAGAATTACCTAGACGTCGTCGTGGTGACCGACCCGTCCCAATACGAGATGGTCCTGGAGGCCGTGAGTTCATCAACCGGGATGGACGAGGGGCTACGGGCCCGGCTCATGGCTGAAGCCTTCGTGAACACCGCTAACTACGATGCCATGATCGCCAAGGAGATGCATGCCCGCTTCGGTGATGGCTTCCCCTCCTCTTTCCCGATGCCGTCTGAGAAGGTCATGGATCTCCGCTATGGGGAGAACCCCAACCAGAAAGCGGCCTTCTACGCTGACCCTCTGGGAGCAGGAATCACGGTTTCCAAGGCGGAGCAGCTGCATGGTAAGCAGCTGTCTTTCAACAACATCCTGGATCTGGACAAGGCCATGGACATCGCCATGGATTTCGAGCGTCCCACGGCAGTGGTGATGAAACACACCAACCCCTGCGGTCTGGCCAGCGCCGATGACATCTACGGGGCTTTCGTCACGGCCTACGCCGTGGATCCTCTCTCGGCATACGGCTGCGTCATCTGCCTGAACCGGCACTGCGACCTTGCCACTGCCGAGGAGATCGCCAAGTACTTCGTGGAGGCGGTCATAGCCCCGGACTTCGACCCCCCGGCCTTGGACCTTCTGACCCAGAAGAAGAACATCCGCCTGTTGCGTACCAGCCGCCCCATCGGCCCTGAGGAGCGCCTTCGGGAGATGAAGATGAAGAAGGTGCAAGGAGGGCTTTTGGTGCAGACGGACGAGGACATCGAGGTCCGTCCGGAGAATCTGCAGGTGGTCACTAAGCGGAAGCCCAATGCGGAGGAGCTCAAGGCCATGGCCTTCGCCTGGAAGCTGGTCAAGCATGTGACCTCCAACTCCGTGGTCTATGTCAAGGAGGAGAGGGCCGTTGGGATTGGGGCCGGCCAGATGTCCCGCGTGGACTCCGCCATGATCGCCCGTGTCAAGGGCGGCGAGGAGACCCAGGGCAGCGTTATGGCCTCCGATGCCTTCTTCCCGTTCCGGGACGGGGTGGACGAGGCTGCCAAAGCCGGGGTCACCGCCATCATCCAACCGGGCGGCTCCATCCGGGACCAAGAGGTCATCGATGCCGCCAACGAACATGACATGGCCATGGTGTTCACCGGCTGCCGGGTTTTCCGGCATTGAGAAAACCTTTTTCACTCCCGGTCCAGGGGAACGATGGGCTGCCCCTGGGCCTTCTTTTTCAAGTGACCTCCAGGCCCTCCCCTCTCCAGACGGGCCTTTTCGATGCAGACGTCGTCGTCACAGGTGAAGGCGGCGAAAACGAAATGCTTGGCAGTCTTGCCGCAGAACTGACATTGATAGTCCTCGATGTTCATGCACGGACATCGGCGTCCCAACCCAATAACCTTACCGTAAGAAAATTAGATAACGCCGCTCTTCTTTGCGGGAGCCATGAGTGAGCATCATCCGGCTGGGGACCTGCGGAGCAGTTTTCACCTGCAGGACTGTCTCCAATGCTCCCAGTGCACGGAGAGGTGCCCCAGCGCCAGACATGGCGGGGTGAGGCCGGATGAAGTGGTGTCCGCAGTCCTGGAAGACCGGGAGCCGCAGGGGATCTGGGACTGCCTGCTCTGCCATCGTTGCTTAGAGGTCTGCCCATCCGACATCGATATCGTTATGCTCATGACCCATCTCCGGCATCGATCCGCCCTGGACGGTGTCGCCCCGGACCGCTTCCTGCGAACCGGATCCATACTGGTGAAGGAGGGCCGAGGTTTCCCTTCCAACCCCCGGGTGCAGAAACAGAGGGAGGAGCTGGGGCTGTCTCCACTGGTGGACTCCGACCGTGCCATGCGGGAGTTGGGCAAGATCATATCCCGCACGAGGTTCGCCTATGAGAGATGATTTCCTGTTGTACCCGGGTTGTGTCATTCCCTCCAAGCTTCCATATCTGGAGGCCGCCGCCGTCTTCATCCTGGAACGTTTGGAGGTGACGGCTTCCCCTTTTCCTGAATTCAGCTGTTGCTTCGAACCGGTGGGTCTGCGCTCCCTGGGGCCCGAGACCTGGTTGGGCGCCTGTGGGCGCCTCCACTCCTTGGCTGCAGGCAGGCCTTTATTGACCCTCTGTGACGGTTGCACCCTTTCATTGTTTGAATCCGGCCGCATCCTCTCCCACGAAGGGACGGAGAGAAGAGAGGTGCAAGGATTGATGCGGGAGCTCAACCGGAGCTTAGAACAGGTCTCAGAGGTCGTAGGATTGCTGGAATTGCTGCATTCCCGGTTGGAATCCATTAAAAGGTGCATGGTCAAGAAGCAGAGGATCCGCCTGTTGATCCACCCGGGATGTCATTGTGAGCACATATGCCATGAGAAAGGACTTTCCGCCGTGAAAATGATGGAGGATATCGTGTTGGCGCTGGGAGGCGAGCCTGTCACACCATCGGAGGGGCTGTGCTGCGGCGGAGGCCTGACCTCGGTGAATGATGCCTTGGGTCGCAACATAATGGAAGACGCCCTGGACGGAATGGAAGCCCTGGGCGCGGAGGCCATCATCACCTCCTGCCCATTCTGCTTCACCCAGTTCGATGTCATCGGCAGACGCATTCCGGTGCTACACCTGGCCGAGCTCTGCGCCTGGGCCTTGGGATGGGAGGTGGATAGCACCTCCTTCCACCGTACCCGCCTCAGACCAAGTGCAGACTGAAGTGCACCGCGGCCGGGGAGTGCGTTAGAGCCCCCATGGATATGATGTCCGCAGCGGCGGCATAATCCGCCACGTTGTGCATGCCGATGTTCCCAGACACCTCGATGAGGATGCGGGGCGAGATATCCTTAACCGCCTTCCGCACCTGCATGGCCTGGGCGGGAGGCATGTTGTCCAAGAGGATGATGTCCGCCCCCATCTGCGCGGCAGTGACGGCATCCTTCTGGCTCTCCACCTCTATCTCCACCTTGTAGGTGAACGGAGCGTCCTGCACCAGCTCCATCGCTTTGCGGACGCCTCCGCATGCCAGGATGTGATTGTCTTTGATCAGTATGTGATCGTACAAGCCGTATCGGTGCGGATCCCCACCCCCTAGGATGACTGCCTTCTTCTCGAAGAAACGGAATCCGGGGGTGGTCTTGCGGGTTGCAGCGATGCGGACATCGGGGTTGGCCTTCTGGCAGGCCTCGATGGCAGCGTCGGTCATGGTGGCGATGCCACTCATGCGCATCAGCATGTTCAGAGCCGTGCGCTCACGGGTCAGGATATCCGCCAGAGGGCCTTCGACCTCCATGACGGCCTGTCCGGCCCCGACCTCGTCCCCGTCCTCGGAGAGTATCTCGACGTCCAGGTCTCCGTCCTCGAATATGGTTGCCGCTTCCTCTATACCCGCCAGGATGGCTGCGGCCTCACAGCGGATGATGGCTTTGCCGATTCGGTCCGGCACGATGAGCTCGGTGGTGATGTCGCCACTCCCCAAATCCTCCTCCAGGAACTCTTGCAGGCGGTCCATCTCATCCCTCCAATTCGAAGGCCTCATCCACGGCGGGCAGGATTACGTTGTAGTTGCCGCCCAAGGCGTCTCGCAATGCCTCCCGATGCTCGGAATGCATGATCACCACATTCTCCGGGTCACAACCACGGATGAACTCCACCAACTGTGCCTGGTCGGCATGGGCGGAGAAGTCGTATTTGAACCAGGGGCAGTTGATCTTCTCCTCCACTCCGTCGATGACCACTTTTCCGTGCTCCATGAGCATGCGGCCATTGGTGTCCTCGGCCTGATAGCCTGTTAGAAGGATGGCGCTCTTGGGGTCGTCCTTGACCATACGCATGTAGTTCAGGACCGGGCCTCCGTCCAGCATGCCACCGGTGGTGACGATGACCTCGCCCTTGCGGGACTTGGCTCGCATGGATGAGCTCTTCACCTCATGGAATGAGCGCCGGGAGGCTTTCAGCTTCTTGAGGTTCGAAAGGTATTCTGGGTACTCGGTGTACAAGGATGTTATCTTCCTGCCCATGCCATCCACCCACATGTCATAGTGTAGGTCTTTCAAAAGCATCATGACCTCCTGCGTGCGGCCGACTGCGAAACAGGGGATGAGGGCTTTCCCTCCCTGCTCCACCACTTCTTTCACTTTATCCACGAAATCCTTCTCGGACTGCTTGCGGTCCTTGTGCAGGCGGTTACCATAAGTGCCTTCGATGAACAGATTGTCACACTTCACCGGTTTGGCACCATAGACCAAGTTGGTGTTCAGGGTGTGGATGTCTCCCGTGTACAGGGTCCGGCGGTCGCCCACCAACTCGAACATCGCCGCTCCGGGAACGTGGCCTGCGCTGTGCAGGGTGACGTCGATGCGCCCGAGTTCTATGGTGTCCTCGAAGGTCAGGGGCACCACATTGCGCACGGTGGCCTCCACGTCCTCTGAGGAGAATGGCTTGGCATAGCCCTCTGCCTTGGCGATCTTCAGGCTGTCATACATCATGATCTCCCCAATCTCACCTGTGAGCGGGGTGGTGAAGACCTCATTGTCGTAGCGACCGCAGAGCCAGGGCATCATGCCGCAGTGGTCCAGATGACAATGTGTCAAAAAGGCATGGTCCACTCTGGGGCTGGGCAGCGGATAGGACGGGGGCTTGGTAGGAGTCATCCCATATTCGAAGATCATGGTCTTGTTGTCTGTTTCCATCAACATGGCCATGCGGCCCACGTTGTCTGCGCCGCCTAGGAATCGTAATTTCATTTTCATACTGTTTTTCACCGACCGTTGGGTTATTTCTATGACACGGCCGGCCTGAGAAGGAAGGGTTCCTCCCGCTAGGGAGAGACCGGCGGGCGTGATGCCCGCTGGGACCGGTCCTTGGGGTCGGCAGTGCCGAGGAGGGGCCCGGTGAAGGGCCCTTCGAATATGATTTTTTAAGGGTATACTCCTGGTTCAGTCAATCTTGACATAGGGAGTATAGACCTCCCATGCACATACACCACAGGGAGGCCGTTTACTTTTAATGACTGGTTTCAGACAAACATGCTTTATAAACTTTGGTATAACATCGAGATGAATGCAACCGTGCCAATACTGTTTTTAAGGCCACACATGGCCGATGATTGTCAGACGATAAACATCACGATAATATCATTTTCTGCACATAATCCATAACACAATGAAGTTTTATTTCTGATTTTTCCCATATTGTTGGCACTGTGCTTGCGGGTAATCATTAAATAATGATGCCCCACATACATTTATGTCGGACATTTGACCGACAAGGGATGCACATGGAGCTTCGCAGAGGGAGGAGGGAATCAGCCTCCCGCGATAGGGACGCGGGAGCCGCTGGCTTCGAGACCAGGGCCAAACCTGCCGATAAGCAATCCAAGAAGAAGGTCTTCAGCTTCTGGAGTGCGGCCAAGTTCACCTTTGTTCTCTCATTGCTTCTATGGTGGCTCCCTATCTTCGGGCAGATGATTGCCGGATACGTGGGAGGAAGGAAGGCCGGCTCACCCAACAAGGGGATGCTGGCAGCACTGATTCCAGTGGGCCTCATCATGCTCATAATTTATATGAGTCGGCAAGGCGTCATCCCAGAGATCAGCTTCCTGGAGATGGAAACCTCGACCTTGATCGCGGCCTTCGGAACAGACATCCCTCAGCTCACAGTGTACATGGAAGCCGTCGTGCAGTACATGGAATCCTTCCTATTCGCCATCGAGAGCACTACTTCCCTCAGTCTTAACAGTTACATTATAACCGTCGCCTTCGCATATGTTGGCGGCATTCTTGCCGACCAGACCCGTAGAGAGATGGAATACATGGTCCGGAGTGGGAATCGGACACAGACGGTCCACGAGGACGTTCCCAGGTCTTGGATGGCCATGAAGGAACGTCAAAGCCTGTGCTTCGAATGCTTCGATGATTGCATGGGGATTAGGGCCAAGGGCGTGAAGGCCGATGATGACCGTTCCGATGTCCGGGGCGAATCGGTGAGGGACCGAGGAGAGGACTTCTTCCTGGGCCGCAACCGTGAACCGGTGAAGAATGAGCAACTGTTCTCAGCGCTCATGCAGAGGGCGGAGATCTACGACCCGGAGAAGGAACGCTCCCGTTATCGCCGCATGAACGAAGAAGCGGACTACATCTGAACCTTGGCGATTTTTCCCGGTTCAGAAGTTTTTTTATACAATCATCATCTCAGGGGAATTGAGGTTGATCTAAGTGTTTTGCCCCGAGTGCGGTTCCCTGATGTTCCCCCGTGACGGTGTATACGGATGCAGCAGGTGCAATTGCCAGAAGGAGATCGGAACGGCCCAGTGCTTCGTTACCGATGCCAAATCCAAAGAAACTGTGGTCATAAATGATTCCGTGGCCACCCTTCCCAAGACACGTATCCTCTGCCCAGAGTGCGGACACAAGGAGGCGTTCTTCGTGCTTCGTCAGACCCGTTCGGCCGATGAGCCGGAGACCCGCATATACCGTTGCTGCAAGTGCAACGCCTCTTGGAGAGAATATTAGAGGATGAACATTTATTAGTAATCATTACTTGTTCTACCTCAAGGTTCAAGGAAGGGGAGATATGTTCCAGGCTAAGATACGTTCTGATGCTCTAAAAGGCATCGTCAATATCATTTCCACACTTGTGGATGAAGCGAAGTTGAATGTCAGCCCCGAGGGGATCGGCTTGAAGGCCGTGGATCCTGCCCATGTTGCCATGGTGGAGCTGGACGTGAAGAAGGCTGCTTTCGAGTCTTATCTGGCCGACGATACCCAGATCGGCTTGGACCTGGACAAGATAAAAGAGGTCCTGCGCCTCACCGCATCCGGGGACATAATCGAAATGGAGCAGGATGAGGAGCGTGGCCGTCTCATCGTCAGGGTCGGTAACATCACCCGTCGCATGAACATGGTGGACACCTCCAGCATGAGCGACCCCAAGGTTCCTCAGCTCTCCCTGCCTGTGAGCGTGGATGTCAGCATATCTGAGATTCAGAAAGGGATCCGGGCCGCTGAGAGTGTTTCCGATCATATCGCGTTGACCGCAGACGCCGAAGGGTTCGAGCTTTCCTGCGAAGGGGACACCGATTCCGTCAACCTGCGCTTGGACAAGGCCAAGCTGGTCGGGCTCACGGTCTCCGAGAAGGCCCGTAGCCTGTTCCCACTGGACTACTTCTCCAACCTGGTGAAGGCCATTCCATCTGACACGGTGGTCAAGATAAACCTGGGCAACGACTACCCGGTGAAGATTCATTTCGACCTGGCAGAAGGCAACACCAGCGTGGGCTACCTGCTAGCACCACGTATAGAGAGTGACTGAAGGAGATGACCTCCCCCTCCTCCCAAAACTCGTTTCCTTCGCAATCCTTTAATCAATTGTACCATTACTTATCAGCTGCAGTAGCGGCTATCCGTTAAGAGTCCGAGGTGTTTGCCAGTGCCCGATTATGATGAAGAGACCGTAAACAGATTAAACGACATGTGCCGGAACATACGCCGACACGTGATAGAGATGACCTATGAGGCCGGATCCGGGCACCCCGGTGGCTCCCTGTCATCCACAGAGATAATGGTGTCCTTGTTCTTCCAAGTCATGAGACACGACCCTCAGAACCCCAAGTGGGACCTGCGGGACCGATTCATACTATCCAAAGGGCATGTGGCCCCCGTTTACTACGCCGCTCTGGCGGAATCCGGTTATTTCCCCGTGGAGGAGTTGAAGACCCTCCGGAAACTGGGCTCCCGACTGCAGGGCCACCCGGCATATGGGAAGCTCCCGGGCGTGGAGATGTCCACCGGCTCCTTGGGACAGGGTTTAAGCGTGGCCTGCGGCATGGCCTTGGCCGCTCGGCTGGATGGTCTGGACTACCGCGTGTTCTGCCTCTGCGGGGACGGAGAGATGCAGAGCGGGCAGAACTGGGAGGCGGGCATGCTGGCATCACACTATAAACTGGATAACCTGGTGGCCATCCTGGACCGCAACCGGCTCCAGAGCAGCGGGCTGACGGAGGAGACCATGTCCTTGGAGCCCTTGGCCGATAAATGGAGGGCTTTCGGCTGGAACGTCCTGGAGGTGGATGGCCATGACGTCCGCCAGATACTGAACGCCTGCGAGCTGTCCCGTTCGATGAAAGGACCGTCCATGATAATAGCTGATACTGTCAAGGGCAAAGGAGTCTCCTTCATGGAGAACAATTGCGGATTCCACGGACGTTGCTGCACCTGCGATGAAAGGGAAAAGGCCCTGACCGAGCTGGAGGCACGACAATGACCACTGCGGCACAGAGGAGCTATTTCGGCAAAGCCTTGGTGGAACTGGGCCGTGCCCGTCAGGACATCGTGGTCTTGGACGCCGACCTGGCCACCTCCACCAAGACCAGTGATTTCGCCTCTGCGTTCCCAGACCGTTTCTTTGAGGTGGGCATAGCGGAGCAGAACATGATCGGCACCGCCGCTGGCCTGGCCGCTTGCGGCAAGACCGTCTTCGCCAGCACCTTCGCCGTCTTCGCCACCGGACGTTGCTGGGACCAGATACGGCAATCCATAGCCTACCCGGGCATGAACGTCAAAGTGGTCTCCACCCATTGCGGGATCAGCGTGGGCGGCGATGGCGCCTCCCACCAAGCGTTGGAGGACCTTTCTTTGATGCGGACCATGCCCAACATGACCGTCATCTCCCCCGCCGATGCCGAGGAGGCTTTCAAGGCCACCCTGGCCATGGCAGACTGGCACGGACCTTGCTACATGCGCATGGGAAGGGCGGACTTCCCCCTCATAACTGGCAAGGAGGATGAGTTCCAGATCGGCAAGGCCAACATCATGAAGGAAGGGAAGGACGTCAGCATTGTGGCCACCGGTCAGATGGTGGCTTTGGCCTTGGACGCCGCCCGCATATTGAAAGAGGGAGGCGTCAACGCCGAGGTGGTGAACATGTCCACCCTCAAACCCTTGGACACCGAGACTCTGGCTGATTCGCTGGCCAGGACCCGTTGCGTGGTGACGGCAGAGGAGCACAGCATCATCGGAGGACTGGGTTCCGCCGTGGCCGAGTACCTGGCTGAGAACGAGAACTATCCACTCCTGCGGGTGGGCGTGAAAGACAGCTTCGGTGAGTCCGGCACCCCGGACGAGCTGATGCATAAGTACGGTCTGACCGCAGAGAACATCGCCCTGAGCGCCAAGATGGTCATCGGCAAGAAGACTAAGAAGCGCAAGGGATTCCTATGGAGGAAGTAGAATGAAGATATTCATAGACACTGCCAACTTGAAACAGATAGAAGAGATCAACAGCTGGGGGATTCTGGATGGGGTAACCACCAACCCCAGCCTCATCGCCAAGGAGAACGCGGACTTCAAGACCCTGGTGCATGCCATCGCCAACATAGTGAACGGTCCCATCTCGGCCGAGGCCGTGTCTCTGACCGCAGACGAGATGGTGGCAGAAGGCCGGGAGCTGGCCCAGATACACGAGAACATCAATGTGAAGCTGCCCATGACCATCGAGAGCCTGAAGGCCACCAAGGTGCTATCGTCCGAAGGCATCGATGTCAACATGACCCTCATCTTCTCACCCCATCAAGCCCTCCTGGCCGCCAAGGCCGGGGCCCGTTACGTATCTCCGTTCGTAGGACGCTTGGACGACATCGGGCATGTGGGCATGGACCTGGTCGCCCAGATCCTCGACATCTTCGACAACTATGAATTCGAAACCGAGGTCATCGCGGCCAGCATCCGCCACCCTGTGCATGTGCTGGAGTCGGCCTCGGTGGGTGCCCATATCGCCACCATACCCTACGACGTGCTGAAGAAGATGATATCCCATCCCAAGACGGACGAGGGAATCGAGAAGTTCCTGGCCGATTGGGAGAAGACCAAGACCCAGTGAAGTACGAGGGTGTATGAACCCCGATCTGGTGGTGGTCGGCGCCGGCCCGGCGGGATGCATGGCCGCATCCCTGCTGGCCCCTGACCATCAGGTCTGCCTGCTGGAGGACCATGCGGTCAGCGGTGAGCCCGTGCAGTGCACCGGCTTGGTCTCAGACCGGGTGCTGCGCCTCGCCGGAACCGATTGCCCTGTATTGAACTCCATATACGGAGCCCGGTTGCACTTCCCGGGCGGCGGGACCATCAGCATCCGAAGCCAGGAAAGGAAAGCCGCGGTGATCGACCGGGCCTCCTTCGACCGACTTCTGGCCGAGAAAGCCATGGATGCGGGGGCGGAGATCCTCTATTCCAATCGTTACATCGACCACTCTGTTTCCTCGCAAGGCGTGAACCTTCGATACCGCCAAGGCGACATCAGGGATATGCAGACCCGTCTGCTGGTAGGCGCCGATGGTCAGAATTCCGCCGTGGGGCGCAGCTTGGGTAACAACGGCCCAAAGGAATGGGTTCGAGGCTTACAGGTCGACCTGGACGTCCACGGCGATCGGCCGGACATGGTGGACATCTTCGCCGGCAATGAAGTGGCCCCGGGATTCTTCGCTTGGTCTCTGCCCTGCGGCGACTTCACCCGTGTCGGCCTCTGTGTCTCTTGGGAGCATGGCCCTCCGAACATATATCTCCGCCGTCTTTTGGATTCTTTGCAGCTATCCGACGCCAAGGTCCTGCGCCGCCATAATGGTCGCATCCCCTTGGGAGGCCGACCCCGCAGCTATGGTGATCGTGTGCTCCTGATAGGTGATGCTGCCGGGCAGGTGAAACCAGTGTCTGGAGGAGGCTTGCAACCTGGCCTCAGCGCTGCCAGATGTTTAGCGTTGACAGCCCGGGAGGCCCTGGAGAATGACCGCCTGGACTCCAAGTCCCTGTCGGTCTACGAGAGGAGATGGAAGAAGGCTGTGGGAAAAGAGCTCCGGAACGGATATCGTCTGCGTCGCGTGTATGTGCGTCTCAGCGACGATAAGATGGACGAGGCGTTCCATATTCTGAACAGGGATGACGTCATGGGCATCCTCCAGGACGGGGACATCGACCACCCTAGCAGCTTGGCTCCTAAGATGATCCGCCACCTGCCTTCCCTCCTACGTTTCTCACCTCAGCTTCTAGGATCACTTCTGCGGCCATGAGGTGTCTATGAGACTGCTACGGATTCCCAATGAACGAGCGGCGGCGGAGATACCACGGCTGTTGGCGTTGGATATCGTGGACCGAGGTGCCAAGATCGCCAAGGACGATGGGTATGTGCTGGTGCCCCTCTTGGAAGGCAGATGGCAGGATGCTGTGCTGTCAGGAGAGGTCGTGGACGGTCATGCCCACGTACGAGACAACCGCAGCCCACAACGACGAATCCTAGACGAGATAGACATCCCAGAGCGTTTGTTGGACCTCTTGCCCATGCGATGGGAGTTCGTGGGCGACATTGCCATTCTGAAGATGCCCGAGGAATTGGATGATTGGAAGGAAGATATCGGCAGGGTCTACGCCAAGTCCTTGGGTGTTTCCACAGTGTGTGTGGACCGGGGCGGTGTTCGGGGCGAGTTCCGCCAGCCTAACATGATGTTGATATTCGGGAAGAACACGGAATCCGTCCGTCTGGAGAACGGCATCCACTACCTCTTCGATGTCTGCAAGGTGATGTTCGCCTCCGGTAACGTGGACGAAAGAGAGAGGATGGGAAGATTGGACTGCCAAAGCGAGACCGTCTTGGACATGTTCGCCGGCATCGGCTACTTCACCCTGCCCATCGCCAAGTTCAGTGGGGCGAAAAGGGTCGTGGCCTGTGAGAAGAATCCTGAATCGTACCGATACCTGGTCAGGAATGTGGATCTCAATCAGGTAAGTGACCGGGTGGAGACGGTTCTGGGGGACAACCGGGACCTTCCCGACCGACCCTTCGCCCACCGCATCCTCATGGGGTACGTGCATCGGACACGGGAGTTCCTTCCCAAAGCTTTGAATCTGCTGTTACCCGGCGGGATCGTTCACTACCACGAGAACTACCATGTACGCGATGCCAGGGAAATGTTGGAACGTGACTTGGACCAGGGTTGTGATGGACGGCCCTATGAGATACTGGGTATGCGCGAGGTGAAGTCCTATGCTCCCTCGGTGTCGCATTATGTGGCCGACATCCGTTTTCACTGAGGGAGCTTCTCCGCTGATCCAGAGGCAGTGAGCATGGCCTCCAGAGCGTCATTGTAGCGGTCACCTTCTGCCTCGATCATCATCGCAGCGAACTGCAACAGATAATCAGCGAACTCCATCTCCTCCTTGCTGAACTGCCAGAGAGAAGAATCATCCGTGGAGCTGGCCTTGATGAAGGCCAAAGCCACGGAGCGGGCCTTGAAATCCCGCAGTGATTTGAATTCTATGTCCCGGCGCAGGGTGGCAGCATCTCCAGTCTTGGCGATGCGTGCGAGACGGTCGGCCAGGGAGCCTATCTCTCCTAGACGGGAGTAGTTCGGGAGGTTGGCCAGGATCTTCCGGGACCTCTCCTTGAACAAAGCCTCCTGCAAAGCCTGCCCCGGGTTCTGACGCGAGACATCGCCCATAGCCTCCACGGTCTCCGGGGACGATATGGCCAGGATGATGTCGGTCGCATAATCGGACCATAGCTCCTGCAAGGCCTCCGATGCCCGGTTGCCCTCCATGACCAAAGGTATGCTGCCGTCGCTCAGGACGGTTTGTAGGGCGGATTTCTCCTCCTCAGAGCCTCGTACATCGGACATGAAGGACTCCAGGTCGCAACCATAGTTGCGGCCTTCCATCACGTAGACGGCTGACCCGCATTCCTTCAGGTTGCGCTTCTTTTCCTTCAGGACGGCATCTATGAGCTCCCGGTCGTTTATCTGGTTCCGCTTATAACGTTCCAGGATCTCTGCCGGCACCTGGGCCTCAGTGATGTCTCCATCCCCGGATTTGTAGGGGTGCTCCACCCGGACCTGGAAATCATCCATAACCTGAGGGGAGACGATGCGGGATACCAGTAGATGCAGGAGGTTGGTCTTCTCCGCACAATCACGGCAAACCCGGAGCTGCTCGTCCCTGGACTGTATATGGATTATCAACGTCCCTTTCCCTTCGTGGCCACAGCTGCCGTCCTCCCCCAAATTGTAGGGAGACTCCTCCATGATCTCCTGGAGGTACTCCTCCGGCATCTTGGGTTTATCGCTACAAAGCATGCCTTCCTCTAAAGAGTAAAGGCATAGCCTCCTCTTCTTGGCCAGCTCCATGTACAACAGTGGGCGTTTGTTCGGGTCATCGTAGTATTGCGCCCCGATGAGCTTATCCTGCCCCACTTTCCCACGGACAGCGAACGAGACCTCTTCCCCGGGGAATCGAGCGGTGGCTAGATAGGGGATCTTCCCCGACACATACAGAGAGATGGTGGCGGCATAAGCCCGTACCATGTTGTCCCCCCGCGAAGCGGCCTTGACCAATTTGTCGGCATCGTCCTTGATGCGGTCCAGGGAGTGGATCTTCTTGAAGGGCTTGTCGAAATGGCATCTTCGACAAGAGCCTATGCACACCGGACGCAGGAGCTCTGGATCCTCCCAAAGGTCCTTCGACCTCTCCAGGATATCCTTCTCCAGCTTCTTGGGTGAGTGCTTGGCACCTCTGAACCTGACCTTGGCCATCGCTCTGATAACCGGCTTCCATTGAAAATAGTTTACTACGGAACTGTTTTTATCGCCGACAGACCATGACCCTGACATGTCATCCGGGCAGAGGATGGATACTTTGAGACGAGCCTTCAACGCTCCCCCTTGGCTCATGGATGACATTTCGGAGGAGTTGTTGCATTCCCTGGATATCGCCCTGACACATGACTCCTATAGCAATGAAGCAGGGATGAGGGGAAAGGAAGAGCCTTCGAATGAGAGGCTGGAGTTCCTGGGTGATGCCGCCTTGGAGTTAGCGGTGAGGGAGTATGTGTACCTTAAGACCCCTCTGCAGGAGGGAGATATGACCGGTTTCAAACAGAAACTGGTTTCCAACGTCAATCTGGCCGAGCTGTTCGACCGTAGACTGTCTGCGGTATTGCCGCTGATCAGAGTGGGCGAAGGTCAGAAGGGGGATCTTGGTATACGCATAAAGGCCGGTTGCTTCGAAGCCCTCATCGGAGC
>JAQUUA010000091.1 GCA_028694055.1 Candidatus Methanomethylophilaceae archaeon | reverse complement strand
TTCCGATCTCACCTCCCGAAGGGATGCGTTCCAGAGCATCAACTCCCCTCCGTTGGCCAGCATGGATTCCCAGGGGTCCGTATCATTCAACACCGACGACTACCGACGCAAAGGTCAACGTCGGGTGCAGGCCCGCACGGAAATGGATACCGATGTGGTGCTCTTGCAGTATTATCCGGGCATGAGCCCTAGACGTTTCGAAGGGCTCATCACGGACAGCAGAGGCGTGGTGATTTCCGGCTCCGGGCTGGGCCACGTGAACGACGAGATGCTGCCCTGCTGCAGAAAGCGGTGGCCAAAGGCGTCAAGGTGGTCATGACCTCGCAATGCCTGCACGGCCAGACCAACCTCAACGTCTATGCCACCGGCCGCGACCTCCTGAAAGCAGGAGTAATCCCGGTGGCAGACATGCTACCGGAGACCGCCTACGTGAAGCTAATGTGGGCATTGGCCAACCACGACGATTCCGAAGTGGAGAAGGTCATGCGCACGCCGCTCTGTGGTGAGATGGGCGACAGGAGGGAGATCGATGTCTAAACCACAGGTGGTCTGCGGCATAGAGATCCACCAGCAGCTGAGCACCAAGAAGCTGTTCTGCTCCTGCGACAGCGAGTTGGTGGAGTCGGATGCCAAGACATACTACAGGCGCCTAAGGCCCACCACCAGCGAGATGGGCGAAATCGACCGTGCCGCCCTCATGGAGGCCTCCAAGAAGATGGGCTTCCGCTATCAATCCCCTAAGGGGGTCAGCTGCCTGGTGGAGATGGATGACGAGCCGCCGCATGATGCGGACGCTGATGCCATCGACACCGTCCTGACCTTCGCCAGCATGATGGGCTCCACCATCGTGGACGAGATCCATTTCATGCGCAAACTAGTCATTGACGGCTCCAACACCTCCGGTTTCCAGCGCACGGCGTTGGTGGCCATGGGCGGAGAGCTGCAGGTCAACGGACGCAGCATCTCCATCCAGTCCATCTGTCTGGAGGAGGATGCGGCGCGGAAGGTGGAGACCAAGGAGGGCGAGGTCACTTACCGCTTGGACCGTCTCGGCATCCCGTTGATCGAGGTGGCCACTGGTCCGGACATCCGTTCCCCGGAGGAGGCCATGGAGGTCGCCCTCCGCATCGGCACGTTGCTGCGTGCCACCAAGAGGGTGAAGCGAGGGATAGGCACCATCCGTGAGGACCTGAACATCTCCGTCCCCGGCGGTGCGCGTATCGAGGTGAAAGGAGTGCAGGAGCTCCGTCTGCTGCCATTGTACCTGGAGACCGAGATCGTCCGGCAGAACATGCTTATAGAGATCAAGGACCTCCTTCTCTCAAGGGGGGTGGAGCCATTGCCCATGGAGGTTCTGGATGTCACCAAGGTCATGCAGGGCTCCGGTTCCAAGGTCATCAAGTCCGCTTTGAAGGAGAGAGGAAAGGTCCTGGCCGTCCGTCTGCCGGGGTTCGCTGGCACCTTGAACGGTGACGGTGGGCGTCTGCGCTTGGGCGCCGAGATGGCCCAGAGGGCCAGGGTCCACGGTGTGAAAGGCATATTCCATTCCGATGAGCTTCCCGCATACGGCATCGAGGCCGCGGAAGTCGAGGCGCTCAAGACCCATCTGGCTCTTCATGATGGCGATGCCTTCGCCATCTGTGCCGCCCCCGCTGTAAAAGCCAAGGCGGCGTTGGAGGCCGTGGTATCACGGGCGAACGAGGCCTTGCTCGGGGTGCCGGAGGAGACCCGGGACCCCATGCCCGACGGCAGCTCTCGCTACTCCCGGCCGTTGCCGGGTGCCGCCAGGATGTACCCGGAGACCGATGTGCCGCCCATACGGGTGGACGAGGAGCGCTTACGCCGTATCCGGGAGAACCTGCCGGAGCTCCCCGAGGAGATCGCCCAGAGGCTGGTGCGGGAACACGGGATCAATGCCCAGCAGGCCCAGCAGATCGTGCGCCAAGGTTATGACCTGTTGCTGGCCAGGATCGCCGTGGATTATGACCTGGCATCGGTGGCCGCCACCCTTCTGCTGAACACCTTCCCGGAGCTGGAGAAGGACGGCGTGCCGGTGCAGGACCTAAGCGAGGAACGCATACTGGCAGCCATGGGCCGTCTCAAAGAAGGCCGCTTCGCCAAGGAGGCCCTGCCCGCTTTATTCCGGGAGATGGCCAAAGGCATGGACGTAGACCAAGCGGCAGAGTCCTTGGGCCTGGAAGCCTTGGACCAGGACCAGGCAGCGGACATCATCCGTTCCATGATCGCCTCCAGGTCGGATTTCGTCAAGGAGAAGGGCATGTCGGCCATCGGCCCGCTCATGGGGCCGGTGATGCAGGAGCTGAGGGGTAAACTGGACGGCAAGGCGGCCTCAGACCTTTTGAAGAAGGAGATATCCTCATTTTTGAAAGATGAGGAAAAAAACTGAATCAGGCGATCAGATGAGCATTGAAGCTCGTTTCCATGGTGATGCCGTAAATATAACATCGCCACAGATAGCCCAGTTGTCTTATTTCTTTGTGGGCCCGCTCTCAGAACCTTGTGCATAAGGCTACTGATGCCAAATAAGAGGAGGTGGAAGGCCATGATCCCGAAAATGGACGCTTTTGTCGGTTAACATATCCCAACTATAGCTTGGACAAAGCCCTCGTTATAGTAATGTTATGACCGATGTGGTATGATTCCTAAGCCCAATCAATCTTGGACATGGTGAATAAGGGGTGAAGTTGTTGCCAGCATCTGCCATTTTCTGCAAATCCGAAAATGAAATCCGTGCAAATCCGAAAATGAAATAGTGTCCAGATACAAAATTTGTCAGCAATAATACAAATGAACTGAACTACTCTATGGAATGACGATTTCCAGGACGCGCAGGACCTCAAAGAACAATGACAATTCTCCGATGACCCGCACCGAATAATCAGAGAGTATACTATCCAAATCTTCCGTCGTCATTAGCGACGATGCCACGACCACTACCCGCCCTCCCGGTTCCAAATGGTCAGCAGCGCCCTCCAGCAAACGTTCCAAGGGTTCCACACCCGTCGATCCGCCCGACCAGGCTTTCGCCAACAGGCCCTCATCCTCCACCGGCAGGTAGGGGAGGTTGAAGACGATGGTGTCGAAGCGTCCGGTGACGTTGCTGTACATGTCCGATGGTCGGACATCCATCTTCACTCCGTTACGCGTCGCATTCCGGTGAGTGCATTCCACCGCATAAGGGTTGATGTCCACTGCCGTCACCTCCGCTCCGGCGATGGCACAATGGATGGACACCACGCCGCTACCGCATCCCACCTCCAGAACCCGTTCCCCCGGCCTGACGTCCAAACTGTGGATCAGAAGGATGCTGTCCTCGTCCACACTATAGACTTCTGGACAGTCCTCGATGATCAGTGAGGGGTCGTAAAGCATCGCCCTCGCTAGTCGTTTCTTCATAGTTATATATTGGGAACAAGCTCTCCAAACGGGTCCGCTTTGCATACTCTCAGCATCGTAGCAATCATCGTCATCCTGACCACCCTGGTCGTACTAGCACGCCGCCAGAAGGATCTGGCCATGGTCCTGGTAATCGCCAACATGGCCGTGTTCATCATCAGTCTGTTCTCCGTCCCCAACATCAACATCAGCACCTGGGGCTGGGTGCAGCAGGAGCTGGGCTTCCGGGCCTCCCATCTCGGTGACCCACTCCAAGCATGGACCCTGCTCACGCACATGTTCCTGCACGCCGATGTCATGCACCTGCTGTTCAACATGCTGTTCCTACTCCTCATCGGCACGCAGCTGGAGTCCCGGGTGGGGAGGGGGAGGTTCCTGGCCATCTACTTCCTGGGCGGTCTCTTGGCCGCGCTGACACAATCGTTCATGCAGTGGACCCCTCTCGGTCTGCAGAGCGACAGCATAATGGTAGGGGCCTCCGGGGCCATATCCGCCCTCATGGGCGCCATGCTCATGCTCTACCCACGGGACGAGATACCCTTCTTCCTCGGGCCTTTGTTCCTGCCAAGAGTGAAGGTCTGGTTGTCCGTAGGCACATGGTTCCTGCTACAGGGGCTGTTCCTCATCACCGCCTCCGGTGGAAACGTGGCCTACGCCGCCCACATCGGAGGTTTCATCGCCGGTGCCGCCATAGCCAGGGCAACGGTCTCCTGGTCATGGGATGCGCAACCGGAACTGGATTCGGACTGGAGCGAGCTGGAGGATCTGGCGGTGACCCCGGAGCTGAAGAAGGCCTTGCAGGAGATCCGCAACGCCGACGAGCCCGAAGTCCTCAGCGCATGGCTGGAGTATTTCCAGGAGAGGGCGGTCTGTCCGGTGTGCGGCGGACATCCTCATCTAAAAGGTCACAAGCTGAGCTGCGCCTGCGGATGGGACAGGCGCATCCTTTGATGATGCAACGATAATCTTAAGCCCTGATTCTCTTCTAATGTAAGACGAGATGAGCGAGATCAGATTGGACGTTCTCAGCGTCGGCGACATCGTGCGCGACGGTAAGAAGGTGTTGGAGGCCCACTCCAGTTCCGTGCTGGTACGGTCTGGCGGCAAGAACATCGTGGTGGACACCAGCAGCCGGGAGAGGAGGGACAGCATACGCTATTCCCTCCGGGACCTGAAGGTGGAGCCCAAGGATGTGCACCTGGTGGTCATCACCCACATGCACGACGACCACACC
>JAQUUA010000090.1 GCA_028694055.1 Candidatus Methanomethylophilaceae archaeon | reverse complement strand
TCTCTCCCAACGCTCCACCTCTCCTGTCCAAGCATCCTGGAATGCCATGGCGGAGACGGTGAGGTAATGGGTCTTGGCCCGGTTCACGAAGGACTTCCAGCTACCATCCTCGGTCTTGGTCTCCCCGCCCATGGCTTCATCGATGAAACGCCAGAAGGAGGAGACCTCCTTGCGGGTCTTGTCCGCAATGTCATCGGTCTTTTTCGGAGGGCCCATGGCCATGGTGGTCATGGGGAACAGAGACCCATCCGGAAGCACCACGGACAGTGATTTCATGTCGCAGTGGACGTTGCTGCAGGAAGTTGGTATGAAATTATCGGCCCGCAGCATGCCCTTGGTCTGCTCCTCGATGGCCTTGGCCAGGTCTGGGAGGGTGACGCGGTCCTGGTCGTTGGGGTCGATAGGGTAGCGACCGAAGTAAGCGATGGGCTGCAGGTGCACCCCTTTCACGGTGGGGACGTTCTTGGCCGCGAAACGGATGATCTCGCCCACGTCGCCCAGGTTGATGTTCGGTGAGACCGTGGCCACCAGAGTGACCCCGATGCCCACCTCGGCGCAGTTTTCGATGGCCTTCTTCTTGACCTCGAACAGGTCCCTTCCTCGGGTCTGCTGGTAGATCTCGTCCCGGGTGCCGTCGAACTGCATGTAGAAGGAATCCACACCGGCATCCTTGAGGGCCCGGAGGTAGTCGATGTCCTTGGATATGCGGAGGGCGTTGGTGTTGACCTCCACATGCTCGATGCCCATGTCCCGAGCCATCCTCACGATCTCTGGAAGGTCGTCACGGATGGTGGGCTCACCGCCGCTGAGCTGTATGCAACGAGGGCTCTTGACGTAGTCCACCACGGCCTGCAGCATAACTTTTATCTCATCCATGTCGGGATGATAGCGATAGGATGTGTTGGCGCGGGCGAAGCATATGGGGCAGTTCATGTTGCAGGCGTTCGTGACCTCCACGACATTGAGGCAGGTGTGCTGTTTGTGGGAACGGCAGAGGCCGCAATCCTGAGGGCAGTCCTTGGCTTCCTCATCAAACATCACCTTCTCCGGTGCCGATTGCACGGCAGCAAAATCGTAGAGTTGCTTGTAATGCTCGGCACCCGTCCATATCTGCACTTTCCAAGATCCATGCTCCGGGCAGGTCTTCACGATGAAGACCTTGTCATCTTCCACAATCTTCACTGCCGGTATGGTCTTGAGGCATTCCGGGCAGAGAGCAGAGGTCTCGCCAATCTTATCAGACATGATAGCACCTGAACTCAGACAGAATCAAGTCCTGGCATAATAACACTTCCCCGGGAGAAAAAGAAAGAATGAAGTAAATGGTTTGTAGGCCGTGTGTTCGGCCCTATGCCCGCTTCTGCTCGAAGAGTCCCTCAGCGGCAGCCAGAGCGCTGGCGGCCAGGTACTCCTCGATCCAGGACTCACCGGACGCGGGCTCCACGAGGGACGGCCCGGAACGGGTGGCACCCATGAAGGTCAGGTTGGTGTGACCCTTCCTGATCATGGCACCGGTCTTGACGTAGGTCCACTCGGAATCCTCGGTCTCCAGAACGATGTCCAGGATCTTCATGCGGTGGGCGTAGCCGGCGTTGACGACGGCTTTGCCGCCATCTACGCTGTAGTCGGCGTACACGGTGAGGTCTCCGATCACTTTCTTGGCGATGAATCTCTTGCCATCGGTGATCTTGTCCTTGGAGCTCTCAGCATAGTCGATGACGGCCTTAACGTCGTCCTCTTTCAGTCCCCGCTTGGCGAGGACTTCCTTCACTGCGTCAGAAAATACGTACTCCATTTGAATCACCTCACCATGTCCCGTAGGTACCGAAGTCCCTAGCGGCTCTCGTCATAGCTAGCAGGTTACCAGGTATGGTATAGGGCGGGGTCTCACAAGACGTACCCAGGATGAATCCCTTCTTGGCATCGCGACCGCCCAGCAGGCTCTGCTTGGACATCTCGTACACCTTGGCGGGGTTCGGGTTGATCATGAGCTTCGTGTCCACGGAACCCATGATGGTGGTGACGTCTTGGAACTCGCTCTTCAGGACATCGACCGGGAAGGTCTGCTGTCCGGAGTAACCGATGTGCAGCACGTTGAAGGGGGACCATACCAGGGTGTCCTTGAACACCTTGTAGGAGGTCTCGTGGTTACCGCACAGGTGGTAGAACACCTGGGGACCGGCACCCTTTCTGAAACACTGGTCGACGTAGTAATGCATCTTGTCTGCAGAGTAGTCTTTGACCTGCTCGTCAGCGAAGATATCGTTGTTAGCCAGAACGGATCCCACGATGAGCATGGCCATGCCGTACTTGTCGGACAGGGCGTCAGCACCGTTGATGGAGGTCTCCACGTAGGTGTCGACCAGCTTGTGGGCCAGGTCGGGCTCGGTGAAGGTGTACATGATGAACTCCTCCACACCCACCAGCTCGGAACTGGCACCGCAGATGTCGAAACCATAGGAAATCGGCACCAGGGTGTGCGGTATGTTGGTGGACACATAGTCGTAGATGTTGAAGAACTGCGGGAGGGTCCAGCCCTTCTTCAGGTCTTCCTTGCTGATCGGCTCCAGGGCCTCGATCTCCTCAGGAGTGCTGATGATAGGTCCAGTGGACACCGGCGGCAGCGTCTCCTTGTACTCCAAGGTGATTCCCAGCTCAGTGACCCACGGCAGCGAAAAGAACCAGTGGGTAACCGGTAGCAGGTCGTACAGCTCGGAGATGTATCCAACACAGTGGATACCGAGTTCCGGCTTCTCATAGAAGTCCCTGATAGAGTAACCGCATGCTACTGCAGCATGGGACAGGATGATCGGATCGACGTCAATCCTGTCGTGCGGTGCGTCTACGAAGGGACTTGCGAATCTCTTGGCGGCATTTGCATGCCAGCCGTCGAGATCGTTTTTAGGAAATAGCTCTTCATAACCCATTGCAATCCCAATCCTGTTACTCTAATCTAGATATTTATACATTGTCGTTTTTAGTTTGGAACTTTGTTGCAATATTGCCTAAATAAACGGTATTAATGCGACGATGAGGACACAATTAACAAGAATATTGCAACAAAATTGCATTATATTAAAAAATGACAACTAACTTAACAACTTCGTACCGGTGATAGTTATTTTAGTCGTCCAGCCGTTTACTGGCTGATGAAGAAGAGGCTGATCTCATGGAATGTGAACGGCATCCGGGCCGCCACTAAGGCCGGTCTGCCGGATTGGCTGCGCACAGAGGTGCCGTCGATCCTGTGTCTGCAGGAGACCAAGGCCCACCCGGAGCAGGTCCCTGAGGAGATGGCCTCCCTGCCGTGCCACCAGTACTATTCCCGGCCGGGGAGGAAAGGGTATTCCGGGGTGGGGCTGATCACCCGGGATGAACCAGTCCGGGTCACTTATGACTTCCACCCCAGTTTCGATGACGAGGGACGCCTTATTCAGGCGGAGTATCCAGAATTCACCCTTCTGAACGTCTACTTCCCCAACGGCAAGGCCTCTCCGGAACGCCTGCAGTACAAGATGGAATTCTATGCCGCCTTCCAGGAGCATTGTGCGAAACTGAGGGCAGGGGGGCAGAGGCTGGTGGTCTGCGGTGACGTGAACACCGCCCACCGCGAGTTGGATCTGGCCCGCCCCAAGGAGAACGAGTCCGTCTCCGGTTTCCTCCCGGAGGAACGGGCGTGGATGGACCGTTTCTTCTCCGACGGATATCTGGATACCTTCCGGCTCTTCCATGCAGACGGCGGACATTACAGCTGGTGGTCCGTGCGCACCAAGGCCCGGGAGAGGAATGTGGGCTGGCGTATCGATTACTTCATAGTGTCCGCCGACCTCCGTTCCCATGTGGTGGGCGCCGGGATCATGCCTGAGGTCATGGGTTCGGACCATTGCCCGGTGTTCGTGGATATGGATCTCTGACAATCAGCTCAACCGCGCAGCAAACCGTCCTCCAGGGTGAGGATGCGATGCCCCAGCGCCCGGGCGGCGCGAGGGTCGTGGGTGACGGAGACCATGGCCATCCCGGTGCGTCGCCTTTGTTCGTCCAGAACCTCCAGCATGCAGCGCAGGCTGGCATCGTCCTGCCCCAGGGTAGGCTCATCCATCAGCAGCAAGGTCGGTCTGCCCACCAGGACGGCCGCCACCGCCAAACGCCTCTTCTGGCCCTCGCTCAGTCTCTGCGGGTGGCGGTTACGGTCCTCCCAGAGCCCGAAGCTCCTCAGCATCGGCTCCACATCCTCCTCGCTCACGGCATTCATCAGCAGCTCGGATGCCACGCTGTCCATGAACAGCTGATGGTTGGGGTTCTGCCATATCAGCCCCACCCGGCCTCGCGGCCAGCCTCTCCATGTCCTTCTGGGCTTCCCTTGCAGCTCCAAGGCCCCTCCCTGCGGTTTGAGTAGCCCGGCCGCCAGCCGCAGGAGGGTGCTCTTGCCGCATCCGTTCCGGCCCAGCACCACCACGGACTCCCCCTCCTCGAGATTCAAGGATACGTTCTTCAGGAGGGACTGCTGGCCAGTATAGGCGAATTCGACCTTGTCGAAGCGTAGGATAGGAGAGCCCCCGGTGGGCGGGCCCATGGGGAGGCACGGCGGATCCCTGGGGCCCATGCTCTCATGCAGGCGGCCATCCTGCATGAGGAGCACCCGGTCCGGCGCGTCGACCAGGAGGTCGAGCCGATGCTCGGCGATCAGGACGGCATG
>JAQUUA010000089.1 GCA_028694055.1 Candidatus Methanomethylophilaceae archaeon | reverse complement strand
CATATCGATGACCAGCGTGCCGTTCACCTGGTACTGGGCGTTCAGCTTGTACTCGCTCACAAGTTCCGGGTTCCCGGCATAGAGGAGGTAGACGGTCTCCGTGACCAGATAGGCCTCGGCGGGGTAGTCGGAATTCAGCGTGATCCGGTCCACATAGGTGATCCCGGTGAAGTCCTTGTTATAGAAATAGACGGAACCGGAGATGTTGCCAGAGGCGCCCATGGTGTCCTGCAGCCCCTCAACCGCCACCGGCAGCAGGGATAGGACCAGCAGCACCGATACCGCAATCAGTCCCAGGACGGCATGCTTCTGGCTCTTGTCCACCATGTAGTAGCTGCTGGTGACGTTCTTGGCGAAGCGGATCTCCAAGGAACGGAACACGAAAGCCTCCACGATGAACACCAGGCCCATCAGCACCAGGAAGTACCAGAAGGACTCCAGGGGGATGAAGAGGGGCACCAGCTGCAGCTCCCCGCTCAGCAGGACCAGGACGACAGAGAACGCGATGGCCACGGCGGCCTGCACGATATACAAGGTCTCCTTCACCTTGCGGATGGCCAGAAGCCGGCCACCGGCGCCTAGGGTCTCCAGGTCCACGATCTCCGGCGTCATCTGGTTCAAATCATTCTTTTACGATTTAATTACTTCTTCATCCAGGGTGCGGGAGACGTCCGCCATCTTCCGTCCCACCAGGAAGACCGCCAGGTCCTCTGGGGCCTCGGTCTGGCCGGAGAGCCGGTACCGTTCGCCCTTGAAAACAACCTCCAGGTCCCGTCGCATGCTCAGGAGCATGGGCTCCTGGCCGTATTCCGGGGGAACAGCATGCACGAGAGGGTCGAAATCCGTGAGCTGGTCACGGGTGAGGGGGGTCACCCGCAGACCGGACTTGCCGTGGATGGAACCCGGCAGACGAATCAGCCTCTTGATGTCCGCGGTCACGGGTTCGTCCACCTCTCCCGAGAGCGCCGGCCGCACGTCGTTCTCCATTATGGAGAGCACGGCCTCCTGCACCTTCTTGGTCGATAGCGGCGCCAAGGTGTTCCGGGCCAGTATGGACTTCTGGCTGGAAGCCAGCTCGTTCATCAGCTTCCCCAGCCGGTCGTTCTTGAAATTGGCCACGGACGGGTATTTCGTACGGAACTCCTTCAGGTCCAAGCCGCTGGCGTCATCCAAGAGGGCCTCCAGCCCATGGCGCATCCGTCTTTTCCATCCTCCATCCTCCGTCCGGGGTATCAAACGGTCCTCCGAGATGTTGGCCCTCCTCCCGTCCGGGCTTTGCGAGGTGACGATGTGATGACGAGGGAACGCCCAGTCCATGTCCAGACCGGTCCCGGTCACATAGTCCACGATCTCCCGGCGCTCCGCGCTGCCCAGGCCCTGCACGGACTCCTTGCTGACGTGGGCGTGGTATCCCCTGCCCCCGGAGAAGACGATGTCCACCTCGTCCACGGAGAAGCCCAGGTCTCCGAACAGGAAGTCGTCCACCAACCTTATCATCTCCTCCTTCACCTTGGCCAGCATGGTCTCGTAGCTCATGCTCTCCGCTCCTTTCAGATGGTCGGCGTCCAGATCGAATATCAGGTCCGCCCCCAACCACCCCTTCTCCTCCATGGTGGGGGCCGCCGGGTTGCGGTAGTACGCTGTGGAATAGTAACAGTGGGCCGGCACCTGGGTGACCAGGAAACGATGCAGGTCGTCGTTGCGGGAGTAGGCGGTGTGCCGTTGCACGAAGGTCTTGTCGAAGAACATGAAACCGAACTCCCGGCGTCCGAAGCGGGACGGCATGATGGGACGGTTGTTCCGGTAGTAGCGCCGGAACGAACGCACCAGGAAGCGGGAGTTGGCATCCATCGCCCTAAGCTAAACCGTAGTAACTATAATTACATTGTTTCACGCTGTTTCCAGACCATGGCCGCGGAAGGAATCCCCATATACGACAACCATGTGCACCTCCGCCCCGACGGCCGGGGGATGGAGGCCCTCAAGGAGTTCCAAGCCGCTGGAGGCACCGGCATTACTTTGGTGAACCTCCCTTATCCGCAGATCCCGGTCGATGGCTTGAACGACATCCTGGATTCCTACAGGCTCACCATGGCTCAGGCCATGCAGGCCAGGGAGCTGCCGGGCCTGGAGGTGAATGTGGCCATCGGCCCCTATCCGGTCCTGTTGATGACTTTGGAGGAGAGGCACGGATTGGAGTCCGCGGAAGCCATCATGACCGCCGCGGTGGATTGCGCCCTGGATTTTGTCAGGGACGGGGAGGCGCAGGCCATCGGCGAGGTGGGTCGTCCCCACTTCCCAGTCCCTGAACCTATCTGGCAAGCCTCCAATCGCATCCTGTTCCATGCCATGTGCGGGGCGGCGGAAATCGCTTGCCCGGTTATAATCCACAGCGAGTCCGCTGTCCCGGAGGTCATGGCGGAATTCGCCTCCATGGCCGACAAGGCGGGATTGGACCGGGGGAGGGTGGTGAAGCATTTCTCCGGTCCGCTGAACAGACCCGAGCTGTGCCACGGCGTCCTGCCCTCCATGCCGGCATCCCGCAAGGCCCTGCGGGAGGCCTTGGACAACGGCGGCCCGTTCCTGCTGGAGACCGACTACATCGATGACCCGCAGCGCCCAGGGGCGGTGATGTCCATCAACTCCGTCCCCAAGCGGGTGAAGGCCGCGCTCTCCAACGGCGAAATGGACGAGAGGACGGCATGGTCCATCGGAGAGGACATCCCCAGACGGCTCTACCGTCCGTGATGTCAACCTTTTTCTATCCCCGCCGGGATGACCTAGACATGACCGGCAAGGCGAGGATTCTGAACGTCTACGACGAAGGCGCCCTGGAGCACACCCCATTGATTGGCGGGCACGGCCAGGGATTCATCATCGACGTGGACGGCAAGCGCATCCTCTTCGACACCGGTCTGAGGGGACGCTACCTGTTGCACAACATGAAGGTCCTGGGCATCGACCCGGACTCCATCGACATGGTGGTCCTATCGCACGGCCACCGTGACCACAGCGGTGGCCTGGTGTCTTTGCTGGAGGAGCGCCGCGACACCCTTGTCGTCTACGCCCATCCTGATGTGCGGGAGAAGAAGGGCAAAGGCATAATCATCCCCTGGAAGAGGATAGGCTTCCCCCGTCTGGGAGAGGAGCTCTCCGCCAAGTTGGACCTGCGTCCAGTGGCAGATTGGACCCGCATCAGCGATTCCGTCCAACTCACCGGTGAGATCAAGGAGAGGCGCGACCCCGAGGCCTTGGGGAAGAGGCTGTTGAGATGGAACGGGTCGTCATGGGAGATGGACCGCATGCGGGACGAGATCTCCTTGGTCCTGGAGACCGCCAAAGGACCGGTCCTGGTCACCGGTTGCGGGCATCCCGGCCTGACGAACATCCTGCGGCATGTGGTCTCTCATTACGGTAAGGATGTGCACGCGGTGCTGGGAGGGGCCCACATGGAGAAGTTCAAGAAGCCGGCCGTGGAGGCCGTGGTGGACATCATCATCGAGGAGTTCGAGACCCCGCAGCTCTACCTGAACCACTGCACCGGTCCCAACGGCATCATGCGGCTGCGGGAGCAGCTCGGTCTGGATGGCGTGAAGGACTGCTATGTAGGCACAGAACTGTCCTTCCAAATATGAACAGGTGGCAAAGCAACCGTTATATCGCAGAAGCCTTCTTTTCCGTTGAGGCTCGCCTATGAGAAACACATTGAGGACCATCGGACTGTTCGGGTTCATGATCCTGTTGTTCTCCGCCCTGGGATGGATCCTGGGCTCGGTATTCTGGGACAACTGGGTATTGGGCATGAGCGTGTTCTTCGTGATCGCCGTGGCCATGAACTTCATCTCCTACTTCTATTCCAAGAAGATAGTTCTGATGTCCTACCGGGTGAAGCTGGTGAGCGAATCCGAGGCCCCCCGCCTGTACAAGACGGTCTACAACCTGGCCATGATGAACAACCTCCCCATGCCGGAGGTGGGTATCATCGAGTCCGCCACCCCCAACGCCTTCGCCACCGGTCGGAACCCCCGCAACGCTGCCGTGGTGGCCACCACCGGGTTGCTGGGCATGCTCAGCGACGACGAGCTGCAGGGAGTGTTGGCACATGAGCTGGCGCACGTGCAGAACCGGGACATCCTGGTCATGACCATCGCCGCCACCTTGGCCGGAGCCATATCCTTCGCCGCCCGCTTCGTCTTCTACGGAAGCATGTTCGGGGGCGGACGCTCGGACAACCCTGCTCAACTGGCCATACTGATGCTGGCGGCCATAACCGCCCCTCTGGCGGCACTGATGGTGCAGATGGGCATCTCCCGCAACCGGGAGTTCAAGGCCGATGCCACCGGGGCCAGGATGATCAACAACCCCCAGGCCCTAGCAAGGGCCTTGGAGAAGCTGGAGATGGGCAACGCCCGCCGTCCCATGGAGCACGGCAACCCGTCATCGGCGCACATGTTCATCATCAACCCCTTCCGGGGCAGCACCCTGGCATCCCTCTTCAGCACCCATCCCCCCATCCGGGAGAGGATCAGGCGCCTGGAGGAGATGGAGCGGGACATGGTCTACCGCCGCATCTAGGCAAACCCCTTAATCAATCATATTTTTTAAAAAAAATCACTACAAGGCCGTGCCCACGGCCTTGAGGCACGCGCTCCGGGATAAACGGGCTACTTGACCTGCTCCCACTTCTCCAGCTCGCCCACCTTGGACAGGGAGGATCCGCGTTTGATCTCCTCCCGCAGGCGG
>JAQUUA010000011.1 GCA_028694055.1 Candidatus Methanomethylophilaceae archaeon | reverse complement strand
TCTTTGGAAGAAGGTCGGATCTCCGTCATCTATCAGGATGACGGCCGAGGCATCGACCCCAACAAACAGGAGCGCATCTTCGAGAAGGGTTTCGGGGAGGGGAGCGGTTACGGTATGTTCCTCTCCAAGGAGATACTCTCCATGACCGACTTCAGCATCCGAGAGACCAGCCGCAACGGCAACGGGGTGCGCTTCGAGATCACAGGCCCGCCAGCCAATTTCCGGCTCTATTCCTGAATGGTCTTCTCTTTGGCGCGGCGCAGCGATGATTGGAGCATGTCCAAGCTGCCCACCGTGCATTCGTGACGCAAACCCAGCTCCTGGGCGAAGGTCTGGGACTCGGACAGGTGCTTCTCCTTCTCCGGTGAACCGGTGTCGATGAACAGGCATCGGGAGTAGCCTTCGAAGAGCATCTTCAACAGGACCATGGGGTCTATGCCGTCGGCCTTGTCCAGCTCCAACTCCCTTATGGCTCCCTCCGTCCCCCGGATGGCCCAGCCCGGGCTGTTGAACCATGTGCCGGCGCAGACCCTCTTCTCCTCAGCATAACGCTCCGGGGACAGGAGGGCACCGATGCAGTCGTCGGTGTGGATCATCTCTGCCGGCAGCTCGATGTCCTCCGTGACCCCCATCAAGCTCTGGCAATAGCAGTACCCCAGGAACACCAGGTCCACCTTGCCTTTGAGCTCGTTGGCTTTGCTCACCACGGTCTCCCTGAGCTGCTGAGGACGGATATGCAGGGCGAACTCGAGGTACTCCTTGTGCACTATGTCCGCGTCACCTTCCGTGATGCGTTCCAGCTCATCCTTGAAGATCTCGCAGGCCACAATTCCAATGCGCATGGCCACTACCTTTCACAATTGTTGAACTGTCGCGGCTTCCCTACCGCCGACACCTCCACCACACATTCCATGAGGGCCTCTCCGTCATAGCCCATGCCGAATGCCACCTTCTTGTCGTTGCGGTGAGTCTTGATGTCCACCTGCTCCGCACCGGCCCGTATGGCCATCTCCCGGACATGCTGGGACCCGCTGCTGATGGCATGCTCCACCGCCTCGGACAGGGTCTGGAAATCCAACCTCTCGTAGGGGGAGAAAAGCGTACAGGCGGGGTCCTCCATGGTGCCCAACCCTTGCTTGGGCTTGATGAGTATGGACACCTTCTCGAGGATGGAACCGGTTATGGCGCCGACGGCATTTCCCACCTCGGAATGCTCCGGGAGTATGAGCGGGGTACGGAACCTCTCTGCCACGGCAGGGAGGAAGGCCCCCACTGGAGCGCCTATCCCAATCAGAGGCTTGATGATATCGATACGGCAACGATAGTCCCGGCCATCGCTGCCTCGGATGGCCTTGTCCATGAGGTCCTCACCGATGGGACCGATCTCGTTCTGGGCGGTCTCCTCGTAGAAGAGCTTCTTCATCAGTTCTTGGCAGAACTTCTCTATTATGCGGCCTTTGGCGAAATCGATGAATTCCGATGGGGTCATGCCCATCTTCTTGGATTGAATATCCACAGCGATCTCAGACGGACGATGGTCGAATTCCCGGTAGCTCCCTTCGGCATGCAGGAGGTCGGTTGGCGTCAAACCGATCCTTTGGATGACACCGAGTTGTTCCAACTTGCGGACGTTGAAATGGAACTGGTGGATGCCCAGGATCTTGGCCGCCTCCTGCAGGGAGTGAGGCCCTTTGGCCACCAGTTCGAGGAAGGCCTTCTCGTTCTCCCCGATGTTGTTGCCCGGCATGGGTTTGAGCTTCACGAAGAACTCCGTCTCCTGCACGATGCTCTCCAACTCGAAGCTCTCAGGTGTGAAACGGGACACATGATGAGAGGCCTCTTCCAACTTCCCTGTGATCTCCGGCCATTGGGAGCATGCTATGCACAAGGGGACCACCCTCAGAGGGCTGAGTATGAGCTTGCGGCCGTTGACGATGATACGGCTGTCACCTCCCAGACCGGCCGTGGATATGTCCGCGGCCAAGACTCGAGTGCGACGGTTGCCGATGAGGGCGCCTTCCATATCCAGATCGGGGTGCCCGTTTCGCAGTATGCCGATGTCGGTTGTCGTCCCGCCCACATCGATGACGATGGCGTCCTTCTCACCGGTGAGGATCTTGGCCCCGGTCAGGCTGGACGCCGGACCGGACAGGATGGTCTCCACCGGCTTCTCCAAGGCCACCGCCTCTCCCATGATGGAACCGTCGCCCTTGACGATCATGAGCGGTGCGCAGATCTCGAAGTTCTTGAGCGCTTTCTTCACCGAAAGCATGAGGTCCTTGATGATAGGTATCAAACGGGCATTGAGCACCGCTGTCAGGGTACGCTCATCGAAACCCAGGCTGGATGTGAGCTCATGGCCGCAGATTATCGGGAGCTCCGTCATCTCATTGGCCAGAGCCTTGATGGCGACCTCGTGTTCCGGGTTGCGAACGGAGAGATAGCTGGATATGGCGATGGCATCCACCTTCTCCCCCACTTCCTGCAGGAACCCCCGGACCTTGTCCAACTCCAACTCGGCAGCGGCCTTGCCGTTCAGGTCATGACCGCCGGCGATCTCCAGGACCTCGTCAGCTACGATGGTCTTGTCGAAACGCCGCCCCACCGATATCAGCGCCACGCGGCAGCCCTTCCCCTCCACGATGGAGTTGGTGGCTAGAGTGGAGGACATGGATACCAGGACGATCTCCGGGAACAACCCGTGGTCCAGCTTGTTGATGCTGTTTCGGATACCCACCGAGAGGTCGTCACGCGTTGTGAGGGCCTTGGCCTTGGATAGTATCTTCTGGCAGTCCATATCCATCAGTACAGTGTCGGTGTAAGTCCCACCTGTGTCAATTCCCAGTCCAATGTTCATCAGTCCACCTCAACGCTTCGCTCTCCAGCCCATGTCCTGCTGGTACTTCGTGACCACATTCGAGATGTGCTCCGAGATGCTCCTCTCCTGCCATTCGTTGTATATCTCCGGGGTCTCACCGATGAAGAATTCGTGATCGCATTTGGCGCAACGCACCTTGGGGCAGTCCTTCAACGCCTCAGAACACCCCTGGCAGGCAATGGTGCGGGCATACATCATGGAGAATTCAAACTCACATACCGGGCATTTGAACTTCCGCAACGCCTTGGTGGTGTTGTAGGAGAATCCCTTGGCCCTCATCGCTTCATAGAACCCATTTATCATTCACAGTCCTCCTCAGTTGTGATGGTCCATTCCTTTCTCGACCTCGTAATAGTCATCCAGTATCTTATAGGATACACCGTAGCGGGGCATGACCTCCTCCAGGAACTCCAGGGTCTGCTCCCGGACCTCATCGTCCCAGATGCCGTGCACGATGACATGCAGTATGAATTCCGCCCCTTTGAGGGAGTCCGCCTTCAGACCATCCTTGATGGCCGCGCTCTCCCCATGCTCGACGATGCTGCTCATAAGGTTGCCTTCCGGAGCCACCAGGAAGGACTTCACATGGCCTATCACATCGGCACCGTGCTGCATGCATCGGTCGGTGACCTCCATCATGACTTCATTGATAAGAGACTTGATATCTGATTTCGATTTCCCAGTGCCGAAGTCCAGCTGTAGTTTGATGGCATACTTCCCCAGTTGGTCGATTGCCCTGTGCATCTCCAGATGCAGCTCGTCATGATCGTCGCTCATCTAGTTGCCTCCTTTCTTCCCATATTGGCTCCTGAGCCGTTCCTCTTCCATGGAATCGTCATAACGCGGGGATATACGGTTCACGATGACCTCGCAGGCCAGGTCAATGCCTTCCCCGGTGGTGGTGGACATGTGAGCGATCTCCGCCCTTTCATTGATGGACCGGATGAACTCCTCCGTGGTGGCGATCCCCTGCGGGGTGGCCACATCCACCTTGTTCACGAAACAGACATCTGCCTCACGGATCTGGGTCTCCACCAGCCTCCGCACGGCCTTCAGAAGCATGTCGATGCGACTGGCATCCACCAGCGTTATCACGGGAGCGTGCTCCACAATCATGTCCGCCTTGACTTCGGAGTACTCCGCCGCTCTCTTCAGCCCCCATGGTATGGCCACCCCCGACGGCTCCACGATGACGATGTTGGGATTGAATGAGTCATGGAGCTTGGCTAGCGTCTCCGCGAAAGACCCGGCTATCTGGCAACATATGCAGCCTCCGGAGATCTCCTTGGCCTCCAGTCCGTTGGCCTCCACGAAGCGGGAGTCGATGCTTATCTCACCCACATCGTTGACGATGATGGCGATACGGTTGCCCTGTTCCACCAACCTAGAGGCGATCTTCATCAAGGCGGATGTCTTGCCGCTGCCTAGGAATCCTGCTATCTGAGAGACTTTCATTTGATCACGCGCCAATTACGGGGTAAAGAAATTAAAAGAAATGGTTTAGAAGTTCAACACTTCACAACGCCGTACTTCTTGGTGGTGTCCACCACGGCCTTGATGTTCTCCTTCTTCGTTCCTATGTCCGGGGGAACCTCACAACCACTGGCGACGCAGTAGCGGGAGTTCAGGCCTCTCTTGCACAGAGCGGTCTTGACCTCCTGGCACAAGTCCTGGGTCACCTTGCTGATCTTCTCCGGAGTAGCCCTGATGAAGAACTGCGGGTCGATGTTTCCACCGATCAGGCAGTTGTCTGCATAGCCCTTCTCGATGACTTCCGAAGCCGATGGGGATCCGGGGATCAACGGGTAGTAGGCCATGCTGTAGATGACCGGCTTGAACTCCTTCACTTGGGTATCCAGGTGAGGCATGTCGGCGCAGTTGTGTATGCACAGTGCCATCCCGTTCTCTACAGTCATACGGTTGAGCTTGGCGGCGTACTTGTCGGAACCCTCGAACTCGTGGTACTCTTTGTCACCCAGACAGGAGTAGTTGGCCCAGAGGTAATCCCAGCACAGTCCGTTGGCACCGGTCTTCCCGAAGGCTTCCACCATCTGAGCATCGTAGTCCGTCATGGTCTTGAGACCAGCGTGCACGGCGCTGGGGTTGGTGAACATGTCCATGAACACCCTCTCCGCTCCTGCGGTCTGGGTCAAGGCCAGCAATGGACCTTCCAAGAAACCGGCCGTTATGACCTCTCCTTTGAGTTTCTCGGCAAAGATCTTGGTGCCTTCCAGGATGACCCCGGAACGCCCCTTCTTTATGTCCGGGACTTCCAGCTTCTCGTAGTCCTCCACACTGTGGATGATGTGCTTGTCCACGAAGGGAGTGTTCTCCTCATCCATACGGACATGGGCACCGAGGTCCCCGGCCATCACAGAAAGGTCCATCAGGCCGATGGCGAAGTCGAAGTCGTAGTATTTGTGGCCAGCAACGAAAGCGTCCGCGAAGAGCTTGGGGTTGGTGCACCACTCGTGGTAGGTGACGTTACCCGGCAACAGGTTCCGGTTCACGCCGCAGGCTATGGGGTATGCGGGCAAATGATCCACGGGCTCATTGGTCAAAGCGGCCATGGCCCTTTCCATGTGGTTCATTTGAAGACCCCCTTCAGGTTCGCCACGCTGTCTTGGGCGTTGGCATCACGGTGATCGGCGCCGATCTCCTTGGCGAATGTAGGAGAGGTAGGCGGGCCGCCGATGATCACCTGGACCTTAGACCGGTAGCCGCTCTCTTTCAGACCGTCTATCACTTCCTTCATACCATCCATGGTAGGGGTCATCAGGGTGCTCATCGCCACGACGTCGACCTTCTCTTTCTCAGAAGACTCGATGAATGTGGATATTGGAACATCCCTTCCCATGTCCAGGACCTCGAAGCCTCCCGCGGTCATCATGGTCTTCACGATATTCTTTCCGATGTCGTGCACATCACCCTCGACGACGCCGATGATGACTTTCTTCTTGTCTGCCACTTCCTCTTTGGGGATGGCGGGCAGAAGAATGTCCAAACCGGCGTACATGGTGTGGGCGGACATCAGGACCTGTGGCAGGTACACCTCATGGGCAGCGTATCTGTCGCCGACCACGGACATGCCCTTGACCAGACCCTCGTTGATGGCCGCCATCGGGCTTACTCCGTTTTTGAGTACCTCATGGGCCCCTTCCTTGGCAAGATCGGGTTTGCCGCTGATAACGGCATCCGCCAACCTCGCCAACAATGCATCTTTTGTCATTCTAGACTCCTCCTTAGAGACAAACCTCGCCTCTGTAGAAAATAACCACAAAAGTCCTATTATAACCGTTATCGTGGATGGATTAGTCATCCAATCAAAATACCCTAAGCCTACTTAGGAATTGGTTTTATCTTTTAAATACTAATCAGTTTTATCCGTTTATCTACCAATATTTTAGTTATCAATTGTTAAAAATATGGGAGGCGTACATTTTTTAGTATTAATAATTTGTTATTTTGAATTTTCTAAACACTCTGATTCGAAAAGTTAACATTGTCAATAACCATGATTGTAGTAGTTATTAAATTTTCAATTATTTATTAATAAGAAAATTGTATAGGTTTATTAAAAGACCCATGCTTAATTCTTGTAGATGATAATGGGAATCAGACATTCATGGGGAGAACCTAGAGCCCTTGCCCTTCCGGTTTCATTAATGGTTGAAGATCGTATTCAGCGAAACCTCCTTGGTATGATTCTCATAGGAATCCAGGAGGTGGCTTGACCCATGAGCACGAGACCCGTTTACCCATTCCCAGCCATTGTGGGACAGGATGACATGAAAGAAGTCCTCCTCCTGAATGTGGTGAACCCATCCATCGGAGGAGTACTGATCAGAGGTGAGAAAGGCACTGCCAAATCCACAGCTGTACGTGCATTGGCCAACCTTCTTCCTCCCCGTACCGTGGTGTCTGGATGCCCATTCCATTGCACATGGGCCCCGGAGGAGAAGCTTTGCGCCTCTTGTCAAGAACGTATCCGTAATGGTGAGGATCTGCAAAGCGAGATAGTTCCCATGAAGGTTGTCGAGCTCCCGCTCTGCGCCACCGAGGACCGATTGGCAGGAACATTGGATATCAGCCACGCCATAAGCACCGGCATCAAGAAGTTCGAACCGGGCATCCTAGCGGAGGCCAACGGGAACATCCTGTATGTGGATGAGGTTAATCTGTTGGACGACCACCTGGTGGACCTTCTCTTGGACGCAGCAGCGATGGGTATGAACTTCGTGGAGAGGGAGGGAGTCTCATACTCCCATCCTGCAAATTTCATCCTGATCGGGACCATGAACCCTGAGGAGGGGGATCTGCGGCCCCAGCTCCTGGACCGTTTCGGCCTGGTTGCGGATGTGCATGGAGAAAGGGACCCTTTGAAACGGATTGAGGTGGTGCGGCGGAGGATCGAGTTCGAGAACGACCCTGAGGCCTTCCAAAACGGTTTCCAAAAAGAACAAGATGACATGCAACAGAAGATCCTGGATGCTCGGATCACCATGAAGAACTCGGTGATCACACCGGAGATCCTAGAAGCCGCCGTGGAGATATCATTGCATCTGGGCGTGGATGGCCACCGGGCCGACCTCACCTTGGTGAAGGCCGCTATGGCCCATGCCGCCCTGGATGGCAGGCCGGCAGCCAGCACTGAGGATATTTTGAAAGTGGCAAAGATGGCCTTGCCGCATCGCATGCGCAGGCAGCCCTTCGAGGAATCGAAGCTGGACATCAGGGAGTTGGATGAATGGTTGCGCAAACGGTTCCAATATTGAAAGGACAGTATCCGTTCCCGGCCATCGTCGGACATGAGCGGGTGAAGAAGGCTCTGCTCTGCGCCATGGTCTCCGACGACGTCACAGGCGTACTCATCATGGGGGGCGCGGGCAGCGCCAAATCCACCTTGGTGCGGTCCTTGGCATCAATCAGACCAGAACTCCGTCTGCACAACATCCCATTGAACATCGGAGAGGACCGGCTGGTGGGCGGCATGGACATGGAGCACGCCATCCGTTCCGGTAACAAACGATACATGCCCGGGATCCTCAAGGAGGCCGACAACGGACTGATCTATCTGGATGAAATCAACCTCTTTGAAGAGCCCATAGTGCACAAGATCCTGGATGTGGCGGAGAGGAAGGTCAACGAGGTGCAGAGGGAGGGAGTCTCAGGGAAGCATGACTGCGACTTCCGTCTGGTGGGCACCATGGACCCTCTGGAGGGCGGCCTTTCCCCACATCTCCTGGACCGCTTCGACATCTGTGTGAAGATGGAGAGCATCCTGGACCGTGAGAGTCGTATGGAGATCCTGCGTAGGAGACTGTGGCATGAGAACGACCCCGAGGGCTTGCTATCTGAGCACCGGGAGGAGCTGGAGGGCTTGCAGAAACGATTGGAGGATGCCAAGAGCAGGATACCTTACATCATCTTCCCGGATTGCTTCTACGAGACCATATCCCACCTCTGCCTGGAGCTGAACGTGGAAGGCCACCGAGGAGACATGGCCATGGTTCGGGTTTCACGAGCCTTGGCGGCCTTGGATGGCCGGGACCAGGTCTGTTTGGATGATTTGCATGAAGCGGCGGCGATGTGCCTCCAGCATCGTCGCCGTGACCCTCATGATGAGAAACGTCAGCAGACCGAGAGAGGAGACTCCCAATCAAAGGACGAGCGGTCCCCTGGAAGGGAGGACATCCCGCTCCCCGAACCGCCATCGGACCCTACTTCGCACTCAGGGGATTCCGGTGGCGGCTGCGGGAAAGAGGATGTCTTCTCCATGGGGGACCCGTTCGTGGTTATCGACTTCCTGAAACCAGAGGACCGGATGGTGGACATGCACCATAGTCGCGGAAAGCGAGGGTCCATGCAGGAATCGGAAGGGCATGGCAGGTACCGTTCCTTCCGTGTCCCCACCGGACCGGTGAGCAGTGTGGCCATGGTGCCTACCCTGAGAGCCGCCGCCCCCTACCAACGTTTCCGGGAGAAGAAGAACACCGCCATAGTGCTGGAGGCCTCGGACATCCGTGAGAAGGTCAGGACCGCCCGCAGCACCACCACCATGTTATTCCTGGTTGATTCCAGCGGCTCCATGGGGGCCAGAAGGCGGATGGTGGCGGTCAAGGGAGCAGTGCTGTCCTTGCTCAAGGACGCCTATCAGAAGAGGGATGCCGTGGGGATGATGTCCTTCCGGGAGGAAAGCGCGGAGTTGTTGCTGCCTCCCACCAAGAGCATCGACCTGGCCTTCCACAAGCTGCGACAGATGCCCACGGGAGGGAAGACCCCTTTGGCCCTTGGATTATCCAAAGCGGCTGCTTTCCTGACCTCGGAACGTCTCCGAGAGGTGCAGGATAAAGTCTTGGTGATACTCTCGGATGGAAGGGCGAACGTGCCTCTGAACGGCAAGGATGCCTTCTCAGACGCCTTGGAGGTGGCCGGTAGGCTGTCCTCCTTGCCTTTGAAATACATAGTGGTGGACACCGGCCCGGCATTCCCCCGGATAGACCGGGCGGAAAGGCTGGGTTCAGCCTTGGGAGCCACCTACTTCCGACTGGAGGATCTGGACTCGGAATCCTTGGCCAGCTCCCTCCGGTTGGCCATGGATGGCTGTTGAACCCAGAGCGCTGGCGAGGGGGAGCAAGATGGAGCGGGACACCATGAGCTCAGGACCATACAAAGTAGTCAACATATCCTCTGGCGGAGGCGGCGGTGAGGCCTTGTCCGATGCTGTCGCCAGACTGCAAGAGGAGGGGCATGACATAGAGCTGGTTAACATCACCTCCGAGGAAGTGGACAATCATGAATCATCATTCCAGAGGCTGTTGCAGAATATTCCTGGCTCCGTCTTGATCGTCATACGTCTGCAGGGCGGAATCCCTTATTTCAGAAAATTCCATCGTCTATTGGATGGCATCCCATCCGATCTGCCCACCCTCATCCACAGCGAGATCCCGGAAGAAGCGGTAGAACACCGGGACCTCTTGCCTTGCCCGGACGAGGACCATCGGCAGGCCACGGCATATGTGAAGCTCGGAGGAGAGGAGAATGAAAGGGGACTGTTGCTCTGGGCACTGCACCGTCTGGCCGGCAAGGACGTCCTCGTTCCTCCCCCCCAGCGTCCGCGCACCGAGGGAGTGTACCATCCTGAGCATCCTCGCGATGTGGACCTAGATGTGTACCTGGCCTCCTTGGATGCATCCAAGCCGACCGTGGGCCTGATGTTCTATCAGGATTACTGGCTAAGCGGCAACCTGGAAGGGGTGGATGATTTGATCTTGGCCTTGGAATCCCAAGGAATGAACGTCCTGCCGTTGTTCTTCATGTCCTCGCCCGATGCCGTCACAGGGGCCTTGGGGACCAAGGAGACCATAGAGAAGTACCTGAAAGTGGAGGGTGAGCCACGCATCGATGTGCTGGTGATGACCATGGGGTTCTCCCAGCTCCGCCTCTCCTGCCCCGGGGATGGCAGTGAAGGCCCGGAGGAGAACTTCTTCCAGGAACTTGACGTACCAATCCTGCAGGCCAGCTTCACATACAGCTCTTTCCAGCAATGGAATGAAAGCGACCAGGGCATCGGCACCTTCGAGATGTCCGGCAACATCACCTGGCCAGAGTACGATGGACAGATCATCAGCGTGCCGGTGGCTTGCATGGAGCCCACCCCGGAAGGGTCCAGGAGGTTGCAGTCCATACCGGACCGGGCAGAGAAGGTGGCCCGCGTATGCAAGGCCTGGTCGGACCTCAGGAGGATCCCGCCGGAGGAGAAGAAGGTGGCCCTCCTGCTCTACCAGAACCCCCCGCGACGGGACGCCATAGGCAGCTCCTTCGGTTTGGATGTCCCCGAGAGCTTGGTGTCCTTGTTGCGATCGATGCAGGAGGCCGGATATCGTCTGGACAGGTTGCCGCAGGATGGGCAGGAGGTCGTGGAAGAGCTTCTGGCAGGATTGGCCAACGATGATGATTGGCTCTCCGCGGATGAGATGAAGGAGAGAGCGGCGGACTGCATCCCTCTGGAAAGATATCAGGCGTGGGCTCGGGAATTAGCCTCGGAACCATATGCCAAGATGAGATCGCAGTGGGGAGAGGCCCCGGGAGAGCTGTTCGTCTCCGATGGTAAATTGTTGATACCGGGAATCCGCAACGGTAACGTCTTCATCGGGATTCAGCCCCCCCGGGGCACGCTGGAGGATGGGCAGGACGACTTCCACAGCACAGAGAAGGTCATCCCGCACAATTACCTGGCATACTACCGTTGGCTGCGAAGGGAGTTCGGCGCCCATGCCGTCGTCCATCTCGGCACCCATGGAACCTTGGAATGGCTTCCAGGCAAGAGCATGGGGCTATCGGAACGATGCTATCCAGACCTGGTGTTGGACGACCTCCCCAACGTCTATCCTTATCTCATGAGCAATCCCGGAGAGGGTATGCAGGCCAAGCGACGCAGCAGCGCCGTGGTGGTCGACCACCTCCCTCCGGCCATGGCCAGGGCCGGGAGCTACACAGACCTGGAGTCCCTGGATGCCGACCTGCAGGCCTACTTCCAAGCCGAGCAGGCGGGCCAGGACGGCAAGATGTCCACGCTCTTGGACAGGATCCTGAACCGCCTCCGGGAACTGTCTTTACTATCTGACCTGGGCTTGCCGGACGATTCCCACGCATCGGAGGTCAGGCCTCGATTGAAGGCCCTTTACGATTACCTGAGTGAAATCAGGAGCACCATCATCAAGGATGGGCTGCACATCTTCGGGACCGTGCCGGAGGAGCAGCTCCTGGATGAGACCGTGTATTCCCTGGTCCGCCTGCGCAACGGTTCCGTCCCCTCCATACGGGAGGCGGTGGCCGAGAGCATGGGATGCGAGCTCGACCATCTTCTCGCATCGCCTTCCGACATCCATCCTGGAGACGGACGTCCCAACGGGGCGTGGCTCCAAGACGTGGAGGAGGAGTGCCAGCGTCTGGTCAGGGAATGGCGTTCCCAGGGATTCCTGAGCGAGGCATGCCTGCAGAGCGTGGAAGTCAGGCATCCCGGGTCCGTTAAATTGGCCCAGGTATGCCGATATGTGTGCGAATGCGTGTTCCCTGGCATCCAAGGCACATCCAAGGAGACCGACAACCTCCTGCATGCCCTGGAAGGCGGCTATGTACAGCCGGGGCCCAGCGGGGTGCCCACCCGGGGCAATTCCCACCTCCTCCCCAGCGGCAGGAACTTCTACTCCATGGACCCGGCCTCCATACCCACCCCGGCCTCCTGGGACCTGGGGAGGTCCATGGCGGACAAGATGGTGCAGAGGCACGTGCGCGAGAACGGGAAGTACCCTGAGAGCGTGGGGATGGTGGTGTTCGCCACTGACACCATGAAGACCGGGGGGGACGACATCGCCTACATCCTCTGGCTCATGGGGCTGCGTCCCCTGTGGAACGCCGGTGGCGGCAAGGTCACAGGCATCGAGGTCATCCCCATAACGGAGCTGGGACGTCCCCGCATTGACGTCACCCTACGCATCAGCGGCCTCTTCCGGGACACCTTCCCGCACCTCATGGACCTCATCGACCAGGGCGTGGAGATGGTGGCCGCCCTGGACGAATCGCCACAGAAGAACTTCATCTGCAAGCATCTGGAGGAGGACATCCAGAGGTCGTTGCGGGAGGGCATGGGCGAGAACGAAGCCCGTTCCCGGGCCAAGGTGCGGGTTTTCGGCTGCCCTCCTGGCACCTATGGAGGAGGAGTGGGAGAGATGATCGAGTCCTCCCGCTGGTCGGAGGTCTCCGACCTCGGTGGCGCCTTCGTCAACTGGGGCTGCCATGCCTATGGAGGCGGGAGGAGAGGGGAGAGGATGGAGTCACTGTTCCAAGAGAGGCTAGCGGGCATCGATGTGACCGTGAAGAACCACTGCAGCCGGGAACTGGACATGCTGGACAACGATGATGACTTCGTGTACCATGGCGGCATGGTGGCCGCCGTCCGTTCTCAGAGGGGGGAATCCCCCTCCTCGTTCGTGGGCGACAGCTCCGATCCTGAGCGGCTCAAGGTCCGTAGCACGGCAGAGGAGTGCCGATTCATTTTCCGCAGCCGGGTGATGAACCCCAAGTGGCTGCAGGGCCTGATGCGTCACGGCTACCGTGGCGTGCAGGAGCTGGCGTCATTGGTGGATTACTCATTCGCCTGGGGAGCCACGGCGGACATCATGGAGCCATGGATGTACCAGACCCTGGCGGACGACTTCCTCCTGGAGGAGAAGGTGCAGGAATGGATTAATGACAACAACCCCTATGCCATGCGGCACATGACCGGCAGGCTCCTGGAGGCCATCGACCGCAGCATGTGGAAGCCTGATCCCCAGACCCGGGAGCAGCTGGAGTCCTTGTACCTGGACTCGGATGAGTTCATGGAGAGCGAGTGAGGGCTGCGATTCCATGAACGCAAACGGGCTAGTATTATATCTCCTGAGAACCATGATTAAATCGTCTTAAGATGGCTGACATCTGGGGAACCATTCAGGGCAATTCCGACCTCATAGTCTTCTTCCTGGTCCTATTGGGGATGTTCATCCTCTTCGTGGTCGATAGATGGCGCTATGACGTGGTGGCCTTGATGGCTTTGATGGCGCTCACCATGGTGGGGATCATCGCCCCAGAGGACACTTTCAGCGGCTTCGGTCATCCTGCCGTCATCACCGTGGCCGCCGTCCTGGTGGTGAGCAAGGGCCTGCAGAACGCTGGCCTTGTGGACCTCATCGGCAGGGCGGTATCCAAAGCCGGGGACCGATTCGTGGTCCAGCTGGCGGTGCTGACCACCGCTGTCACCGTCCTGTCGGCGTTCATGAACAACATCGCCGCCGTGGCGATATTGATACCGGTGGCCATCGGTCTGTCCAAGAGGTCCGAGAAACCGGTGTCCCTCTACCTGATGCCCTTGGCCTTCGGATCCCTCCTGGGCGGCCTCATCACTATCATCGGGTCCCCCACCAACATCATCATCGGCATGGCCAGGGCGGACTTCTACTCACAGCCCTTCGGGATGTTCGACTTCGCCTCCGTGGGGGTCTCCATCTCTGTGGTGGGGCTGCTGTTCATGATAGCCTTCGGTTGGAGGCTCCTGCCACAAAGAAAGAACGTGGACAATGGGGAGCTCATAGCCAAGATCAACGACTACATCACGGAGATCTTGGTCCCGGAAGGCTCGGGGCTTATCGGCAAGCGCATCTCTGATGTGCATGAGATGTCGGAGACCCAAGCCACCATCCTCCGTCTGATACGCGGCGGGAACATCTTCAACGCCCCTTCCGCCTACAAGCTGATCCTGGAGGGCGATGTGCTGGTGGTCAAGGCCTGCACCGAGGACATAGAGAAGCTGCTGGGCGATTTCGGCCTGCAGATGCTGGAGAGCCGGGAGTTCGAGGATGATATGCTCAAAGCAGACGAAGTGCAGTTCGCAGAGGTGGTGGTATCCCGGAACTCCTTCGTGAGCGGCAAGACCGCCCAGGGCCTGCGTCTGCACCACCGATACGGAGTCAACCTCCTGGCCATATCCCGGGAGGGACAGGAGTTCAATGTCCAGGTGGACTCCGTTCGCATCAAGCCTGGGGACCTTCTCCTCCTCCAAGGTCCACGTGAAACAATGAACCAATCCATATCCAACCTGAACCTCATCCCTCTGGCTAGCGGGGAGATCTCCATCGGCCGGCCCCGACAGGTGCTGCCCGCCGTGACCTTGTTCTCCCTGGGTCTGGCGGCAGCGGCTTTCAACGTCTTCCCCATCGCCACCTCCTTGGTGATCGTCGCCGTGATCATGCTCATCCTGGGGATGGTCCCGGTGAAGGACATGTACAAGAGCATCGATTGGCCGATCATCATACTTCTGGGTGCCCTGATGCCCCTGGGTGCGGCTTTCGAACGGTCCGGGGGCTCCACCTTGATTGTGGACGCCCTGTTGGGGCTGGGGAGCAGCATGTCACCGCTGATGATATTGGCCATCATCATGGTGCTGACCATGGTGCTGTCCGCCATCGTCAACAATGCCGCCGTGGCCATACTCATGGCTCCGGTGGCCTTTGAGCTGGCCGTGCGCATGGGTGTATCGGCGGACCCGTTCCTGGTGGCCATCGCCATCGGGGCGTCCTGTGCCTTCCTCACACCCATCGCCCATCAGTCCAACCTCTTGGTCATGGGTCCGGGAGGATACCTCTTCACGGACTATTGGAAGATGGGTTTGCCTTTGCAGGTCCTGACCGCCGTAGTGGGCATTCTGGCCATATCCGTGTTCTGGCCGTTCTGAGCCCCCGGCCCATCAGGCGGTTTCCACAAGCTCCTGGCCTCGTACTCAGTCATCATTATAAGCTCTGAAGAAGATTTCCTGGAGGGTCTGCCGTTTGACGTCCTTCGATCCCATGGCCAACATCGACATGATCGTGTTCTTCGTGGTTTTGGCGCTGGTGCTGGTGCTTTTCGTTTGGAACCGCTGGAGGTATGACATCGTGGCCTTGGTGGCCTTGCTGTTCCTCACCCTGGTGGGCATTGTGCCGGCATCGGAGGCCTTCCTGGGCTTCGCCCATCCTGCCGTCATCACCGTGGCGGCGGTCTTGATCGTCAGCCGCGGCCTGCTGAACTCTGGTTTGATACAAGTCATCTCCAAGGCCGTCTCATCCGCTGGAGACCGTTTCGCCATACAGCTCCTGGTCCTAACCCTGGTGGTCACGGTGCTCTCGGCCTTCATGAACAACGTGGGTGCCCTGGCCCTTCTGATGCCGGTGGCCATACGTATTGCCAGGAAATCCGGACGGCCGGTGTCGCTCTACCTGATGCCGTTGGCGTTCGGGTCCCTGCTGGGAGGTCTGACCACACTCATCGGCACGCCTCCGAACATCATCATCGCCATGGCCAGGGCGGAGACCGGCAGCGCCCCGTTCGGGATGTTCGATTTCTCCCCTGTGGGCCTCTCGGTCTGCATTGCCGGCCTGATTTTCGTGGTCCTCCTGGGATGGAGGTTGATGCCCCAACGGGACGATGCCGCCGCGGGCGAGCTGGTGGCCCAGATCAAGGATTACATAACCGAGGTCCGGGTGCCAGAGGATTCTGTGCTGGTGGGTAAGCGCATATCGGACATCGCGGCCATGTCCGATTCCGAGGTGGTCATCCTCACCCTCTTCCGCGGCCAGAACCGGTTCAACGCCCCTTCTCCCTACAAGCTTATCCTGGCCGACGACGTGCTGGTGGTCAAGGGTTGCGCCGAGAACATCAAGACCCTCCTGGACGACTTGGGCTTGCTGCTCCTGGAGAGCCGGGAGTTCGACGATCAGATCTACGGCTCGGACGAGGTGGAATTGGCAGAGATGGTGATCTCCCAGGACTCTTTCATGATCGGGAAAACCGTCCGCGGATTGCGCCTCCACAACCGACACGGCATCAACCTCTTGGCCATCTCCAGGCAGGGGCGGGGCATCAGCGGGCGTCTGGACAGCACCCGGCTGAAGCAGGGGGACCTGCTCCTGGTGCAGGGACCACGGGAGACCTTGACCCAGTCGGTGTCCGTCTTGGGGCTGTTGCCGTTGGCCAGCCGCGACTTGGACCTGGGTAAGCCGCGCCGGGTCCTATTGGCGGTGGCCATATTCAGTGCAGGGATAATCGTCGCCGCCTTGGATGTCGTTCCTATCGAAGTCGCCCTGCTCACCGTGGCAGTAATCATGGTCCTCATCGGCATGGTCCCGGTGAAGGAGTTCTACAAGAGCATCGATTGGCCGGTGATCGTGCTGCTGGGGGCCATGATACCGGTGGGAGCGGCCATGGAGGCCGTGGGCGGCTCCGAGCTCATAGCCGACATCATGCTGGGGATGGGGTCGGCGATGACTCCCCACTCAGCGGTCATAATCCTCATGGTGGCCACCCTGGCCCTGTCGAACATCCTGAACAATGCCGCCGTGGCGGTCCTGATGGCCCCCTTGTCCATCCAGATTGCGTCTGGCCTAGGGGTTTCCGCCGACCCTCTGCTCATGGCCGTGGCCATCGGGGCTTCCTGTGCCTTCCTCACCCCCATAGGCCATCAGTCCAACGCCCTGGTGATGGGTCCAGGAGGTTACCGCTTCACCGACTACTGGCACATGGGCTTGCCGTTGTCAGTCTTGGTCGTAGTGATGGGGCTGATATCCATATTCGCGTTCTGGCCCTTCTGATGGGTATGGAAAAGAATGGAAGGTGTTTGGCTTGAACGTCAGACGATGGGCAGGACGTCCATGTCCATCTCATCATTGACCATTATGGCCACGCCCAGGTAGACGAACATTATGGTGGCCAGCAGGTATATGGCTCCCATCACGGTTCCCATGAGCTCCCCGGCCTGCAGGGCCATCAATGCATCGAGGATGTAGGCCACAGCCGCCGCCAGCATGCCCATCCCCAGGATGTATCCACTCTGCACCAAGACCATGACCGCCATGATGATGATTATGATGGCCAGGACCAGGAATGCCCCCTCCCAGCGGTCGTATCCGAACCAGCCCCCGATGCCGTTGGCCAGCTCCAATAGCCCTACACCCACGAGAAGGAAGGATATCAGCAACTCATCCCAGGAGTACAGCAGATAGCCCAATATCAGCAAGGCCGAGGAAGCGATGATGTAGAAGGCGGTCATGGTCATGCGCTCAGATTGGCTCATGGCCATGAATCCTGAGAAGTCGAACCACAGGAACACATAGGTGAGGTAGACCAGACCCAATACGATCAGGCCCACTGCGAAGACGTGGTTGGCGGATCTTTCGCCATATTCATCCATGACATGAATATCAGCCTCCTAATTATATAACGTCCACACCGGCATCCAAGCCGTAGATATTAGGCCGGAGATACCGTTATCAACCCTTGGAACGTTGGCTGGATAGCCCACGGATATCAAGGGCCGATGCAAGGAGCCTAAATCATGCCAGTCATCACCATCGACATGCTGCCCAGGGATTATGCCAAGAAGTCGGAGATAGCCAAGGTGTTCACGGACGAGATGAGCCGCATCGCCGGCATCCCCAAGGAGGCCATCGTGGTCTTGTTCCATGAGCTGTCCCCGGAGGATTTCGCCACCGGGGGAGAGATGCTGGCGGAGAGAATCAGAAAGTGAACGCCAAGAATGGCGGTTGATCACATCATCGAACGCAGGAGAGTGGTGCGGGGGGTGGGATTCGAACCCACGAACCCCTTCGGGACAGAATTTCTCACCCCGGTGGAGTCTTAAGTCCTGCGCCTTTGGCCAGCTCGGCTACCCCCGCCTTTTCCTTGGATAGAGCACAGGGTGATTAAATTATCTGTGGTATGAAAGGCTAAAGTACCTCCATATCCTAGGGTTAACGATGAGTTACAGAATCCCTGACGATGACACCCTGGCAGATGCCATTTACATGGTGCTGCATCGTCATTCCCCCGTGCGCTCCCAAGGCCTCTTGGCCACCCTGGTGTCGCAGGAGCTGAGGCGCAAGGACCCCATGTACCGGGTCAGTGGGGAGAGGGTGAGGCGTATGGCCATCGCCCGGGACCTGGCAGAGCTGGAGATATCCTACAACGAAGGCCGGTCGGAGGAGGCTCCTCCGGAATGCCCGGTATGCCGTAGCGAGCTCCGCAAGGTGTCCAACCGGACCCTGCAGGGAGAGGACACCGTGATCGGTCATCGCTGCCGCCGATGCGGTTACTCCATGGGCCTGAGCCGGCGCATCCCCGGGATGTACATTTTCCAAAGGAAGAGCTGAGGTGGAAGCATGGAAGAGGAGAAACTGAAGCAGAAGATCCAACAGCTGGACGAAGCCCAGACCAAGATTCTGGAGGCTCGGGACATGATAGAGGATGCCCTGCGCATGACCGGCATGGAGATGTGGGCGGAGAGAGGCATCCTTGCAGCCCTCACATCATGGACGGAGGGCTTGGAGGAGCATACCTCCATCAGCAACCTCAAGAAGGAGCTGATCTACAAGAACAACACCGACCCCATTTGGACCCGTCCCCTGGCATCGGTGAAGTACATGAACCGTCGTGACATCTAGTGCAATGTTTTTCTAAGCGGATGTAGATGTGGTGCTGGTCTTAACATGAAAATGTGGGATTTCCGGAAGATGGAGGGCTCCAGGATAGCCATCGACAGCGATATCAGCGAAGCTGTGGGCATGGCGGAAGGGAGCCAGGTGTACAGCACCCTCTTCAAGTACGAGGAAGGGAACGCCAAGAAGTACGAGCTGATACTCTCCACCTACGCCCCGGAGAACTACCGCACCCTGTCACAGATAACATTCTACATGCGCGACGTCCCCGGCTCCACCGCTCAAGCCGCCAAGTTCCTGGGGGACCGAGGCATCAACATCCTGAACTCGGTGTCCATGAACGTCATATCCGACGTGGGCATCGTGTGGAAGATGCTGGTGGACCTGGGTTTCACCGGCGAGATAGACCTCATCAGGGAGGGCTTCCAAGAGCTGGCCAGACGCAACGACCCCTCCATATCCAAATTGGACCACATCGAGGTGCAGTCCTCGGACATCGGCCGTATCTTCTCCCGCAGCATCCATTCCGGGCTGGGCGGCAAGATGGAGCAGATGCGGGGCGGCCCCATGCCTCTGAGGGATGGTGGATTCGACCTCTCCGGGGACTACTCCCAATACCTGGACGAGCTCCGGGACTGCACGGCCATGGTGGTGGCGGTGCCGGAGTCCTGGCTGCTCTCTGTGACCTTCCTCCGCAAGGGGTCCCACCTGGTAGGCATGCGCTTCAGCATACCTGACAGCCCGGGGTCCATATACCGGGTCACGCAGGCCCTCTCCGACCTGGATATCAACCTGGTCTCAGTCTTCACCAAGGTGGTCATATCCTATGAGAAGATGGCCATGGAGATCGTCGCCGATGCCGGCGGCTATGCCGGAGGGATGGCGGAGCTGCAGAGGGAGATTGAGTCTGCCCTGGTCTACCTCAACGGACCCTACGCCCTGGAAAAGTTCAGCGAGGTCTGACCCCTACCGGTGGCTGGAACATCGTTATATAATCCTAACCAGTATCTTTTCCCCGTACCATCGAACCTTCTTACATATCCAAATCGGGGAGATAGAACTGAACAGTCATCTGGAACAAGCCTCACGCCTACAGCCTCGCGACCAAACCCTGACCGCCGACCCGGGAGCTTTCCTGGAACGTTACAGTGTTGATAAGAGCGATGAATCACGGAAGGCGGCGGGAATCCTGCTCTCCGGTTTCCAACCAGATCGAACCCTGGACGCCTCCACCTTGGTGTCTATGGCCGTCACCGGCGCCCATTCCCTGCTCCATCTGGCCATAGCCGTGGCGGAGGAGAGGTCAAGAGAGAAAGGAGGAAACGTCCGTTTGGCATACCCGGAAACGGCTTACGACCTGCCCCTATGGTATGCTTGGAGAGGGGAGAAGGACCTCTCCCTGGATACCCTGCTGCAGTCCCTAAGGTCCATGGATGTCTCTCCCCAGGAAGGGCTGGAGGCCGGGTTCTCCGCCGGAGAAATGGCCATGTATGCCGCCGAGGCCTTGGAGGCCATGCGGCATCTGGACATCCAAGAGCTGCCGGAGGAGGGTTTCATCCCGGACCGGGTCCTACGCTCATTGGGCCTGAGCTTCGTGGACGATACCATACCCGGATGCGCCGTGCTCCTGGGAGGCACTGAGGACCGGGAAGGACTGGTGAAGATCGTCCGGGACGGCCAGTCTCGAGGGATGGTCATGGTGGCCAATGGCCCTTGCGTGCGACATCTGCGGGAAGAGAGGATAGGCATGGGTTGGGACCGGATGCTCTACCCGGTCGGTGAGGCTTTGGGCACAGTGCACGCCCTGAACTTCGCCGTGCGGGCGGCCTTGTCATTCGGAGCCATAGCGGAAGGCGACCGGGAACGTTTGGACGCCTACCTGCTGAAAAGACCCAAGACCTTCGTCCTGCATATGGGCGGGCTGAGCAACCTGGATGCCGCCATGGCCTTCGCCGCCCTCATGCACCATGCCGTGATCGTCAGCGACATGTCCCTGCCAGAGGTCCCGGGGGCGCTCTTCGTGCATCGGGATCATACCAGCATGCTGCAGAAAGGGATCGAGAGCCGGGGGATAGAAGTGAAAGTGTCCCCGGTGCAGATCCCGGTTCCTTACGGTCCAGCCTTCGAGGGGGAGGTACTGAGACGCCCGGACACCCATGTGGAGTTCGGGGGCGGACGCTCGCAATCCTTCGAGCTGCTGCTCTCCCGGGAGGAGGGGGATGTGGAGGACGGTCGGATCACCGTGCTGGGACCGGAGCTGGACCAGATGCCCAAAGGAAGCAACGTGGACCTGGCGATATTGGTGGAGGTCTACGGGCAGCAGATGGAGTCCGACCTGGAGGCGGTCATGGAGAGGCGCATCCATCAGTTCCTGAACTACGGGGAAGGGATATGGCATGCTGGCCAGCGAGACCTGAACTGGATCCGGGTGTCGGATACGGCTGTGGCCCAAGGGCTAAGGCTGCATCATCTGGGCCAGATACTCACCTTGAAGCTGAAGGAGGAGTTCGGGAAGATCGTCACCCGTATACAGGTGACCCTCATTAGCGACCCTGCCGCCATGGGCGGCCTGAAGGACGAGGCCGTCGCGGTCTACGAGGCCCGCGACGAGCGTCTGGCCGGCCTGACGGACGAGTCGGTTTCGGAGTTCTACACCTGCAGCATGTGCCAATCCTTCGCACCGGACCACATATGCATAATCTCCCCGGAGAGGCTGGGGCTCTGCGGTGCCATCAACTGGCTGGACGCCAAGGCCAGCCATGGCCTGTTCTCCGCCGGCCCCAACCAACCGGTGCCCAAAGGCCGGACCTTGGATGCGGACAAGGGGGAATGGGAGGGGGTGAACAGCACCGTACACATGGCATCGCATGGCACGGTGGACCGGATGTGCATGTACAGCCTCATGGACGCCCCCATGACCTCCTGTGGTTGCTTCGAGGTCATCCTGGCCATGACCCCGGACATGCAGTCGGTGATCGCTGTGCACCGGGAGCACACCGGCATGACGCCGGTGGGGATGAAGTTCTCCACCTTGGCCGGGTCCATCGGCGGAGGCCGCCAGACCCCTGGATTCATGGGCGTGGGCAGAAAATATTTAACGAGCGACAAATTCATGGCCGCTGAAGGCGGCTTCCTGCGAGTCTCCTGGATGCCCAGGAGCCTGAAGGAATCACTACGGGAGAGCCTGACGGAGATAGGACGCCGGGCGGGAATCCCCGACCTGGTGGACAAGATAGCGGACGAGACCATAACCGAGGACGCGGAAGGGCTCATGGATTGGATGACCAAGGTCTCCCATCCCGCCTTGGACATGGACCCTTTGATTTGACGGTGGCAAGATGGCGCAGATACCAACAGCGAGCGAGAAGTGGAGCGGCGAGGTGGGCCAGGTGGCCCTGGGTGTGGAAGGTCTGAGCGTGGGCGGAGACAAGGGGATGCCTTTCCTGGCCTTGGACGGCAACTCCTCTGGGCAGAGGCTTCTGGCCGGAGAGGTGCTGGACGACCTGACCGGTTATCCCTCTGTTCTGCAGACCCTCTTCGGTGCCGATTGCCAGGACCCGGTGAGCTGGGCCCAGGCCTGGAAAGCCCTGGGTGCGGACATTGTCTGCCTCCGCCTGCAGAGCACCGATCCGGAAGGACGGGACGTCTCCCCCGAGGACGCCGCTGCCACCGTGAAAACGGTGCATGATGCCTGTGGCTTGCCCCTCATAGTCTATGGTTGCGGCAACCCGGAGAAGGATGCCCTCACCCTCGCCGCCGTGGCGGAGGCCATGTCCGGAGCCCGCTTACTGCTGGCACCGGTGGAGGAGGACCATTACAAGACCGTCTCCGCCGCTGCTCTGGCCCACGGCCATGCCGTGCTGGCGTTCTCCAACCTGGACATCAACCTGGCCAAGCAGATGAACATCCTGCTCTCTGACTACGGCGTGGAGCGCAAGGACATCGTCATGGACCCCCTCATGGCGCCATTGGGGATGGGTCTGGATTACTCTTATTCCGTGAACGAGCGCATCCGATTGGCGGCGCTGAACGGCGACCGTATGCTGCAGTGCCCCATAATCTGTGACGCCAGCGCCGCATGGCAGGTGGGGGACGCCGGCAGCGAGGACCCTTCTCTAGGGGACCTGCTGGAGAGAGGCAGCAACTGGGAGACCGTCACCGGGCTGGCCTCGTTGCTCTCCGGGGCCAACATCATCATCGTGAGGTCGCCACGGGCGGCAACGGCCCTGCAGGATGCCATCAGGGGACTCCAGGGGGCGGTC
>JAQUUA010000088.1 GCA_028694055.1 Candidatus Methanomethylophilaceae archaeon | reverse complement strand
GACCCCATATTGGAGAAGGTGTTCTTCAACCTCATGGACAACACCGTCCGACACGGTGCCGGAGCCACCTACGCCCGTCTCAGCCATCGCCGAGAACGGGACCAGCTGGTCATCGTATGGGAGGATGATGGTTTGGGTGTGGAGGATGAGAAGAAGGGGAGCATCTTCCAACGGGGGTTCGGTCAGAACACCGGTTTCGGGCTGTTCATGACCAAGGAGGTGCTGGAGATGCTGGGGATGTCCATCATCGAGACCGGGACATACGGGAAAGGTGCCCGTTTCGAGATACGAGTGCCAATGGGCATGTACCGCATAGGAAAGAATGAAAAATAAGGGGCCGGGAGCCCCGTTTCTTTTAAAGGTCCTTCTGGGTGGCGGCAGCCCTGTCCTCCTTGCTCATGGCTGCCAGCTCCTTCACCGTAGCCAGATCGAGTCCCAACCCTTCCGCCACCCGGCTGCCGTACTCCACATCAGCCTTGTAGAAGATGGCAGCCTGCCGATATTGGATGCGTTTCTTGGCTCCGGACATATGACCCACTAGGTTCGAGACCAGGTTGTCCCGGTCCTGAGGGGTCATGACCTTGCGGTAAAGGTCTCCGGCCTGCACGAAATCATCGTTGGGGTGCACATAGTCGTAACGGGCACCGTCTCCATCCACAGGGGCAGGGGGCTCGGAGGCATCGATCATAGGCAAGGGACCGTTGAAGCTGTTGGGGTAGTAGTTCGGCCCGGCGCCGCCATTGTGGTCCGACCGCATGGCGCCGTCCCGCTGGTAGTTATGGAACGGCCTCCCCTTGGGGTAGTTCACCGGCAGGAGGTGGTAGTTGGTTCCGAGACGGTGCCTGTGGGTGTCATGGTAGCTGAACAGACGGCCTTGCAGCATCTTGTCCGGGGAGGCGGCGATTCCAGGCACGAAGTTCGCGGGGGAGAAGGCGGATTGCTCCACCTCTGCGAAGTAGTTATCCGGGTTCCGGTTCAGGACCATGCGCCCGAAGGGCATGGGCGGGTAGTCGGCATGGGGCCAGACCTTGGTGATGTCGAAGGGGTTGAACCTGTACTTCTCGGCATCCTCTGCGGGCATCACCTGTACCTCCACCCTCCACGATGGGTATTCCCCCCTGGCGATGGCGTCATGGAGGTCGCGGGTGGCATGGTCGGGGTCCTTGCCCTTCAGCTCCTCGGCCTGGGAGGCATTCAGGTTCTTGATCCCCTGTTCGGTCTTGAAATGGAGCTTGATCCAGAAGTACTCACCCTTGTCGTTGTACCATTTGAAGGTATGGCTGGTGTAGCCGTTCATGTTCCGGTAAGTGGCTGGCGTGCCACGGTCAGAGAACAGGATGGTCACCTGATGCACAGACTCGGGGGTGAGGGACAAGAAGTCCCAGAACATGTCCGGGTCCTTGAGATTGCTACCAGGATGCCTCTTCTGGGTGTGTATGAAGTCTGGGAACTTCAAAGGATCTCGTATGAAGAACACCGGGGTGTTGTTGCCCACCATGTCGTAGTTGCCGTCCTCGGTGTAGAACTTGACGGCGAATCCACGGGGGTCCCTCTCGGCGTCCGCGGAACCTTTCTCCCCGCCCACGGTGGAGAAGCGGACGAAGACGTCGGTCTTCTTCCCCACCTCGGACAAGAACTTGGCTTTGGTGTAGCGGCTGACATCCGCCGTGACCTCGAAATAACCATAGGCACCGGCGCCTTTGGCGTGCACCACCCTCTCCGGGATCCTCTCCCTATCGAAGTGGGCCATCTTCTCCAGGAAATGCACGTCTTGTATCAGTAGTGGCCCGGAAGGCCCGGCGGTGACGCTGTTCTGATCGTCATCCACCGTCCTGCCAGTGTTGGTGGTCAGCACTTTTTCTCCTTTGCTCATGTATGAAGGATTGCACTTCCCGCTCATTTATAGCTATGCGTCTTACAGTCCAGACTCTAAAATTAGTTTCCTTTCCTTACCAGATAATGATTATGAAGCCGGCTCTGAGTGGCCTCTGAAATGTTACGACAGCATAGTTTCTTTAGTGGGAAAAGCCTACACATCTCGTTCACCGGGGGTTTTTTATTTGGGGATACACGAGATATTGGACAACGCTGAGAGGAGTAGACTTAGACATGACCCGCATGTAGAGAAGATATGGAACCTGGTCAATGATCCGTCCCTGTTCCAGAAATCACCCGACGCCCTGGCAAAGATCCGTAGAGGACTGTTGCAGGACTCGGTGCGTTTCTTCCGCGATCATTCGGAGTACTACGCGTCCCTTTTCGACCGCCTTGACATCCAAGCATCCAATGCCGACATGGAGGATGTGGTGAAGATGGTGGTCCCTGCGGACATGCTCAGAGGCGAGGGGCACCAACGTTTCGTCATCGATGATGTGGAGGCCGGCGGAGAGCACTTCATGTCCTCTGGAACCACCGGCAAGGCTCCGGTAAAGGTCTATCGCAGCCCCATCGACCTGGCTTTGATGGTGAAGGCCAACGCTGACCTCTTCGAATACGTCTACGGGTCAGAGCTGGAGTCCGATCAGGGCGTGGCGCTCTTCATGGCCGCCCCGGAGCTCAGGCACATGCTGAGCTTCGTGGCCTTCGTGGAGCTGGCTCTGGAGTCCAAGGGCATCGAACTCCTGTACGGGATGAGCATGAGGGAAGGCAAGGAAGGAGAGACCCCTTGGCAGCGCTTGGTTCCAGACAAGAAGAACCTGCTGAAGTTCCTGAAGAGCAAGGCCGAGCCCAAACTCTTCTTCACCGCTCCGGCGGGAGTGTACCTGATGTCCAAGAAGTTCGAGGACATGAGCTTCATGAAGAGGGAGATGTCCAAGGTCCTCATGCGGGCCCCCCCTGTGGACCTGGGCAAGGGAGGCGTGATCGTCACCGGCGGCGGCTCCAAGGGATTCGCCGACCTGCCCCCTTACCCGGAGATGGCCGAGGGCGCCCGGGACTATTTCCGGGCCCTCTCCAAGTCCGGGGAGGGTGTGGAGGTGCCATTCATGGATGTCCTGGGTATGACCGAGACCCTCACCGCCCTGATAGACCGGCATGGCGTGATGGGCAAGATCCCCCACCCCCTGTCGGAGGCCTTCCTGGTCGATCCAAAGAGCTTCGAGCTGATAAGGGATGATGGCAAGGAAGGTCTGATGTGCATCTACAACCCCTTCGTGACCACCTGGTTCGAATGCTTCTTCCCCGGCGACATCATGGTCTCCCATGCCTCGGACCGGTTCTATGGCAAGGAGTTCGAATTCGGCAGGAGGCTGACGGTGAAAGAGGGTTGGGATCTGCAGAGGGCCTGCGGTGGCACTCTGGAAGAGCTCATGGAGGGATGAAGGTGATGGAGCCATATTGTCCCGGAAACGATTTGAGATGGAACATTGAGAGCAACGAACTGGATACTGACTCCTTATTGTCCCTCCTGTCTCGGGGAGCGGACATCCAGGGCCGCTTGTCCGGCATCGACCTGGAGACCAGGCTCCGCACCGTGGAGGAGATGGGGCGCATATGGTCGCAGCGGTGGGAATCCGGCGAGCTGGAGGACATGGCGGACCGTCTGGCTGCCAGCTCGGGATACTCTCGGGCCCTCATCGACATGGAGATGACCTTCACCAGGGAGGTCCTGAACGGCGAGAACATGCGTAAGAGCCTGGAGGCCTCCTTGCAAGGGGGTGCTGCCTCCCTGCAGGATTTCGTTGCCATCGGGGAAGGGGAGTACGTGCGGAGCCATGCCACCGGGCCGGTGCTCATCATCAGCTCCGGCAACTCCATCGTGCCGCCCCTCATCCCCACCATCACATCCCTCGTCACCGGCAATCTGACCATCCTCAAGCCTTCCCGTGTGAACTACGAGGCGGTGACCGAAGCTCTGAAGGGCTGGGAGGCCGCGGCGGAGAAATCCGGCGCTCCGGAACTGAAACAGGCGCTGGTGTTAGGCTACCTGGCGGCTGACAGCCCCGGTATGGACCAGCTTCTACAGAGAGGGCGTCTAGGAGCGGTGAACTTCTGGGGAGGAGACCCTGCCAGACGCAGCGTGGCCTCCAAACTGGCCAGCAACCCGCATCTCCCCCGGCTCTTCATAAACGGCCCGCTCACAGGCTTCGCCATTGTGGACGGCGACGCCGGTGAGGAAGCGGCGGCCGGTTTGGCCTTGAACATGGTGATGTACGACCAGCAGCTCTGCAGCTCCCCCACGCAGGCGGCATTCATCGGTAGCCGCCCGGAGGCGGAGTCCTTCTGCCGCCTCACCGCCCAACATCTGGACCGCATCGGAGCGGAATCTGAGATGGGCATCAGCGATGATGGAGCCTTCCTCTTGCAATGCGGACGTCGCTACGTTCAGTTCGCCGGTGCGAAGGTCTTCCAATCCAACGACCAGAAGAACATGTGGACCATCAGCCTGTCCGAGGGCCTCAGCGACCTGGATGAGGCGGCTTCTTCCTATGCCCCCCTGGCATTCCACAACCGCCGCCGTTTCCTGGAGATGGTGCGCGTGGACAGTGCTGAGGACGCTTTGGCATTGGTGGCCGACCTGCCGATGAACCCCGCCTTCCGAGGTGCGGACCGGGTGCAGTCTGTGGGATTGGCAGTATCCGCAGCGAATCGGGAACGGCTTCTGGCCGGACTCCCTGCCACCGGGGCTTTCCGCATCATGCCCGTGGACGACATGTTCATGCGGAGCCCTCTGGAACCGTATGACGGGATGCAGATGGCAGAGATCTTCACCCACCGGGTCTACATGCGAGACCGATCCATCCGGCCCGAGGTGCTGAAGTGAAGGTCCTGGTCACCGGTGCCAGCGGTTTCCTGGGCTCCTACGTGGCAGAGGAATTGATCCGTCATGGGCACGAGGTGGTGGCCATGGTGCGGG
>JAQUUA010000010.1 GCA_028694055.1 Candidatus Methanomethylophilaceae archaeon | reverse complement strand
CTGGTAGGACTCCTGGCTCAATGTTCCGCCGGTGGGGTTGGAGGGGTTGTTGACATAGATGAGCTTGGTGCGGGGGCCCACCTGCTGCATGATGCTGTCCATGTCCGGTTGGAAGTCGCCCTCGGTGAGCTTGTAGAAGCGGGGCTTGGCCTCGGCCAGGAGGGTATGTGGCTCATAGAGCACGAAACCAGGATCGGGGATCAATGCCTCGTCTCCAGGGTCCAGGAGGGCCTGTGTGACCGCCAGCAGGCCAGATGTGCCGCTGGGGGTCACCAGGACGTTACCCATCTGGAGTTGTGGGTTGTAAACATGATTCAGTTCGGCGATGGCTCGGCGGAGCTCTGGGATACCGGCGGATGGGCCGTATTTGTTCTGTCCTTTGCGGGCGGCCTCCGCCATGGCCTCCACGGCCACGCTAGGCGGAGCCATGTCCGGCTCTCCCAAGCCCAGATTGATGGTCTCCGGTGTGACCAGGTCGAACATCCGACGGATGCCGGACATAGGGATGGAATTCAATCTCTTGGAGGTCTTCACGGGGGCATTAACGGCAACGGCTGATTTTTACCTTTGCTTCCACCCTGGAAAATCGAGGTTTATAAAACGGGCATTCAATATCGCTTTGTTTAATATATATATTTAATTGCCATATTTCTCAATCATTTTGCACGATAGGACAAAATATAATTCTGGAATGCCAGACCCCATATGCATCGTATTTATAACCGGCAATTTGACAATCTTTATAAACCTAAAAAATAAAACTGTTATCATGGAGATCGATACCAGTAGCAAAAGTGTGATGATCGGCGCGGCTGCGGCCGTAATTGGCATATTGGTTCTCATACTTGCCTTCCTGATGAGCTGGGGAGACGTGGTCATGATACTGGGTGTCGTCCTGGCGGTGGTGGGAGTCGTCATCTTCTATCTCAAGCCTCTGGACGGCGCCATGGGGGCCGCCAAGCCCAAGGCAGCACCAAAAGCTGCCCCGGCAAAGGTCGCTGGCAAGTCTGCCAAGACGCCTGCCAAGAACTACGGTGACAGCCCACTCGGCAAGGCTCTGACCTTTGCGGAGCAGAAGCTCAACGACAAGGAGGACAAGCTGCCCTCCTCCGTTGTGGAGTTCTACCGCGGCAAGATCGCTGCCTACGCCCAGATGGTCGGCAAGGACGAGGAGTCCGCCCTCATCGGCATGAGCCAGGTCATCGGAGCCATAGTCTCGGCCTAAACCCTTTCAACAAATCCTTTTCAACAAATCCCTTTACCTTTCTGAGAATAAAAGATGGAAAGTGGTTTCAGAAGGTGGTTACCAGCTGGCAGGAGGATATGATCTCCCTGGCCTGAGACCAGTTCACCGGTTGCACGCCTTCCAATACTTCTGTGCCCGGGGCGATGCGTTCCAGATCCTCTAGCACCATGAAAACCTCCCCGTCCATGTCCAGGAGGTCGCTCAGGGCCGCCAGGTTGGAGGGCATGCTGATGGCTTCCGGCTTCTGGGACATGACGGCGTTCAGGGTGCCTTCCCCTACTAGAAGGGTCACAGCACGGTCCACCAGGCCGGAGACCATGAGCGCCAAGGCCTCCCTCATGCCGGCGAAGGCCTCCTCGGTCCCGTAAGGTCCGCGGTTGATGATTATCACTATGCTTTCTGCCATCTCATCACCTCGCTATGGTCACCATGCGGTCGGCATCGGAGACGAACACCGACAGGTCGTTGGTCATGCTGCCGATCTTGGAGCCGGGGAACTCCTCTCCCCTCTTGATGCCCCGAGCATAGCAGCAGGTCTCGCAAACTGTCACCAGCATCCCTTCCTGCGTATAATCCTGCAGGATCTTCCCCACGTTGGGGAATCGGCGGGGGTCCTGGCCGTCCTTAATGGCGGTAACACCTTCCCCGTAACCGAAGACCATCACCTCGTGGCCTCGGTCCAGAGCGGCTCGCGCCAGCTTGGTCACCACGTTGTTGTCCATGTTCATCATGGTGCCGGACCGGGTCTGTATGAGCATTTTTCCCATTGCATCACCTATATCGTCACCGTCTGGTCGAACTCATCCATGATGAGGTCCACCAGCTTTCCGTAGTCGATGACGCTCACATCCCCTTGCACCGGGAGGCCACGGGCCTCCAGGTCGTCCCGCATGACGTACACTTCGTCCACCCAAGGACGGAGCCTTTCCCCTGCCTCCTTGTTCACGGCGAACAGGGCGGCATCGTTCAGCAGCACCGCGGAACGGGGAGCCTCGCCGGAGATCTTACCCAGGATTTCCAGGTCACAGTACTCGTGCGGTGATTTCAGCAGCAGGAAGAGTATGGAGGTCATGCACGACACCTAGCCGATGAAGAGCTGCACCTTGCAGTCCGCAGCGATGTTCAGGAAGGCGGCGGCCCCCAGGATGTCCACGCCATCGACCAATTGGTCACGGCTCATTCCCATGGCTTCCATCGAGGTGCTGCAGGCATACAGCTTCACGCCCAGCTCCTGAGCGGTTTCCAGCATCTCGCCGAAACTGTCCACTCCCACCCCCTTCATCTTCTTCTCGAACATCCCGGTGGCGATGCGGTAGAGCCCGGGCAGCTTGGGTCTGGCATTCTTCTTCAACAGTTTCAATCCGAAGAAGGTGAAGAACACATGCACCTCCATCCCCATGCCAGCGGCGGTGGTCCCTAGGAACACCGAGGCCATGGCCTTGTCGTAGGATCCTTCCGAAACCACTAAGGCCAATTTTTCAGAGTCGCTCATATCATACACCTCTATTTCTTCTTAATAACAAAATAATACTTACCGGATTCTTGGCGTTGCTCCAGCATCTCATTGCCGGTGCGGGAGACCCAAGCGGGGACGTCCTCCAGGGCGCCCACGTCATCCGCCACCAGCTCCAAGGTCTGGCCGGGGGACATGGTCTTCATCTTCTTCGTGAGTTGCACGATGGGCATCGGGCACATCATGCCCTGGGCATCAATTTTCTCGTCCACCATATATTTTCCTCCATGGTTTTTCACGGTTTTGCAAATATCATAGTAAACCGTGTCTATTTAATTGTTTTCAATCTCCCATCGCCCTTCGACGAGGCAGAATCCTGCTCCATGAGCCGAACATGATTAAATTGACCCATGACCTTAATTAATATTGGTATCCAGCCGGTAACATGGGAACGGAATGTCGCTCCACTTAGTTGGCTACGGAAATATATTTATGCTCAGGTCCACTAATCTCATCGTATAGAGGGATGTTATTGAGAAGGAATCTGACTGTAATCAGCTTGTCGCTGTCTCTGTTGTTCGTAGGCATGACCGCCCTGGTCTACTATTACCCGAACCAAGTGACCCTATCCATACTGGGTTTGAACGTCACCAACAACCTGGCCATGTACATGGGAGCCTCGGCGGCTTTGCTCTTCGCGGTCATCGCCTTCGCCGCTGGCCTGATTGGCAGAAGGGCCACGATGATCGTGCCCATGGAAGGTTGCTGCGGTCACGACCACTTGGATGGATGCATCTCCGGGATCTACCATGATGAGGCCACCGGCCTGATGGTCTGCCTGAACTGCGGCACCGGATTGAAGCAGGACTTCATCGCCTGCCCCACCTGCGGCCAGGAGGTCTACCAAGACTGCCCGGGCTGCCAAGAGATAATACCCACCTGGTACAACGTCTGTCCCTACTGCGGCTACGACCTGGTGGTTTTCGAGATCTCCCCCATCATGGACGAACCGGTCCCTGAGGCCCCCGCCCCTGTCGAGGAGTGAACAAGGGGCTAAATCCCCCTATTTTTTCAATCCGATGAGGTAGTCGGAAACGATCTGACCGTGGTCGAAGGCCAAAGGCGGCAGGGATTGCAGATGGAACCATGCTGCCTCATCGGCATCATCGCCCGCTTCCAGCTTGCCGCCTGTACGCTTCAAAACATAGACCACGCTCACAGTGTGCCCACGAGGGTCCCGGCCCGGGTCGGAGTACACGCCCATCAAGGACGTCACCTCGGTCTGCAACCCGGTCTCCTCCCGCATCTCCCGCCGCACAGCATCCTCGGTGCTCTCTCCCCATTCCACAAAACCGCCAGGAAGGGCATGTAAGCCGGCGAAAGGTTCCCTTCCCCGTCGCACCAGCACCAGCCGCCCATCCTCAACCAGGAGGCCGTCCACGGTGAGCACGGGGTTGCGATGGCCATTCTCATGCTGCATGGCTTCAGCAACTCCCGTAACATTAATAAGATGTATCATCTACCGTCAACCATGTCCCCGAAACAGAAGCGGATACCTAGCGTCCTCAGCGCCGATGAGCTTATGGACAAGGCCTACAGCCGAGCGGCCAAGATAAGCAAGAACGGCACCAATGCTCTGGACACCAGGAAGAAGACCGCCTTGGCCAAGGTGACGGCGTCGGGGGACATCATCATCAGCAGCCTCACCAAATACGTGGATGACTTCCCACGCCTGGACAAGGAGGAGGACTTCTTCCCAGAGCTGGTGGACCTGGTCATCGGCTTGGATGGATACAAGAAATCACTGGGGGCGGTCAACTGGGCCGCCAAGAGGACCGAGGGCCTCAAGAACGAGACCCTCCGCAACATCCGCTGGACCAAGGACATGAACCAGGTGGAGTCCTTACGCCGGGCTTTCTACGGCCGCTTGTCGTCGGTCATCAAGCGCATCGACAAGGATCTGGCTTTTCTCATGGAGGCCAAGAAGGCCTTCCGTAATCTCCCGGCCGTGGAGCCGGACATACCCACAGCGGTCATCGCCGGCTTCCCCAACGTGGGCAAGAGCCGTCTGGTCACCGTCCTGAGCACCGCCGCTCCTGAAGTGGCGCCGTATCCCTTCACCACCAAGGGCATCGTCATAGGACATGTGACCCATGGGTGGAGGACTTATCAGATAATCGACACGCCCGGTCTCTTGGACCGGACCTTGGATGAGAGGAACGCCATCGAGAAGCAGGCCGTTTTGGCCTTGAAGTACCTCACGGACGTCATCATCTTCATCATCGACCCCTCCGAGACCTGCGGCTATGACATGGAGAAGCAGATGGCTCTGCTCCGTTCCGTGCAGGAGGGTTTCCCCTCCGTGCCGCTCCTAGTGCTGGAGAGCAAATCGGACATCCTGCTACGGGATGAGCCCCTGGGCCTTCCGATATCGGTGGAGACCGGGCAGAACATCGAAGAGATGAAGGATCGCCTCCTAGCGATGCTGAGGGCCGTACCGGTACCGGAAAGCTGAGGGTGCTTATGACGGAAGAGCTGGCCTGCAGTGCCGAGATGAAGGAGTACTTCCAGACCCTGTCCCGCCAGTGTGACGAATGTTATTCTGTGGCCCGGAAGGCCAGAGGCAGGGGGAAGGACCCGGAGACCTCTATCGAGATACCCATGGCCGAGGATTTGGCCTCCAGAGTGGAGAAGCTTCTGGACGATTGGGACGTCAAAGGGGTGTCGGAGGACATCCGTCGTCTCACCCAGGAGCATGGGAACCGGGAGCTGGTCTCATTGCTCATCGCCAAGGAGATCGCCACCCGCCCTGCCAAGAGCAAGGAATGGGCTCTGGACCGGGCCATCCGGGTAGGCCTCGCCGTGCTCACAGAAGGGATCCTAGTGGCGCCCTTGGAAGGAATAGCCGATGTGAGGATAGGCCGCAACCATGACGGCAGCGATTATCTGGCCATCGTCTTCGCCGGACCCATCCGGGCGGCTGGAGGAACCGGTCAGGCCATGAGCGTCCTCATAGGGGACGTGGTGCGCCGGGAGCTGGGCATCGGTCATTACATCCCCACCCGGGACGAGGTGCAGAGGTTGCACGAGGAGATCCCGCTTTACAAGCAGGCTCAGCACCTGCAGTACTCCCCCAGCCCCGCGGAGGTGGAGCTGATCATGGAGAACTGCCCGGTCTGCATCGATGGTGAAGGCACTGAGGATGTGGAGGTGTCAGGTTTCCGCGACCTGCCTCGCATCGAGACCAACAAGGTCAGGGGAGGGGTCTGTCTGGTACTAGCAGAAGGGCTGTGCCAGAAGGCCGCCAAGATCCAGAAGCACGTCTCCAAGCTGGAGATCGACGGATGGGGCTTCATCGACAAGTTCCTGAATATGAAGAAGAGCAGTGCCGCCGCCGAGGAGGACGACGATAAGATCAAACCGGAATACAAGTACCTCAAGGACATCGTCGCCGGGCGTCCCATATTCGGACACCCTTCCAGAGTGGGCGGCTTCCGTCTCCGTTACGGTCGGGGCCGGACCTGCGGTTTGGCAGCCATTGCTTTGAACCCTGCCACCATGTACGCCCTGGACGAGTTCCCGGCTCTAGGCACCCAGATCAAGATCGAACGTCCGGGGAAGGCCGGGGCGGTCACCCCTTGTGACAGCATCGAGGGCCCCATCCTCCTGCTCAAGAACGGCGACCTGGTGTACTGCCAGACCAGCGAAGAGGTCCTGGCGGTCAGGAGCGAGATCCAGGAGATCGTGGACAACGGCGAGATACTCATACCCTTCGGCGAGTTCTCCGAGAACAATCATCTGCTGGTCCCGGCCGGCTATTGCCTGGAATGGCAGCGGGGGGAGCTGGAGAAGGCCTGTGCGGAACTTCCTTCGGACTGGGAGTCGCCAGGATGGGAGAGCGCCCTGCAGATGTCCCAGGAGCTGGGGGTGCCGTTGCACCCTCGTCACAACCTGTTCTGGAGCGACCTGCCCTTGCAGGACCTGCAGACCCTGCGGGCCCATCTATTGTCACATGGGCGCTTGGTCGATGGCCTCCTCAGGGTGTCTGATTTTTCACCTATCAAACATACCATGGAAACGCTGGGCGCCCTGCACCGGGTCTCCGGCAAGGAGCTGTTGCTGGACCATTACGCCCTGCCGCTATTGACGGGCTTGGGCTTGACCTCTGGGGGCCAGGGGTTGAAGGAGAAGGCCCCACTGCAGGGCCAGGACTCTTTGGAAGCGGTAAGCACCGCCATGGGAGTGAAGGTCCGCTCCCGAGGAGGGACGCGTATCGGATCCCGCATGGCCCGTCCAGAGAAGGCCAAGGAACGGAAGATGAACCCTCCAGTGCACGCTTTGTTCCCCATAAGCATGGAGGGAGGGGCACAAAGGCTGCTGAGCACTGCCATCACGTCCAGCAAGGAGAGGAAGCGGGACGGCAACGGTGTCAGGGCCAAGGCGGGGATCTCCGTGGATGTGGGCATACGTCGATGCCGTGGCTGCGGACGCACCGATTATCACTGCTGGTGCCCGGACTGTGGCTCCCACACCGTCATCGCCAACGAGACCATGGCCTTCGAGCAGCGCTCCAAGACCCTCATCGACTTGGAGGCCGATTATCTGGAGGCCCTGAGGCGTCTGAACATCAGCGACGCCCCTGAAGTCAAATGCGTTCAGGGCATGACCTCCAAGCACAAGATCCCCGAGCCCCTGGAGAAGGGCATCCTTCGCGCCATCCACGATGTCTACGTTTTCAAGGACGGCACCATGCGTTTCGACATGACCGATGTCCCGGTCACCCACTTCCGTCCCCGGGAGATCGGCCTCACTGTGGAGAAGGCCTTGGAGTTGGGATACCGGCATGACATCCACGGCGACGTCCTCCGCGACCCGGAGCAGCTCCTGGAGTTGAAGGTCCAGGACTTCATCCCCTCCGAGAACTGCGGCGACTACATGGTGCGTGTGGCCACTTTCATAGACGACCTCTTGAGGTTGCACTACGAGCTGGAGCCATTCTATAAGATCCACAGCCGGGACGAGCTCATAGGCCACCTGTGCATCGGTCTGGCACCACACACGTCCGGTGGTATCCTCTGCCGCATCATCGGTTTCTCCAAAGCTGCTGGCGGATATGCGCATCCTTTCTTCCACGCCGCCAAGAGAAGGAACTGCGATGGCGACGAGGACAGCATCATCCTTCTCCTGGATGGCCTCATCAACTTCTCCCGTTCCTTCCTGCCGGACCGTCGCGGCGGCCTCATGGACGCCCCTTTGGTTCTGACCACCCGTCTGGACCCCAACGAGGTGGACAAGGAGGCCCACAACGTGGACTGCCTGCACCGCTACCCGGTGGAACTCTACCATGCGGCGGAGGAGTACAGGCACCCCCGGGAGATGGAGAAGGCCATGGACCTGGTGGCCGGGAGGATCGGCAGCCTGATGCAGTACGAGGGCCTGGGATTCACGCATGACACCCATGACATCTCGGAAGGGCCTAAGCGCTCCGCCTACACCTCCCTGGAGACCATGATGGACAAGATGGAGGCCCAGTTGGAGCTGGGAAAGAAGATCCGTGCCGTGGACGAGAGGGATGTGGTCACCCGGGTGATCAACAAGCACTTCCTGCCGGACATGGCCGGGAACCTCCGCTCCTTCTCCGCCCAGAACGTCCGCTGCACCAAATGCGGCGAGAAGTACAGGCGCATCCCCCTCAGCGGCAACTGCCGTTGCGGCAACACCCTGATCCTCACGGTGCACGAGGCCAGCGTCAAGAAGTACCTGGACGTCTCCAAGCGCATGGGGGAGAAGTACGGACTGTCGCCCTACACCCAGCAACGCATAGAGGTCCTGGAGATGAGCATGAACTCCCTGTTCAACAACGACAAGGTCAAGAAGTGCCGTCTCACGGACTTCATGTGAACCTGCTTATCAGGATTCAATATCACGGATATAATCGATGATCCGCTGTTTTATTTGTGGGAAAAGGAAAGGGTAATGGGTTTGTTCCCCGGTCAGGCGTCCGGGAGGTCTTCGCAGAACTTGGCGAAACGAGCCTGCAGGTCCTTCAAGGCGTAGTCCAGGGTCTGGGCCGCCGTAAGGGATCCATCGGTCTCCATGGTGAAGACGAACTGGGTGTCGTCCTCGGTGAGGGAGATGGCCTTCATGTCGCAGAACTTCAGGCAGGAGCCGCAGAGGCTGCACTGCAGGAGGTTCTCGGCTTTGGCCACGTCCCCGTCCATGACGAAGACCTTGCAAGGGCACAGATCCGTGCACTTGGAGCCTCCGTCGCAGAGCTTGGGGTCCACGGAGATTATCGGCATGTACTTGTAGCCCACTCCATGGGTCGCCTGCCACTTCACGTGCTCGTTGGCCGTGCCCATGCGGGCGATGGCGTAGACCAGTACGGCTTGGCCGTCTCCCAGCTCGATGATGGGGATGAGGTCGTCCTTGACCTTCAAGGCCTCGTTCCCCAACGGGACCAGGTCCCCGGAGTACACCGTGCAGGGGCCGATCTTGTTCAGCGAGTACATTATGGAGCAGTTGGGACAGCCCTCGCCCTCGCACACGCAGTCCTTCTGGAAGACGAACAGCTCATGGTCGGTGGGCACCGGGACCAGTCCCAGCCGGTGGGAGACGATCTCATCGAAGAGCGGAGTTATGCTCTCATACTCCCGCCCATCCACCATGATGGGTCCCAGGTGGAACTCGACGTTGTCGATGGCCATCTTGGGCACGTCCGATATCAGGACCCGCCTCAGGGCGTTAGCCAGACCAGGTGTGCCATCCTTGAGGATGAACTTGGCCTTGGTGTCGCTCATTTCAATGATCTCGATCTGCATCATGGGATAGCCTCCCTAGACCCTGCGTCCCCTTCTGCCGCCCTTCTTCTTGGTTCCGTCATGGGGGATGGGTGTGACATCCTCTATGCGTCCGATGCGCATGCCGGCACGGGCCAGGGCACGTATGGCGGCCTGGGCTCCGGGCCCGGGGGAGCTGGATTTGTTGCCTCCCGGGGCGCGCACCTTGACATGCAGACCGGTTATGCCCTTCTCACGGGCGATGTCCGCCACCCTCTCCGCCGCCCTCTGGGCAGCGTAGGGCGAGGACTCGTCCTTGGCCTGCTTGACCACCATGCCGCCGGTGGCCTTGGTGATGGTCTCGGCGCCGGTGATGTCCGTCAGGGTTATGAGGATGTTGTTGTAGCTGGCATAGATGTTGGCTATGCCCCATTTCATGTTGTTGGACAAGTTCAGGCCTCCTTGGGGGCTTCGGGGCGACGTGCACCGCGGCGGTCTCCACCCCGTCCGCGGGGCTGGTTGACCGGCGGCACATAGGGCTTGCGGGGCGTGACGTTGCGCATGGGGTGCATGTCGTCGTTGAAGGAGGACGAGGGGTTGTACTCGATGCTGGACTCCTCGCTCCTCTTCACGATGTAACCGGGGACGGTCATGCGGTGGCCGTCCAGGTAGATGTGTCCGTGGGAGATCATCTGCCGGGCTTGACCAACGGAGATGGCCAATCCCTTCTCCTTCACCAGGGTCTGCAGGCGGCGACCGAGGATCTTCTCCTCGGACAGGATGAGAACGTCATCCAGTGTGGAGCCTTCCATGGGCAGCAGGCCCATGTTGGCGCACTTGGCCAACAGAGCGTCGGCCTCCCGCTGTGCCTGCTCCTCTCCGAAGCGGAGACGGGCCTGCAGCTCCCGGGACTGGCGACGGAAGTTCCTCAGGATGGTCTGGGCCTTCCACAGCTCGGTCTTGCTCTTGAGTCCGAACTCCTTGGAGATGATGTTCTCGGCCTTGATCCTCTCGCCCTGCCAAGGGTGGGAGGGCGTGTCGTAGGAGCGACGGGGGAATTTCGGGTCACCCATCTAAATCACGCTCCCCTTCTGCGGCTGACACCCATGGTCAGGCCGCGGCGGCCGTTGGAACGGGTCCTCTGTCCACGCACCTTGTGGCGTCCCTCATGACGGACGCCGCGGTAGCAGCGGATCATCTTCATGCGGTTGATGTCGTCCTTGACCATGAGCTCGATCTCCTGACCGATGAGGTGCAGGTCGGCGCCGGTCTCGTAGTCGGACTGCCGGTTGATGGCCCATGGGGGAACCATCTCGGAGTAGCCAGCGACCAGCTTCTCCAGTTCCTTGACCTTGTCATCCGGCAGGTCGCCCATCTTCGAGGAAGGGTCGACATCGGCCTTCTTGACGATGATCTCCGCCACCCTCTTGCCTACGCCTTTGATGCTCTGGATGCCTACGGCCACTCTCTTTTGACCGTCGATATCGGTGTTGACGATACGGACAATGAAGTTGAAATCCTCATTGACTTCCGTTGGCTTCTTGTCTTTAGCCATTGATTGTCCTCCATGTAATCTTCATCATGTATGCTGGATGGTGTCCCTATCAGGATACCATATTTAAGCGTTTCTGCACCAAAACAAGTCGCTTTGAGAGAGAGACCGGCTGCAGATTGCTTGCCTGTCATCCACTGCATGTGGATCTTAGGGTTTGGAACGGATGATGGATATCATGTTCTTAAAGCTTTCTCAGGGAAAGGTTCAGTCTGGCCTGTTGAGAAGTAGAGGATGAGGAAGGTGGTGCGAGAGACCGGATTCGAACCGGCGAACCTCTGCAGGAACAGATCTTGAGTCTGTCGCCTTTGACCAGGCTTGGCTACTCTCGCTTGAATGTGGGTAACATGAGGTTATAATTAAAAGTTTACTGGGGAAATGAACGGCTCACGGAAGGGTGAGTATCTCCGCCTTCCGGCCCCGTATGAGGACTGTGTGCTCCGACTGGGTCACGCATCCCCTCTTCACCTCCACCAATGTGGCATAGCTGGACACCAGCCCGTGGCGTACCAGCTTGTTGATCTTGGCCTCAGCCTTGGAGTCGAATGAGGTGCACCAACGGTCACAGAACGGCAGGGTTTGGAACTCCTCCCGCAGACGGTCGAAGAAGACCTTCAGTTCCGGGTCTTTCAACGGCCTCTCCCGCAGCACCCGGTAGATGTTGCCGGGCTTGCCCGCTTTGATCAATCCCTCGCCGTTGGTGGCGAAGGGCTCGATGGCTAGCACCATCCCATCCTTCACCGGGTTCAGGTTGCCATCGTCCACGTTGGGTATGGTGAGCCCGGCATGGAGGTTGAAACGGTCGATCTGATGGCCGGTGAGGTTGGCCACCGGACGGTATCCGTCCCCGGTTATGCTCCCCTCCACCATCCGGCCGATGCCGTTCATGGGCATGCCCTCGCCGATGACCTCCATGACCATGTCACGGGCCTTGACGGCACTGGCGATCAACTCATGGTTACGTTTGCTGCCCACTTCCACGGTGCCGGCGGTGTCACCGCCCACATAGCCGTCGATGTGGGCGCCCACGTCCACCTTCACCACGTCCCCGGGGTCGAAACGGAGCTTGTCGTTGTGGCCCGGGGTGTAGTGGGCCGCCACCTCGTTTATGCTGAGGTTGACCGGGAAGGCCGGCTGGGCACCTTTGGAACGGATGTAGGACTCTATCTCCTCCGCCACATCCAATAGGCGGACGCCGTCATCAACCATGTCCATGCCCAGCTGCAATGCCTGGGCGGCTATCTGTCCGGAACGGCGTAGCCTGTCCCAACAATCCTCATTCATTGAGAACCGCCTCGATGGCTTCCTTGCTGATGGCGCCCTGTCGGACGATCTCTATCTCCCCGTTCATCATCCACACGATGGTGGACGGTTTGCCCAACGGGCAGGGGCCGCAGTTGAGGTAGGTGCTGACCATGCTTCCCAGGTCCCGACGGGCGGAGTCATACTCCACGGCATCAGGATGGGAGTGCAGGTTGGCACTGGTGGCCACCAAGGGCCCGAAATCGCGGATGATGCGCAATGCCAGGGGATGGTCAGGGATACGTATGCCCACCTTCTCAGACATGGCGGTGGTGATGTCCGGGACCTCCGGCCTCTTCTTGATGATGATGGTCAGAGGCCCAGGCAGGAAGCGGTCCATGAGCTTGCGGGCATCGTCGTCCAAGACGGCGATGCGCTCGGCCATGGCCACGTCGGACACCGCTACGGAGAGAGGCATGTCGAAGGGCCGCTTCTTGGCCATGTACAGCTTCTTCACCGCGTTCTCGTTGAAGGGGTCGGCACCGATGCCGTATACGGTCTCGGTGGGATAGACTATGAGCTCCCCTTGCTGTAACTCCTTGACAATGCTCTTGATCTCCGCATCATTGATGCTGCTGCCTTGGTTGTCGTGACTGCATTCGATGACTCTCATGGTCTTTCCCCTAACATCATCAGGCCGATGGAGGTCTGCTCACTCACCTTCCCATGGAAGGCTGGACCATGGCCTGGGTACATATGTTCCGCCTGCAGGGCGTGTAGGCGCCTGAGGCTTTCCACCAGATCCTCGCGGGAGGATGTGGGGACGTCATAGCGGCCGACACCGTTGACGAACAGGGTGTCTCCGCAGATTATGGTCTTGGTGGCCCTCTCGTACAACGAGATGGAGCCGATGGTGTGACCGGGAGTGGCAATCACCTCCAAGGTGTGACTTCCGGTGTCCAGGACGTCGCCGTCTTTTAGCCCTTTCACGTCCATTGGCGGTATGCTGCCGCCGAAGTCCGTTCCTAGGGTGGACTTGGAGTCGCCTGCTCGGAGGGGCACTGCGTCCTCCTCCCCGGCGTACAAGGTTGCTCCGGTGGCCTGCGATATGGCCGCTGCCCCTCCCACATGGTCGAAGTGACGGTGGGTGAGGACGATGGCCTGCAACTTTCGACCGTCGAGGATATCCAAGATGGCAGCGATGTTCTTGTCGACCTTGAAGCCAGTGCCGCAGTCCACCAGGATGGGTCGGTCTCCCTCGACGATGAACATGTTGGCATCGAAAAGTATCACTGGCTCAAGTTGCTTCATCGACATCGGGTATTGGTTAGAAAGAACAGATATTTAACTTATGCTGAGTGGATAAAACATTATCAGAAATGGTGCCCTCTGGATAGCGTCCAGAAGGGAGAAATAAGAGAAAGTTAGCGGAAGCCGTCACTCCAGGTCTTCCATGGCTTCTTCCATGCCATGTTTGAGCTCGGCCTTCTGCTCCGGGTCCAGCATCAGCAACAGGGCTTGGAACTCCCCCACGTGGGTCTTCTCCTCCTTGGCCACATGCAGTAGCCGGTGCTTGATATCGGGGTTGGAAGCAGTTGCAGCCAACTGCTCATAGAGGCTGACAGCATCCAGCTCGGCGATGATGGCTAACCTGAGGATCTCAACGTCCCGGCTTTTTGCTGGAAGGTCTGATAGCTCGGCGGGGTTCTTGGATAACATGGACTGTATTCTGTCTTCCGCGTATTTTAAGCTATCCAAAATACACCATGGAATGGATTACAGGCTGTTTGATTGTCATCAACTGGCTATCGCTGAACCATGTCCGGCACAAGAATGACCGGGCGTGGCCCACAGGCGTGAAGCCTGATTGCGTTTGAGAACGATTAGAAATACAGCATATGCTGAGGATGAGAAAATATGAGAATTATAAAGGGTGTTTGTTTGAGGATGAGATTTTTTCATACGCAATCTGTTTGACTGCTAGATCACACTCCAGCGGCGAGTAAGGACGTTAGTTAGTGCGGACTGAATACCTCGGCGAACCTCGGTACTTACATCCCACTTCTATCAATCTCGTCATTTACGAGTGTCCTATAGGTGCCTCTTTTTTAAGACGGCTTCGAGCTTAGATGCTTTCAGCTCTTATCCGCTATCGCGTGGCTGCTCAGCAATGCCTTGCCAGACAACTGATCAACTAGAGGCGACGAACCCCTGTTCCTCTCGTACTAAAGGGTCCTTCTCATCAGGCACCGACACCTCCATCAAAAAGCAACAAACCTGTCTCACGACGGTCTAAACCCAGCTCACGATCCCTTTTAATGGGCGAACAACCCCACCCTTGGCAGCTGCTGCACCACCAGGATAGGGAGAGCCGACAGCGAAGTAGCAAGCCACCAGGTCGATATGAACTCTTGCTGGTGACAACTCAATTATCCCCAGGGTAACTTTTCTGTCATCAATCACCCCCATTCAGGAGGTTGATTGGTTCGCTAGGCCTTAGTTTCCTATCGCCGATCCCTGTTGTCTGGATCCGCGTCAAGCTAGCTTTTACCCTTGCATTCTCCGGCAGATTTCTGACCTGCCTGAGCTAACCTTTGGGCGCCCTTGTTATCTTTTTGAGGGCGTGGCGCCCCACCCAAACTGCCTACCTATAGGTGTCCCTCGTCAGAGGTGAGTGATACGAATCCGCAGGGGCGGTGTTTCATCGACGTCTCGGAGAGTAACTAGCGTCACTTCCTGGGTAACGACTCCCGCCTACCCTACACATGCGGACTCATATCACAACAACAGGTTGCAGTAAAGCTCCATGGGGTCTTCGCTTTCAGATGGAGGGGTCTGGATTGTGCACCAGACATATTAATTTCACCAGCTTCCAGGCGGGGACAGTAGAACTCTCGTTGGGCCTTCATGCAAGCCGCCAATTAAGCGGCAAGGTATTACGCTACCTTAAGAGGGTCATAGTTACCCCCGCCGTTTAACGGTCCTTCGCTCCGTTGAAACAGAGTTTCAGATGCCGTCACCGGGCAGGCTTCAACCGCTATACACATCCTTTCGAACTAGCAGCGATCTATGTTTTTATTAAACAGTCGGAGTTCCCTAGTCACTGCGACCAGCTATTCACACAGCTGGCACCCCTTATCCCGAAGTTACGGGGCCAATTTGCCGAGTTCCCTCGCCTGGATTATGCTGACACGCCTTAGGCTTCTCACCTAGGGGCACCTGTGTCGGTTCTGGGTACGAATAAAGTATCTGTAACTGAATCCCTTTTCACGGGGACCAGGAATTAGCCAAATCGAGCGTTCGCTCGACTCATCACACATTCATCTCCTTCTCACCATTACGGTTCTTCAGAGACTTCGGTGCTTGAATATGATGGCTTACATACTTGACCTATCCCGATCCGTTAGGACCAGGCAAAGGATACTTTAGCGCAGGAATATTAACCTGCTTCCCTTTCGATAACTTCGATTAAGAGTTACCTTAGGATCGGCTAACCCTTGGCTGACGAACATTGCCAAGGAACCCTTGCCCCTGCGGCGGTACGGATTCTCACCGTACTTTGCTGCTACTCTTACCAGGATCCTCGTTCGAACGCGGTCCACAGGACTTCACAGCCCTGCTTCTACCCACGCACGACGCCCCCCTACCAAATCACCTTTCGGTGTTCTGAAGTATCGGTGACAGGCTTAGCCCCGTCCATTTTCTGGGCCCACAATCTTGACTGGTAAGCTGTTACGCTATTTTTAAAGGATGGCTGCTTCTAAGCCCACCTCCCAGTTGTCTTGGACTGCCGACACCATTTCATATTACACTTAGCCTATACTTAGGGACCTTAACTTCAGTCTGGGTTGTTTCCCTCATGACTACCAAGCTTACCCCGGGTAGCCTCACTCCCAGCGTCTACAGCGATCACATGTTCGGAGTTTGACAGGATACCGAGGAATTTCTTCCCCTAAGTACCCAATCAGTGCTCTACCTCATGATCTACCTCGACTGAGATCTATCTGCGAATAGTTTCGGGGGGAACCAGCTATATCCGGCCTAGATTGGCCTTTCACCCCTATACCCAAGTCATCCAATCAATTTGCACATTAGAACTGGTTCGGTCCTCCACCTCTCTTTCGATAGGCTTCAACCTGCTCAGGCATAGATCGACCGGCTTCGGGTCTCTGCACCAATGACTCCAGGCGAGCACACCTTGCCCCTCACCTTTCGGTTGCGGGCTATCGGTTTCCCTCCGGCTTCGTATCTTCATACTTAACCTCGCCATTGACCAGAACTCCCTGGCCCGTTTTTCTAAACGGACAATACAACACTGGTCCATCAAATAAATGATATCTTCCCTTCGATGCCGTATAAATCTATAACCGTATGGTTTCAGGCTCTTTGAACCTCCCGTTAAGGGTACTTTTCAGTTTTCGCTCACGCTACTACTGCACTATCGGTCTCGAGACGTATTTAGGGTTGGAAGTGAATGTCTCCCATATTCACGCGCGATATCCAACGCACGTTACTCTGGATACCCAAAAATATTCTTTTCTTCCTTCTTCTAAGGGACTATCACCCTCTATGGTGTAGCGTTCCAGCTAACTTCGAATAGGACGATTAAGAACTATAAGGGTCCAAAACTCCACATCTCCCTGTCATTTCTGCAGGGATTCGGTTTGCCCTATACCGTGTTCGATCGCCTTTAATAACGGTATCTCTATTGATTTCTTTTCCTGCGGGTACTAAGATGCTTCAATCCCCCGCGTTCCCGATCATTACTGATCACTCCAAAGAATAGGAAGTCCCATTCAGCCATCATCGGATCATAGGCTTCTTGCACCTACCCGACGCTTATCGCAGCTTGACACGACCTTCTTCGGCGCTCGAGCCGAACCATCCCCCATACGGCGTAGCATCGCCGCTGGCGTATGATCTAGCACACGTCCAGATTGCGTATGATCGGTAATCATCGAGCGGAATCCGGTCTCATCCTCCATGCCGGCGCTCTATACCTCTTCCCCGAGAGAGGGACCCTCTTCGGGTGCATGTCCCTTTGTAATCCTTAGCCAGCCACGTTATTCACGCTGCCGGCGAAATTCCCGATTATCGAAGGGGTATATAACCCTTTTCATTCCATAACCGAGGCATAGTCCGATTCGCATCGAACTACCCGATGTCGCCATCGAGCAACCCGGTTACTAATGGTTTCCTATTTATAGTTTCGCCAACGAGGCTCATTATTGCCACGATGGGCCTCGAGAAACGGATCTCCTGAAGCCCTCGTCATCGCTTGCCACGAAACGGAAAATAAACATTGGACTCCGCTCTATAAGTATGTACCCCTACCACCAAAGCCTAGATGGGAAGCGATATTCGGGTAATCATCTGATGCCGGTTCAACCTTTTATCAACACCCATACGCACGAAAATCTTGTGGCCGGTGGCATTCTAAATATTGGTAGGGCGATTCCAGGGCGATAAGATGACGGAAGAGAGAAGAGTGGTCCTAGAGAAGGCTTTGCTGTCCCATCCCTGTTACACAGAGGCGGCGCATCATAAGTTCGCCCGCATGCACATCCCTGTGGCTCCCCGCTGCAACATCCAATGCAACTACTGTAACCGCAAATACGACTGTAGCAATGAATCCAGACCAGGCGTTACCAGTGAAGTCCTGACACCGGAACAGGCCTTGGCCAAGGTCCGGATGGTGAAGGAGAAGATTCCAGAGCTCAAGGTGGTGGCTGTCGCCGGGCCAGGAGACCCATTGGCCAATGAAGAGACCTTCCAGTCCATGGCGATGATTGCGGAAGAGTTCCCGGAGATGACCCTCTGCATATCCACCAACGGGCTGATGCTACCCGACAACGTCGACAGGCTCTGGGACCTCGGCATCCGCTTCGTCACCGTCACCATAAATGCCATCGACCCGGAGGTGGCCAAGGACATCTACCAATTCGTGAACTACAATGGCCAGCACCTCAAAGACCTGGATGCCGCCCGTACCCTGATAGGCCGTCAGCTGCTGGGCGTGGAGAAATGCGTCGCCAAAGGCATGGTGGTCAAGATCAACATGGTTCTCATCCCAGGGATAAACAACCGCCATATCCCGCTGGCAGTGAAGAGGTTCAAGGAACTAGGTGTTTACATCGTTAACATTCTTCCCCTCATCCCGGTGGAGGGCACCCGCTTCGAGAGTCTCCGGGCCCCTAGCGCCAAAGAAAGGAAGGAGCTGCAAGACCTCTGCGCCAATGATGTGCGCATGATGCGCCATTGCAAGCAATGCCGGGCGGATGCCATCGGGCTTCTGGGCAATGATAGGTCCCAGGAGTTCTCCGGTTGCGGCTCTGGATGCGGACCCACCGGCGGCGCCCGGGACGTCCCTGTGCTTGTTCCGAGAGAGAACAAGAGGATAGCGGTAGCCAGTTCCGACGGGGAGCAGGTGGACGGCGGTTTCGGGAACAGTCCGAGATTCCGCATCTACGAGCACTGCAAGGGCGAAGTGACTTCCCTGGGCATGGTGGAGCTGAACAGAGACCTGGAGCAGCCCCTCTACGGCGAAGGCCACCATCTCCGTCTGGAGACTGCGGTCCAGGAGCTGGCTGACAATGATGTGATCATAGTGACCGGCATCGGTGATAAAGCCCGCTCCGACCTGGAGCGTCGTGGCGTGAAGATCCACATTTCCCACGGAAGCGTCCAACAGGCCATCGCTGAGGCTGTGGGAAAACAGAAGGAGTGATGTTGCTTGCAGCGTGCATCGGATGCCCTGGTGGACGCCCTTCATTCCTTCGGCATCAGGGCAGTGCATGGCATCCCTGGAGGGGAGACCGTGCATGTCATGGACTCCATCCTCCAGAGCGGGATGGAGTTCATATGCACCCGCAATGAGAGCCCAGCAGCGTTCATGGCCATGGGGTCTTCCCGCATCCATGGCCGACCCGAGGTCTGCTTGACTACCGTGGGCCCTGGTGCCAGCAACATCTACCTGGGGGCAGGCACAGCCCTTCTGGACCGGGTGCCCCTGCTGATACTCACCGGCGAGTTCGAATCCCGGGTCAGGGCTGAGCCGCATCGGCAGGGATTCGACCAACAGGCGGCCTTCTCGGTATTATGCAAGTACAGCCGTCGCATCGAGGATCCGAAGGAAACCGCCTCCATTGTCCTGCAAGCCTTGCAAGACTGCATGTCCGAGCCTCCTGGCCCGGTGCACCTGTCGCTCCCCATGGATGTCATGGGGCTTCCTGTGGACGGCACGCTTCCGGTAACAGACCAACCATCGCCCTCAATCGATGCGGATATCGTTCCGTTGCGGGACTGTTTGCTGCGTTCCCAGAGGCCCCTCATCATCTCTGGTCATGGGACCATCCGCTGCCACGCCTGTGACGAACTACGGCATATGGCAGAGGCTTGGAACGTTCCGGTCACTCACAGCTGGATGGGAGATGGCGTTATGTCCTGGGACCATCCGCTGGGTCTGCACCGCATCGGGCTTCCCCAGAACCATGCCTTGCCGGCCATGCGGGAAGCCGACCTCATCATCTGTGTGGGGCTGGACGTGGAGGAGCTCCATCCGCTCATCTGGGAGGCGCTCTCCTATATCCCGGTGGTCCACATCAGCGAGAGGGAACAACCGGTCTCCCCCCGGCATCCTAGCCAGACATACCTATGCACCCCTCTCCGCTCCGCCCTGGAACGGCTGTCACAAGAATCCTTGCCCAAGGCCCCTTGGGCGCAGGGCATCAAAGAGTCCTTGCATCAGCATCTGTCTTCACCTATCCCGGAGAAGCCGGGCTACCTGCATCCTGCCCAGGTGGTGCGGGCACTCCGTCAGCACCTGGGCCCGCAGGACGTTCTGGTCTCGGATGTGGGCGCCCACATGCTATGGCTCTGCGACCGCTACCCCAGCTACGAGGAGAATACATTCCTGGTCAGCAACGGCATGATCCCCATGGGCTACGGCCTCCCTGCTGCCTTGGGGGTGTGTCGCACCCAAGCCGGCCGCCGGGTGGTCAACGTCAGCGGCGATGGGGGATTCCAGATGAGCATGGCCGAGCTAGGCACGGCGGTGCAGCATGACCTCCCCGTGGTGAGCGTGGTCTGGAACGATTCCTGCCTAGGGCTGATACGCACCCGACACGAGATGGCCTACAACCGGCATTGCGGCACAGACAACCGGGCTCCGGACTTCGCCATCCTGGCTACAGCCTATGGCGCCAATGGGTTCAGCGTACGTGACGAGGATGGTTTGCATCAGGCCTTGGAGGAGGCTTTCCGATCCCAGCGCCCTTCGGTCATCGACGTGCATGTGGACGCTACCGACAACCCTCTTCTTTTCCGCCCCCCTGGACCATACAAAAGTTAAATACGGAACCCCCAATATCTCGAGGGATGAGCCAGTCCGATTTCGACCTTGAGTTCTTCAAGGACCATGGTTTCCGCCGCAAGGTATGCCCCAAATGCCAGAGGGCCTTCTGGTCCCTGGGCGATTGGGACAGCTGTGGGGAGCCCCCTTGCGACGAGTACGCATTCATCGGCAATTCCCCCATGAATGAGCCTTTGGGCCTGCATGAAACCCGGGAGGCCTACCTGAGCTTCTTCGAGGCCAACGGCCACACCCGCATCGGCCGCTATCCCATCGTGGCCCGGTGGAGGAACGACGTCTTCTTCACTCAAGCCTCCATTTACGATTTCCAGCCTTACGTGCTCAACGGCACCATAGAGCCGCCGGCCAACCCCTTGACCATCTCCCAGACCTGTGTCCGCTTCAACGACATCGAGAACGTGGGGAAGACCGGTCGTCACTTCACATTCTTCGAGATGATGGCTCATCACGTCTTCAACCGCATCGACCGGGAGGAGATCTACTTCAAATCCCGCACCGTGGAGCTCTGCCACCGCTTCTTCACCGAGCGCATGGGCACCGACCCCCGCAAGATGCGCTACATCGAGGAGTGGTGGGAGGGAGGAGGTAACTCCGGACCCTGCCTGGAGGTCATCCTGGACGGGGTGGAGGTGGCCACCCTGGTGTTCATGATGTTCAAGGAGACCTCGCAAGGACGCATCCCGCTAGACATGCGAGTGGTGGACACCGGCTACGGGCTGGAGAGGATATGCTGGGTGTCCCAGGGCACATCCTCCGCCTACGAGGCGGTGTTCGGACCGGTGGTGGAGGACCTCAAGGACAAGGTGGGCGTATCCAGCAACAACGACATCATGAAGGAGTACGCCAAGATCGCCGGCATGACCAATGCCCGCACCTCATCGGAGATCATGGCCATCCGGGAGAAGACCGCTGCCCGGATGGGCATCTCCTATCAAGAGCTGATGCGGACCGTCGGCCCCTTGGAGGACATCTACGTCATCTGCGACCACTCCCGGGCCCTGGCCATAATGCTCAACGACGCCGTGGTGCCCTCCAATGCCAGGGAGGGTTACTTCGCCCGCCTGCTCATCCGCCGCGCCCTGCGCTCCATCCGCAACCTGAAACTGGACCTGCACCTGGACGAGATCGTGGCCAAGCAGATCGAATTCTTCCGGGACACGTTCCCGGAGCTGTCCTCCAACCGTGAGGACATCCTGAACATCGTCCGGGTGGAGGAGGCTCGCTACCATGACACCCTGGAGAGAGGGAGGCAGCTGGTGGCCAAGATGGAGAAGGGCATGAAGGCTGGCCAGACCATCGGCAAGGAGATGCTCATCGAGCTCTATGACTCCCATGGTCTGAACCCGGAGATCGTGGCGGAGTTCTCCCAGATCCCCGTGGAGATACCAGACGACTTCTACCTGCAGGTGGCCAAGAGGCACGAGACCCCGGACGAGGAGGAGGAGGAGTCCTCCATTGAGGAGTCCGAGGACATGACTGAGACCTTGCCGCTATACTACGATGACGTCCATATGGACGAGTTCGAGGCTATGGTCACCGCCGTCCGCGATGACGGCGTGGTGCTGGACCGTACCGCGTTCTATCCGGAAGGCGGAGGGCAGGAATGGGACCTGGGCAGCATCAATGGCCTACCGGTCTCCGGAGTGGTCAAGACGCGCAAGGCCATCTGGCATCAGGTCCCGGGGCTCAAAGCATCCGTGGGCGACAAGGTCAGGGGCAAGGTGGACATGGATCGGCGCCGTCAGCTCATGAGCCATCACACCGCGGCTCACATCATCAACGGCGTCTGCCGCCGCATGTTCGGCAACCATATCTGGCAGGCCGGTGCCAACAAATCATTGCACGAGGCCCGTCTGGACATCACCCACTACGAGAACTTCAGCCCGGAGCAGATCAAGCTCATAGAGAGAGAATCGAACCGACTGGTGATGCAGGACATCGCCACGGAGATATCATTCCAGGAGAGGGACGAGGCCGAGGCCTGCCATGGCTTCCGCCTCTACCAAGGAGGGGTGGTGCCGGGCAAGACCATCCGGGTAGTGAACGTCCCGGGAGTGGACGCCGAGGCCTGCGGCGGGCTGCATGTCCGCCGCACCGGGGAGATAGGCCCCATCCGTATCAACCGTAGCAAGAGGATACAGGATGGTGTGGTGAGGATAGAGTACCAATCCGGCATGGCGGCGGTGGAGTCCATGATCCAGGACAAGGCCACGGTGAGCCATGTGGCGGAAGAGCTAAACATCCCCCGCGACCAGGCCTCGACGGCCGTTGCGAGACTGCGGTCGGAGCACCGGGAGGCCCTGAAGAACCTGGAGTCCTTGAGCCGGGAGATGGCTCAGAGCGCCGGTGCCGACCTGATGCAGAGGGCCCCGGTGGTGGATGGCGTGCGCGTCATATGCTACATGGCCAACGAGGGGGAGGACGCCACGGAGCTTTCCAAGGCCTTCTCGGCCAATGACATGACGGTGTCCGTGGTCTCCGCCCATGGCCCCAAACCCCGCATACTTGTGGCCAGGAGCCCCGATGTCGACCTGGACTGCCGCGAGCTCCTGAAGGACGTCATGTCTATCGTGGGTGGCGGCGGTGGAGGGAAGCCGGACTTCGCCCAGGGCGGAGGCGGCGAGGCCTCCAAAGTGGCTGAGGCCTTGGAGAAGGTGCCGGAGATGGTCCGGGCCCGGATGGGATGATCAACCCAGTTCAAAAGAGGTGACGCCGTAGATGTCCTGCAGAGACAGGACCGGCGGCTCCTGGGAGTACATGCGGGCGGTGTGGAAGACCGGCGTCATGCCCATGTCCACCGCCAAGGCCATCCCCTCCCGGTTGGGCTCCGGCACATCCAAGTAATATGGGCCTGTGAC
>JAQUUA010000087.1 GCA_028694055.1 Candidatus Methanomethylophilaceae archaeon | reverse complement strand
CCCACCGGAGAACGTCTCATTACTGATGGGCCACTCCACTACCGAAACTACCGAATGGTATTATTGCCGCAAGCGCCCGGATAAAGCAGTCCGGGAGACGATCCTATTTTGGGACAAAATGGAGGCGATTTAATGAAAATTGATGATGTGAAAATGAATGTCTGGATAAGAAAAATGGTAGTCCCGGGCGGATTCGAACCGCCGTCGCTGGCTCCAAAGGCCGGCATGATTGACCACTACACTACGGGACTTCTGGGTCTGCAATTTGTTTCAATTATTTAATATTGAAGCGTCCAACCTCTCTCCGATGAGGTGGGTGGGGGCATGGCCGGTTACACGCACCGTGACTGTTTGTCCCAGAGGGAGCCTCTCGGATATGGCCACTGGCCGGTAGCTCTCGGTGCGGGCTATCGTGCTGCCTCCTTTGCCCTCTTCCGTGGTGAGGACATTGAGCACCAGCTCCATGCGGTCAGCGTTCCTGCCGTCCGCGAGCTGGAACCTCAGGTCCGTGGTCTCACGGGAGCGAGCCTTGCTCACCCGGCCATGAGGGAGGTCGGGGAAAGAGGCTGCCGCCGTCCCAGGACGGGGGGAGAAACGGGTGACGTTGACGGTTTCCGCCCGTATCTCCCGCAAGGCCTGCATGGTGAGGAGGTGGTCCTCCTCCTCCTCGCCCGGGAAACCATTGATCACATCGATGGCCAAAGAGAAATCGGAGAAGACTTCCCTGACCTTGGCCACGATGACCTTGAAATCCTCGTAGGAGTAGTTCCGGCCCATGCGTGCCAAGACCTTGTCGCTGCCGCTCTGAAGGGGGACGTGGAGGAACTTGTAGATCCGGGGGTCCCGCATGACCTCCAATAGCTCGTCCAATATCGGCATGACCCGGTCCGGGTTCATCATGCCGATACGTATACGGTAGTCTCCCGGGCGCTGCAGTAGCAGGCGCAACAAAGAGGGGAGGTCGCTACCGATGTCCAGACCGTAGCAGGCGGTGTCCTGGGCGCTGAGGTGTATCTCCTTGGCGCCACGGTCCAGAAGGGCATCGAACTCCCTGCGGAGCGCCTCCAAAGGATGGCTGCGCAGCGGCCCTCTTGCCAATCTGGTGATGCAGTAGGTGCAGGAGCCCAAGCATCCCTGCGCTATGGGCAGGACCTCCGTCACCGCCACGTCCGGCAATGGACGAGGGGATGAGGAACCGAAATTCTCCTCGATTAGATTAGAGAAAGACCCGTAATTCTCAGGCGCCAGTATCATGGCATCCGAGGAGCGCTCCTGCAACAGCAGAGGCTGGGCCTTGGCCATGCAGCCGGTGACCAGGACCTTCTTGCCTTGAGCCTCCAGCTGGGAGAGGCGTCGGAGCATCTTACGCTCCGTGGTCCCGATCACCGTGCAGGTGTTCAGGACCACCAGGTCCGCTGCATCGGCATCCTGGACCTCCTCATGCCCCAGCTGGGAGAGGCGGGCGGAGAGCTGACGCCCTTCCCCCTGGTTCATGGTGCATCCGTATGAATCCACGAAATAACGCATGCGTCCTCGGCTGGAGCCTGGAGGTTTCAACGGGTGGCGGGGTCCTGCGTGAGCACACCGAAGGCGGTCTTGCCGGCCACCTTGGTGATCCTGGCCCGCACCTGGGAGCCTTTGACAGTCCCGGGGACGACGATCATCACATCGCCCTGCCTGGCCACGCCGTCGCCCTTGCGACCCACGTCATGGATGAGAAGGTCGTAGACCTCGCCCTCCTTGATGGCGTCCGGGCTCTCCGGCTTGATGGCCTTGCGGACATGCACTGGACGGTGGGCACCGCAGGCATCGCATTCCAGCACCAGGATGCGGCCGTCCTTGGTCATGCGGGTGTCCGGCAACTTGCATTCGGAACAGATGACGAAGGTCTCGGTGTAGTTGGCGATGCGGTCCGACAACTGGTTGGCGTTCAGCTTGGCCTTCAGGACGGCCCGGCGACCTTCCAGGCTACCGGGGGCGCCCATCTCTCGCAACAGGAACTGTAAGAGGTGCAGGGGGTCCCTTCTCAAGGCATCGGTGATGTCCAGGAAATTACGGATGACGGTGATCTTCCCCTCCTGCAGGATATCTGGGTCGGGGATGGAAAAACGCTCGTGCTTCTCGATCTTCTCGGGAAGACTGCTTTTAGCCCTGTCCAACAGGGCCAAGTAATCGTCGTCTGCCATGGTATCATCCTCGCTATGATGCAACCTCATTTAAAGATTACTTAAGGATTCCGTTCCACTCAGGCCTTGCCGTCCTTGTAGGCGATGGCCGCTCGGACCAAACCGAGGTGGATGGGCGTGGGGCTCGAGGGTCGGGATTTGAACTCCGGATGGAACTGGGATGCCACGAAGTAGGGGTGGCCTTCCAGCTCCCCGATCTCCATCCTGTGCAGGTCTTCGGAACGTCCGGAGAATTTCCAGCCAGCGCCTTCCAGGGACTCGATGTACTTGGGGTTGACCTCATAGCGGTGACGATGCCTCTCCATGGCCTCCGTGGCGCCATAGAGCTGATGGGCCCGGGTGCCCTCGGCAATCATGACCTTCTGGCTACCAAGACGCATGGTTCCGCCCATCTTACAGGAACCCTTCTGCTCCGGCATTATGTCTATGACCGGATGAGGGGTACGGGGATCGAACTCCGTGCTGTTGGCATCTTTCAGGCCCAAGACATTGCGGGCTATCTCGATGGTGGCCACTTGGAAACCCAAGCATACGCCGCTGTAGGGTATGCCCTTCTCCCGGGCGAAGGTGGTGGCGGTGATCTTCCCCTCCACGCCCCGGATGCCGAAACCTCCGGGGATTATCACTCCGTCCACGTCCCCTAGGAGCGCGGGAGCGGTCTGAGGGGTGATCTCGTCGCTGTCGATGAAGCGGACATTGACCTTGCAGTCCTCCTTGGCCCCGGCATGGGTGAAGGCCTCCAGATGGCTGAGGTAGGAGTCCGCCAAATGGGTGTACTTGCCCACCAAGGCGATGGTCACATCCCGACTGTGGTTCAGGACCCTGGACAGGAATTGGTTCCAATCCGCCATGTCCATCTTCTTGGCCAGATGCGTTAACCGCATGCGTTTGATGATGTATTCCGCCACACCCTGCGCCTCCAGGGTTATGGGCACCTGATAGATGCTCTTGGCGTCCGGGGCGGAAATGACGGCCTCGGGAGGCACGTCGCAGAACAGGGAGATCTTCTTCCTGATGCCTTCCTCCAAAGGTGCGGAGGAGCGGCCGACGATGATGTCTGGTTTGATGCCGATGCTCATGAGCTCCTTGACGGAGTGCTGAGTGGGTTTGGTCTTCTGCTCGCCCACCGATCCCAGGATGGGGACCAGTGTGGTGTGCACGAAGGTGCAGTTCTCCTCCCTACCGACCTCCATGCCCAGCTGCCGCACGGCTTCCAGGAAGGGCATGGACTCGATGTCACCCACAGTCCCGCCCAGCTCAATTATCATGACGTCGGCGTCGGTGGACCTTGTGACCCTGGTTATGATCTCCTTGATCTCATTGGTGATGTGTGGGATGATCTGGACAGTCTTTCCAAGGTAATCTCCGCGTCGTTCCTTCTCGATGACGGAAGCGTAGACTTTACCGGTGGTGATGTTGTGCTCCCGGCTGAGCTTGGCATCCATGAAACGCTCGTAGTTGCCTAGGTCCAAATCCACCTCGGCCCCATCATCCAAGACATAGACCTCGCCATGCTCGAAAGGGTTCATGGTGCCGGCATCCAGATTCAGATAGGGGTCGATCTTGATGGCGGAGACGTTCAGCCCCCTGGCCTTCAGCAACCTACCTATGGAAGAAGCCGTGATACCTTTTCCCAGTCCTGACAACACTCCGCCTGTTACAAATATGAACTTCATCTGGAACCAACGGAATTGCCTATCATCTTATCCAATAATAACATTGTTGTCATTCCAGCATCGTCCGTTGCAAGCAATATATACCCACTAAGAGGATTCCTCAACGGTGAAAACATGGTTTTCGGCAAGAAGAAGAACAAAGAGGAACACGTGTACGACCTAGGGTCCCATACCGACAAGCACAATTATGAGATCCAGGAGGAAGAGGCTCAGGCCAGCAAGGGTGCCATGGCTGATGTGGCGGATCATCTGCTCATCGCGGAGTTGGAGTTCCGAGGGTACACAGTCAGCAAGAAATGATTCTCCCGCCCATTTTTCTATTCGACACACGGACGGCATAGCGGACGCTGTCGTTTTAGGAAATTAAAAAAAATATCGAAGATGACGTTTGATGCTACCATTGGTGCTTGGTTAAAATGCCTAAGGAATCGGGGAAGATCACTAGACCTTCCTTGCATCTTTAAGTGTGTTTTTTGAGGGGTGGGTGTGAACCCACCCCTACGTAGGAGGTGATCCATCTGCAGGTTCCCCTACAGATACCTTGTTACGACTTAACCCTCCTTGCTAAATCTCAGTTCGACCGCCACAATTAGAAGCAGCCTCACTGAAACCCAACTCGGGTGGTTTGACGGGCGGTGTGTGCAAGGAGCAGGGGCATATTCACCGCGGATTGGTGATCCGCGATTACTACGGAATCCAGCTTCACGAGGGTGAGTTACAACCCTCGATCCGAACTACGGACGGGTTTCGGGATTACCTTCACCTTTCGGTGTCGGAGCCCATTGTCCCGCCCTTTGTAGCGCGCGTGTAGCCCAGGAGATTCGGGGCATACTGACCTACCGTTGACCTCTCCTTCCTCTGACTTAGCGCCAGCGGTCCTGCTAGTGTGCTCGACCCCCGGAGGGATCGGTGGCAACTAGTAGTGAGGGTCTCGTTCGTTATCTCACTTAAGAGAACGCCTTACGGTACGAACTGACGACGGCCATGCACCACCTCTCGGAAAATCGAGTAAGGTCATCAGCCTGACTTTCATGTAACCGTCGCTCC
>JAQUUA010000086.1 GCA_028694055.1 Candidatus Methanomethylophilaceae archaeon | reverse complement strand
GTGCGGCCCTTTGCCTTCTTTCTCGGCCGTCACCGTGATGGGCGTACCGTGCTGGTCGGAACCGGAGACCATGAGCACCTCGTCCCCGTGCAGACGGCGGTAACGGTTGAAGATGTCCGGCGGCAATAAAGAACCGGCTAGATGGCCCAGGTGTATGACCCCGTTGGCATAGGGCCAGGCCACTCCCACGAATATCTTGGACATGGTGAATCGTCGGAAATATGGAAGTCACATATAAGAATGATTGGCAGGGCTCATGCCGGCCCGTCTTCCGGGGCCCGCACCAACGGGGCCTCCCTCATGAGCACCCGCAAGGTCCAGAGGGCCCAGGCCAGGATCAAGAGCGCACCGGCGATCTCCCCCAGCACCATGCCCCACCACACGCCGATGATGCCGTAGCTCTTGCCCAGCAGGTAGACCGGCGGCAAGAGGAAGAGGACGTTCCTTATGAGGGTGGAGACCATGGCCCGCAAACCCTTGCCGATGGCTTGGAACATCATGCTGGAGATGGCGGCCGCGCCTATGAAGGGGAGGAAGATGCACCCGATGCGCACGAACTGCACCATGCCATCCTGAAGGTGGGCCGTGCCCTCCGAGTACGTGAACAGCGTGGTGATCTGCGGGGCGAGGAGCGCCAGCAGCACGGAGAACACGACCATGATGCCCACCGTGAGCTTGATGCCGTAGCGGTAGCCGATGTCCAGCTTGTCGTAGCGCCGGCCTCCGAAGGCCGCCCCGCAGACCGGTATCATGGCGGCGCCGATGCTGAAGAATGGTATCATGGCCATCTGGAAGACCCTCCACCCGGACGAGTATATGGCCACCCCGTCGGTGCTGCCTATGGACAGGATGATCATGTTCATCACCAACGAGGAGAAGGAGAGGATGGTCATCTCCAAGGATGCCGGTATCCCCACCCGGAGGATGTCCTTTATCTCGTCGGAACGGAAGCGGAAACCCTGGAAACGGAAGTGCACGAAGGTGTCCTTCTTCACGAAGAACCAGTAGCCCTGCACCAGCCCGGCGATGCCGAAAGCCAGCACCGAGGCCAGGGCGGCACCGCCCACGCCCATGCCCAAGGCATAGATGAAGATGGGGTCGAGGACGATGTTCAAGGCGGAGGCGATGATCATCATGCGCATGGAGCGCTTGGCATCGCCCTCGGAACGGAGGATGCTATCCAGCAGGGTGACGATGAATATGACGCCGGTGCCTGAGAATATCACCTGGGCATATTCCACGCAGAGCGGTGTGGCGCTCCCGGCGCCCATGGCGGTGAATATGTCCTCCGCCAGCAGCACCAGCGGCAGAGTCAGTATGAGGGTGGCCAAGATGGAGAGCACCAGGGCCTGGGCGGCCACGGAGTCCGCCCCTTCCTTGTCACCGGCGCCCACCCGACGGGCGATGGCGGAGGCCGCGCCCACACCCAGACCGTTGCCGATGCCGTTGAGGATGAAGAATATGGGGAAGACCAGGCCCACCGCCGCCAAGGCGTCCGACCCCAGCCCCGCTACCCATATGGCGTCGATGAGGTTGTAAAGGGTCTGGGAGGTCATGGCCACCAGCATGGGGATGGTCATGCGTCGGATGGCCTTGCGGGGATCCCCCAGAATGGTGTCCACACCCTCGGTGCGGTTCTCCATGTCTAGGCTGAGAAAATCCTCGTATTTGAACTAATCTATCGGGCCGTCACACATAGGTCTTCTGGCGGCAGAGATGGGCGATGCTCAGCCGCACCCAACTGAAGACGATGACCGATCCCATCAGGTTGCCCAGCAGCAGGCCGAACCAGATGCCCTGCAGGCCGAAGCCCAGCAGCACCCCCAGCACATACGTGAAGGTGATGACCAGGAGCAGGGCCCGCAGGAGGGTGGCCACCAAGGCCCGTAGGCCCATCCCCATGCCTTGGAAGGTGGATGAGGACAGCATCCCCAGGGCCACGCCGGGGACCATGAAGGCGTTGATCCTGATGAGCTCGGCTATAGGTCCGGCAAGGTGCTCGGAACCCTCGGACCAGCTGAAGAGCAATGATATCTGCGGCGCGAAGACCAGGATGAAGACCCCCACCACCAAGCCGATCTTCAGGGCGAAACGCACGGAGAACAGGTGGGCCACGGACAGTTTGTCGTAACGGTGGGCCCCGAAGGCCGCCGCCGTCACCGGCACCACGGCGGAAGCGATGCCTTGCAGGGGGATGATGGCCATGGAGATGACCCTCCAACCGGTGCTGTAAACCGCCACGCCGTCCGTGTCCGCCACCATGAGGATGATGAGGTTCATGGCCAACTGCATTATGGCCATGCTGATCATCTGCACTGAGGCCGGTATCCCTACCCGGAAGACCTCCTGGAATATCTCCCGGTCCAGACGGAAGAGCAGGAGGTGCAGGCGCACATAGGTGTCACGACGGACGAAGTACCAATGCAGCATGACCAATGTGACGGCGCCGAAGGACACCAGGGTGGCCCAGGCCGCCCCGGCCACACCCAAGTCCAGCATGTAGATGAACACCGGGTCCAGGATGATGTTCAGCACCGAGCCGGCCACCATGATGTAGGAGGAGCGTTTGGCATCCCCCTCGCCACGCAGCAGGAAGCTCATTATGGACATGACGAATATGATGAGGGAGCCGCCGAAGAGCACCCGGCCGTAGTCCGCCGCCAATGGAGCGGTGTGGGCGGCGCCCATGGATATGAAGATATCCTCGGCGAAGAGGAAGAGAGGCAGGGATATGAGCACTGCCACCAGGACGCCGAACACCAAAGCGTGCTCCGCAGCCAGCTCGGCTCGTCGGCGGTCATGGCGGCCGATGTAGCGGGCGATGGCGGATGAGCCGCCGATGCCGATGCCGTTGGCCAGACCGATGAGGGCGAAGAATATGGGGAAAGCGAAACCGACCGCCGCCAAGGAGTCCGCCCCCAGACCGGCAACCCATATGGCGTCCACCAGGTTGTAGGCGGTCTGGAACACCATGGCGATGATCATGGGGATGGAGAGCTTGACGATGGCTTTCTTGGGGTCCCCCAAGAGGGTCTCCACACCGATGGTGCCCTGGCCCTCAGACGTCGGCCTCACCTCGACGTGAGTTCTCGTGCGCCTTGGCCAGCATGGTCGCCAGTTGCTCCGACTCCTGGACGGAGAGCCCTTCCAGAAGCAAGGAGTTGGCCTCCTTCCAGACCACCTCCAACGACCTCATGCGGCCTTCTGCGGCGCCAGTGAGGGATATGACATGGGAACGGCCCACCTTCTCCCGCACGACCATTCCGGCGCATTCCAGCTTCTTCAAGCCTCGGGCCACGGTGCCCTTGTCCAGCTCCAAGAGGCCGGCCAGCATCTCCTGGTTGATGCCCGGGCGCTGGTGGAGCACCATGAGGAACGGCAGCTGTCCGCGACCGATGCCCATGTCTTTGAGACGGTCACGCATGTAGACATGCATGTTCCAATGGATGAGGGAGCAGAGCCGGCTGACACAGTCGAAATTATGAGGCTCCTCCCCGGGTGCTTCTTGACGTTCGCGGGGCGTCATGCTACGACCGTTGCAATGACAACATGTTATTTGAAATCATCCGGCCTGCGTCCTCAGGAGCGACGACATCGCCAAAACTTATATCCGAGCTTCGATTAAGCCCAACCATGCGTATCGCCGTGCTGCTCCATGACCGTTGTCAGAACCGGAAGTGCAACCAGGAGTGCCTGCGTTTCTGCCCCAAGGTGAGGACGGGAGTGGAGGCCATAGTCCTGGGGGAGAAGGGCAAGCCCATCATATCCGAGGAGCTCTGCGCCGGTTGCGGCATATGCGTCCATAAGTGCCCCTTCGAGGCCATCAAGATCATCGGGCTGTCGGACGAGCTGAAGGAGGAGATGGTGCACCAATACGGTGAGAACGCCTTCCGCCTCTACCGGCTGCCGGTGCCCAAGAAAGGCATGGTGACCGGGATACTCGGCCCCAACGGCATCGGCAAGACAACGGCCATCAAGATACTGTCCGGGACGGAGGTACCCAACCTGGGCCGTTTCCAGGACCCTCCCAGCAAAGAGGAGGTCTTGGCCCACTTCGCCGGCACGGAGATACACGGCTACCTGCAGTCGGTTTACAACGGCGATGTGCGCATCGCCGTGAAACCGCAGTATGTGGACAAGCTGCCGGCGGTGCACAGCGGCCCGGTGCGGGAGCTCCTGGACAAGGTGGGTCAGCGCATCCCCCTGCAGGAGGCGGTGGAGATGTTCGAGCTGGACCAGATCATCGACCGTACCTTGGGCGACCTCTCCGGCGGGGAGCTGCAGCGGGTGGCCATCGCCGCCACCATGATGAAGGACGCCGACGTCTACTTCTTCGACGAGCCCTCGTCCTACTTGGACATCCATCAGCGCCTGCGCATGGCCCGGTGGATCCAGAAGCTCAGCCAGGACCGGCAGGTGGTGGTCATCGAGCACGACCTGGCCATCCTGGACTTCCTGGCGGACAACGTCAACGTGGTCTACGGGTCGGAGGGCGCCTACGGGGTGTTCACCCTGGGACGACAGGTGCGCACGGCCATCAACGTCTACCTGGACGGCTACCTGCCGGAGGAGAACATCCGTTTCCGGGACCAGCCCATCGTCTTCGAGTCCTCGCCGCCCCGCAGCGATTGGATCGCCCATGAGATGATATCGTACGAGAACCTGAGCAAGGACTTCGGGGCCTTCAAGCTGCAGGTGGACGGCGGCAAGGTGCACATCGGCGAGTCCGTGGGAGTGGTCGGCCCCAACGCCACCGGCAAGACCACCTTCGTGAAGATATTGGCCGGCGCCATAGTGCCGGACGGCGGCACGGTTGTTCGGGACGTGAAGGTCGCTTACAAGCCACAGTACATCAGCGCCGACTTCGACGGCACGGTGAAGGAACTCATGTACACCACCGCCTACGATGTGGTGGACTCCGGCTTCTTCCAGAACGAGGTCATCGTCCCCTTGGCGGTGAAGCACCTCATGGACAAGAGCGTCCGCGCCCTCTCC
>JAQUUA010000009.1 GCA_028694055.1 Candidatus Methanomethylophilaceae archaeon | reverse complement strand
GTCGTGCCACGGACGATGCTGTCGTCAACGACCACCAACCGCTTTCCCTCTATGGTAGACTTTATGGGGTTGAGCTTCTGCATCACCCCGGCCTCCCTCTTCTTCTGGTCCGGCATGATGAAGGTCCGCTCCACATGCCGGTTCTTCATGAAGCCTTCTTCATAAGGTATTCCGGAGACCTCGGCGTAACCTATGCCATGAGCCCTTCCGGAGTCAGGGACCGGTATCACCACGTCCGCCTTGGCCGGGCATTCACGTGCCAGTATCTTGCCAATGTTGCGACGGACATGATAGGATTCCCGACCATCCATTATGGAGTCCGGTCGGGCGAAATAGACCCACTCGAACATGCAGTGGGCATGGTTCTCCTTGACTATGGCAGGATAGATACGGAATCCCTCCGCTGTCATCTCCACCACTTCACCGGGTTGCACATCGGCGATGAAATCGCCTCGCAGAACATCGATGGCAGCGCTCTCGGAAGCGATTACATAACCGTTATCGAGCATCCCCAGACATAAAGGACGGAACCCATAAGGGTCGCGGACACCGTAAACCTTGTCGCCAATCAGTATGGTGAGCGAATAGGCCCCATCAATCTCGGCCATGGTGTTACGTATGGCCTTGACGGGATCGTTGTGGATGTTGATCTGCTTCGCCAGCAGACGTATGATTATCTCAGAATCGGAATCAGTGAGGAACGCCCAACCCTTGGTCAGGTACTTGTCACGGAGCTCCTCAGCGTTGGTTATGTCGCCGTTATGAGCCAGGGCGATGTCCCCGTGCTTCGTCTCCACCTCGATAGGCTGAGAATTCATTTCCGATTTGGATCCGGCGGTGGAATAACGCACATGACCGATCACGGTCTTGCCGTGCAATCGCGCCAGGGAGTAATTGGTGAGAACTTCGTGCACCAGGCCTACGCCTTTCTCGGTATTGATGGTGACCCCATCGAAAACAGAGAGGCCTGCATTCTCTTGACCCCGGTGCTGTATGATACGGAGAGCCTTGTAAGCGGATTGGACGGCATCCTCATGAAGCGCCAGCCCCAGAACACCGCAGCTGTGCTTCGGTCCGCTCACCTGAACCCCCTTCCTAATGGGTCTTGGCCCAAGAATAGGATCTCATCTTGCTGGTGTCGCCGTATCCACAGGAAGCGCATACGCTCTGCCTCACGTGGTAGGACTTCTTTCCGCATCGGCGGCACGGGATGTGTGTCTTGTGCTTGTTGTGCCGGCCCTGTGAAGGTGTACCTTTGCTCATAATCCTCTCCCCTATGGTGAAATGTATATGACGTTGTCACCGCGGACGATGGCGATGGCGTGCTTGCGCACCGACTCTCCGGCCACCAGTTCCTCGGCGTTCTTCAGAACCAAGTTCATGTGCGGGTCGTATCCATCCAAGACACCGCGGTACTCCCTCTTGCCCTTCAATTCCACGATCACAGAGTTGTTGATCGACTGGTTCAGGACAGTCAGGGGTTTTTTCATCGCTTGGTCACCATTTGGCCGATTACTGGATGAGTATTTGAAGGTATCGTTGCCTACCAATTGACCAATGGTCATACCGGAGTTCTTCCCGCTCATACGAATGCACCTATGCTGGGGGCGTCAAGCCGGTCCATATCATAAAATATTATCGCTTCCCGGACCCCTTCCTGGCCCAATTCATGGCCGAAGAAGTGTGACAGCATGGAAGCCCTCCATATGAGGTCCACAACCGTCACGGACAAGGAGCCGAAGTATACATTTGAGACGTGGTCCTCATAGCCGAAGTTGTCCACCAAGTGATAGACATTGCCGAGGAAGCTGTCCCTCTGGTTCAGAATACCTACATATCGCCGCAGCAAGGCCTCCCCTTCTGGACGGAGAGGCAGGAGCCCCACTTGGGAGGACTCCACGAATCCACGATGCTGCAGGTCTCCTTCGTCTGTGAGCACTTTCCAATCTATGCCATCCTTATGGGCCATGAAGAGGTTCCAACTCCATTTGCCGTCGCAGTAAACCGGTATGTTCACTGGGTCCTGGGATGCCATAGACCCTAGGGCCGCCTCTCGGGCGGCCTCTTCCAACTCCTGGTAGTCGTAGCGGAACTCCTTGTCGTCCATCTCCCGGAGGTCCATCTCTGGATCATCATAGGAGGCCAACATCAGCTGGCCTAGGAATCCGAGGTCTGTGAAGCGATCCAGACGCTCAGCGGTCTGCGCCCTTAGATTGACGGGATCGGCGTAAACCCCGGCGCTGTGACAATTCTCGTGGAACTCCCGATACACCGGAACAGACTGTTTCAATGCTCTGGCCAAACGGTCGTTCGCCGTTGTGGCCAGCTCCTTGGCCTCCATGATGGCCTCCTGCCCCTGACCAGTCCATAGACCTCGGCAGGATAGATCCAGCTCCACCTTCACTCTCTCTCCCACATGGAAATGGAAAGGGAATTGGCGGCAGAAAGCCGGCCGGTCATGATAGATGCTGCATCGCCGATCCTGAAGGAACACACAAGACCCTTTTCCCTTCTTCAGGGCCAGAGCCAGATGGTTATGGGGGTGGTCCTTCTTCACCAATTGCCGGGGATGGTTCTGACGGAAGAACTGCCTCTCCAACGGCAGGACCTCCGCCTGACACAGACAACAGAGCCCACACTCAGGGATGCATTCCATCTTCCAGCCCATCAGTTCTGAGTAATCGATATCGAATTCATGCATGGAAGACATCCCTCCCAACGGGCTCTCCGCAGAGCTCCCCTTTCCTCAACTGCAACTCGCCTCCCAGTATAATGGTATCGGCAAATAGGGCCTCACGGCCCTGGAATGGCGTCCAGCCGGATTTTCCCGGTAGACGCTTGGCATCTACCTCCCGCATCCTTCTACCGTCGAAGGAGACAAGATCGGCATCGTAACCGACCTCGATGACTCCTTTCTTGAGACCGAACCGTTTCGCTGGGTTCTCACACGCCATGCGCACAAGTTCTCCTAAGCTGAGATGGCCCCTCTTGACCATGGCCATAAGCATAGGCACAGTGGTGCCCACTCCAGGGATCCCGGATGGACAGCTGTGGAATTCCTGTTCCTTGTCCGTCAAAGTATGTGGGGCATGGTCGCTCCCTATCATGTCCGCCTTGCCGTCCATGAAAGCGTCCAGAAGGTCTTCCTGAGCCTTTTTCTCTCGCAATGGCGGGTTCACCTTGCCGCGGGGACCCAAAACCATACCGGCATGCAGGAAGAGATGATGGGCGGTGACCTCGGTACTGAAACCCAGAGAATGCGCCATCTCCATAGATTGTGCGGAGCTGACATGACAGATGTTAACGTCCTGTCCTCGAAATGGTGACAACCTGCGGATGGCGTTCAGCTCGCCCTCCAATGGACGGTTACGGAGATGATCCATAGGATCTCTCTCCACATTGCTGCCCATCATGGACTCGTCTTCAGCGTGGACGCTCACCACCTTCCCCGCATTGAACACCTGCGGAAGCAGACGGGCGATCTCGCGGTCATCATCCACCAGGATCTTTCCGGTGGTGGAGCCCATGAAGAGTTTGAACCCTGCCACCTCTGCAGCCATAGAGGGGATGTCACAACCAGGGGTCAAAGCCGCGAACAACCCATAATCTACGAAACTACGACCACGGATCACCCTTTTCTTATCCATGAGCCCTTCCCGATCTTTGACCGGAGGCTTGGTGTTCGGCATATCCAGCACCGTGGTGACCCCGGCGTACAGAGCTGCAGTAGAGCCACTGAGGAAGTCCTCCTTCTCCGTCATTCCGGGATCTCGGAAATGCACATGGGGGTCGATGCTCCCGGGAAGGATGATTCTAGACCCTAGGTCGATATGCATCTCCCCTTTCAGTATCCTATCCAGAGCAACGATGCGCCCCTCTTCTATGCCTATACATCCTTGCCTGAGCTCGCCATGGCGGTAGTACCGCCCCTCTACAACCAGTTCCATGCCAACCTATCCTGTCTTCGTTATGCTGCCGTTCGGCTCCTGCTCCGAGAATATTGAACCTTGGAAACGCCAGAGACGGACAGAGTCCTGTCTCCAGCTACCAGGAGCCAACCCTGCTTTGAGACAGAGGTTGTCCAGGAACGTCTCGGCGTCCCATCCCCATTCCACCGGCACCTGAGGAAGGAGCAGCCCACGATGAGGGCCTTTCTGTATCATCAGCCCATCCACGCCGACTTGGATAGCTTGAGGGAGCTCCGTGCGGGTATTTACCTGCAACGGTTCGGGAGGTGTCAAAATGGTCACCTCCACTGTGACCGTGTCCAACTCATTCCTGGACAAGGGATGGAACCTGGGATCACGGCAGGCGGCCTGGGCGGCATCCCAAATGGAATCCTTGAGAGGCATCACTGGTTCAGGGTAGCCGATGCATCCCCTCAGATCCCGAGAAGGGTGTCGACGGAGGGTCACGAAAGCCCCTCCCATACGATTGAAAGTGGCAGGGAAGGGGAATGAGACCTCCTTCCGGTTCACATAGGCGTTGACGGCGGTGCGGGCAGCCCTTACCGCCACTGCCCCCATCTCGTCATCCATGCGCTTCCTCAATCGAGGTCGATCTTTTCCAGATCGTCGCTCTTATGGTTGCGGCAGCTGCAGTTGGGGTTGACGGAGCAGATCTCCTTGATGACGAATGTGGCGTACTCCGTGGCCTTGTCCATGACCGCCTTCATGTCATCCGTCATGGGCATGCTGCGAAGGAGGGCATCGAAGCCCATCATCATCTCCATGCCTGCACGTATGAAGTGCCTTTGGGTTTCACGGTTAGTGAAAGCGGCCAGCATCTGCTTGGCCATATCCTTCATTTCCTGTTCCCGGTGCCGATCGTCGTTCCCCTGCTTATCTTCGCTCATGTCAGATACCATTATCCTCTGTTCTCTTAAACCTTATCAAGAGGCGTTCCCCTTCCAGCTCGGCGGATACCACCTTGGAGTGGGTGAGGGTCAACGGCAAGGTGATGTTCCGTTTGTGGCTTCCCACCTGCACTATGAGATTCTCCTTGCTCTTACGGAATAGTTGCACATCGGACTTCTGGGAGAAGGGAAGGCGCAGGGACATCACGTCCATGTCCCCCTCCTGCTTGAACTCCATCGGCTTCTCCTTGGAATGATTCGTAATGGGGTCCTCATCTGCAAACAGCATATCCGCCAGGACCTCCAGCCTCTCCACGCCCAACATCTCCGTGGGCATCTGGTTGGAGTAGTAGAATTTCAGGGGATAGAAACACTCCGTGATGGTCTTCATATAGCCTTCCTGCTCCGGCATCTTCTCCTGGAAATAACACATACTGGCATCATCTTGGGGAAGGATACGGTTCACCATCAGGGCCTCCACGTTGAGGCCGTAGAGGGACATATAGGTGTAGGTACGCTTGGTCTCATTTATGACCATCTTCTCTGGGTTGATCACCAAACGAATAGAGGTCCTTTCCATGTCCTGAAGGATCTCCCTGACGTTCATCATGCGGTCGCCAATCATTTCCATGCTGTCCACGAAGTCGGCATCAGGAAGAGGGATGTCGGACATCCGACCCATGGCGAAACGAGCTAATTTCAGAATTCTCTTCAATAACTTGCTGAGACGATCCATGTACCATTGTGAAACGTCAGGGAAACTCAGTAGACGAAGGGTCTCGGCAGTGGGTGCAGTATCCATTATGACCACATCGTAGCTGTCATTGCGGTCGAAATCCCATATGTAGAACAATGCAGACATCAGCTCCATGCCTGGCAAGATGGCCATCTCCTTGGCAGTGATGCCTTCCAATCCCTGGGAACGCATGAAGGAGCTGAGATACTCCTCTATCTCCTTCCAACGGGTCTCCATCTCCTTCAAAACATCAATCTCTATGGCATCCAGATTAGGAGCGATGTTCTGGATGTCACCGCTTAGGGGCACTTCCAAAGAGTCACCCAGAGAATGAGCGGAGTCTGTGCTCATGACGATGGTGCGGTGGCCCAGCTTCGCAGTCCTCAATGCGGTAGCGGCAGCGATGGACGTCTTGCCAACTCCTCCCTTGCCAGTATAAATGATGACTCTCATCTTATCGGCGTACCAAGGCCGTGGGGATATTTCAAAGATTGCCAGCACCATGGAGGCGTGGTTGAGTCAAGAAATTCCGAAGGAATAAGTGAAGAGAAGGGAGTGCCGGGGACGGGGTTCGAACCCGTGACCTTCGGATTTCCCTGGAAGAGGTCTTGTGAACCTGAACCCTATGAGTCCGACGCTCCACCAGGCTGAGCCACCCCGGCATTTTAAGGGGTTTCTTGCTTGATGGAGAGGACCTACTGTTCCTCTTCCTCGGAGGTCTCCTCAGCCGGTTCCTCGGCCTCGGACTCCTCCGGTTCCTCTTCCGCTTCCGGGGCTTCCGGCTGCGGCTCCTCGATGGGCTCGGGGACACCCTCGCCGAAGCTGAGGATCTCTGCCTTGCGGATCTCGATGCGCTTCACCGGGATGATGATGCGGCAGGCACGGGATATCTCCTTGGCCATGTCGCCGGATATGACCGACTTCACCAGCTCGGAGATGGTCTGCTCGGATCCCATGCTCTTGAGGGCCTCCTCCATTATGGCACGCATAGCGGCCTCCTGGGAGGATTGGATCCTCTTGTCGGCTATGCTCATGGGCTTCACGCGCACCACATAGCCGTCCTTGGTCTCCACGTCCACGACGTGGTCGGTCTTGGTCTTCTTCCTGCGGGTCAGTCTCCTGACGTAATCGCTGGTGAGATCCATGCCAGTGAACACCGTCTTGGCGTCCATGCCAGAGACCTCGTCGACCTTGAATTTGAGCTTGATATGCATCTTGGAGAAGTCACCGGTCAGGTCATGTACGGTGACCTCGGTGGTTCTTCCCAGAAGCCAAGCGGCATCGGCGCTAGGAGTCTCCCCGATCTCAACTTCGTTAAACATGCGGGGAGCATGAATCTTGTACCATTCCTTTGCCTTCCACTTGTCCCTGATTTTACGGGAGCCACCTTTAACTTTTTTACCAGCCATCGAGATCCTCCATCTCAAGCAACTTGGTGATTATGTGTTCATATTAAAAGGTTTTCCAGCGGCCGGCCATGGCGCTTTATCAATCCAGACATAGAAAAATGAGATAAGTTAAGGAGTTTGTCGACCCTGTATCGCCTTACAGCTTAACAGGGGTGACGTGCGCATCCAGGCCGAGTTCCTTCCGGTCCATGCCCAAGGCGATGCCGTAGAGCTGGGAAAGGTGCAGGACCGGCAGGGCGTATCCCTTCAGGTCTGCCTGGGCACGGTCGAACTGCAGGTGGCAGAACGGACAGATGTCCACGATCATCTCGGAGCCGGCATCCACCATGTTCTTGAGGTTCTCCTCGGTGAACTTCATGGCGGAGTCACCGAACTGGGACCTGAGTCCTCCACCAGCGCCGCAGCACATCATCTTGTCCTTGCGGTACAGGCTGACTGCTCCAGTGGCCTCCACCAGGTCGTCCAGCATCTTGGGGTTCTCCGGGTCGTCCAGCTGCTTGATGTCGCTGGGCTTCAGGAAGTGGCAGCCGTAGAAGGTGGCCACGCGGTATCCGACCGGGTTGGTGATCTTCGCTTTGATGTTCTCCACACCCACGTCGTTGTAGAGGACCTCGGCGAAGTGGCGGACGTTGGTCTTGCCACTGTACTTCAGTCCGACCTCTTTCAGGATCTCGTTGACCTCTTTCAGGAGGTTCTTATCGGCGTGCAGCTCGTGAGCGGCATCGAAGAGGGAACCGTAGCAACCGTTGCAGATGGTCAGGATGTCCAGTCCGGCCTTCTCGGCCAGAGCCAGGTTCCTGGCGGCTGCGGCCAGCCAGGTCTTCTTGTCGAAAGCCCGGATGACACCGGGGGCGGGGCAGCAGCTAGCATCAGTCAGGTCCACGAGCTCGATGCCCATGGCCTCGGCCACCACACGGGTGGACTTCTCGATGCCGGGGTACCTCAACGGAGCGATGCAACCCAGGAAGAATGCGTACTTAGCCATTTTACTCACCTATAGTCTTCTTGAAACCAGTGGCCTTCAGGATCTTGTCGAAGTCGGCCATGGCCTTCTCGTTCGCCAGCACGGTGGGGGGCACCTCAGGCAGACCCATGGCCTTCCTCTGAGCCTTGACCTCGGCACTGATAGGGACGGTGTGACCGTTCTTGACGAAGGACTGGGCGGTCTTCCTGTGACCGTCGAACATCTTGCCCTCGGCCACAGCCATGTTCCTCATGGCGATGATGATGTCCACGATGGCGACGTTGCGGGGACATCTCTCGGTGCAGGTGTAGCAGGTGGTGCAGTACCACAGCTCCTGGGAGTTGAGCACCTCGTCCTTCAGACCCAGCTGGGCCATCCTGACCAGTTTCCTGGTCCGGAATGAGGTCTGCCTCCCGGAGGGGCAGCTAGCAGTGCAGGTCCCGCACTGGAAGCACATGGTTACGGAGTCCCCTCCGCGGGCCACGACCTCTTGTACAAAATCATTGTTCGGTTGAGCCGTCATGATAATCGAACTGAAAACTAGTTCTTTCTATATAACCGTTCGATAATTAACACCGTTGTATTACCTTTAATAGTAATACTATGCCTTCATAACCTGGAGCGCAAGGAGCGAACGATAGCGGCACCCTGTTCAGACTCCTGTCTATACACAGCGTTTATGGAATGGCGCAATGCGGCCGGGTCAGTGCTGCTGCGTACCCTCATGTTCCTCCTGAGCAGGAGGATCTCGTCGACGAAGAAACTCAGACCGCCCTCCATGAGCTCATCCAAGGACAGCGTGGTCCTCTCCACGGAATAGGGGATTCCTTGCGAATCCAAATGCTGATAGGCTATGCGTTGTGCTCCATAACGATAGCGCATGTAACGAGGGCCCCGGTCCACATGCACCATGCTGGTCTCGCCGACCTCCTCCCAGTCAACGTCTTCCAGGTCATAGAGGAACTGAGGGTCGTCCAAGACTATCAGGTCCACCAAGCCGGCTTGTAAGTCACGGACGTTGTTCTCGTCATCAGAGACAACCAGATCCAGGTCCCATGGGAGGGATGAGAGGATTGCCATCATGAGATGCTCCGTGACCGGACTGCAGGCCGCCCGGAACCGCCCCCTGTGCCGGAGACGGTTGTCGATGGCGTTGTACTCATTGATGATGTGACGGGCATCATCAGTCATCTCCGTCCCACGGGGGCTGCTGCGAATCAATCGCAATCCAGTCGATGACTCCAAATTCTGCAGGTAACGGTGCAGGACCGGTGCACTGATGCCCAAGGAACGAGCGGCCGAAGCTTTGCTGCCGTGCTCCTTAAGTGCCATTAGGGACTGCAGCTGCCGGTCCGTAATCCGGACACCGTTAACGCAGATCGACACCTTGGATTCCAATTCCACGAATCATGGAACAGTTACACCCTTAAACAAATTTTCGAAACCCTCCCATACTGAAGAATGTCGCATAGATAATCTTATCAAAGAGCCCCCCTATGGGATGTTGTGCTCGAGGGAGTAAGGAAGGAATTCAAAGAAGTCCTGGGTGCAACCACCCCTGTTATCCTCTTCATCCTTGCTACGCTGGTTTTGGTTATGGGTGCGGAGACCGAAACCATCATCCTATTCATAAGCAGCTCTATCATGCTGGTTATCGGTTTCACATTGTTCCTGCTGGGAGTCAAGCTTGGTATGTTGCCGGTGGGGGAGTCCATTGGGTCAGAGCTGCCTCAGCACCGCTCCCTCTTCTTCATTTTGGGGGTGGCATTCCTGCTCAGCCTCTTGGTGACCATGGCAGAACCAGACGTTCGTGTTCTGGCGAACCTCTTTGACAATGTCTCAGGAGGGTCCTTGGACAACAATATTCTGGTGGTGGTCATCGCCATAGGAGTGGCTTTCTTCATAGTGATCTCCATACTACGCATACTGTTGGGAGTTCCCATCAAATGGATTCTGGGCATAGGCTACCTTTCCATCATACTGCTCTCGTTCCTCACTCCTGCGGAATTCTTGGCCATCTCCTTCGATTCCGGGGGGGTGACCACCGGGCCCATGACTGTCCCGGTGATCCTCAGTCTAGGTACGGGGATAACCTCCGTTCTATCCAACCGGAAATCCATATCAGATAGTTTCGGACTCATTGGACTGGCATCCATCGGCCCCATACTCACCATGATGCTACTGGGGGTGCTATTGGGATGAACGCAGACAGTGGCATTCTAGATGTCATAGTCGAGGTGGTCACCGCCCTGCTTCCACTGATAGTTTTCTTTCTGATTTTCCAAACCCTATTCCTGAAATTCCCCTGGAATCGCTTGAAGCGGATTATCACGGGACTGTTGGTGGCAGGACTAGGGATGATTATATTTCTATATGCGGTCTATACCGGATTCATGCCAATTTCCACCATGATTGGGGAGTACATGATGGAGAATCTGGACCCCTTGGTAATTGTCGGCTTTGGGTTCCTGATCGGTTTCATGGCCACTTTCGCTGAGCCGGCGGTACGTGTCCTCACATATCAGGTTGAGCAACACTCCACCGGTTTCATGAATGCTCGTCTGCTTCTCCTCACACTGTCGTTAGGGGTGGGTGCATTCGTTGCATTGGGTATGGCCAAGGTGGTCTATAGCCTCGACTTCCATTCCATAATCATATCCGGATACCTCTTGGCCATGGTCCTCATGATCTTCTGCGACCGGGATTTCGTGTCCGTGGCCTTCGACGCCGGTGGTGTGGCCACCGGACCTATGGCAGTGTCGTTGCTGATGGCCATGATGACCGGGTTGGCAGAGGCCAAACCGGGTGCGGACCCGTTATTGGATGGGTTCGGGATTATCGCCCTGATTGCTTTGGCTCCCATAATTTTCATAACCGGATTAGGAGTTATCATCAGAATCAAGAGCGAGGAGAGTGAGCAGAAATGAACTACGAAACCGATGTCGACCTGATCATCACCGTGGTGAAGAAGGGTTGGGCCGAGAAGGCTCTGGAGGCTTCCATGAACGCTGGCGCCCGCGGTGGCACCATAATGTATGGCCGTGGCGTGGGAATACATGAGCAGAAAACCTTGCTGGGCATGCGCATAGAACCGGAGAAGGAGATACTCCTGACCGCGGTTCGTTCGGACAACGAGGATGTTATCCTGATGGCTATCGCCGAAGCGGTGGAGCTGGACAAACCAGGCAACGGGGTCTCCATGGTCCTGCCGTTGAAGAAGCTTGTAGGACGGGCTCACATGTTCGTTGATGTGGAGCCAGCAATTGAGACGCCGCCGCTAGAGCCAGAGCCACTGATAGAGGCCGATGCCCCTAACGCCCCTCCGGGAACGGATTGATAGCATGGAAGACCGCATCCTGGTGATCGGCCTCGGGAGCCCTATCATGAGTGACGACGCCATAGGACTCAAGGTGGTGGAGGAGTTGGAAGCCATGCGTCTTCCAAATGTTATCACTCAGCAGGAGGCCATAGGCGGCCTGGACATCATACCCATGGTCATGGACCACCGGAAAGTGATCATCGTCGATGCCATCCAGACCTTCCGATGTCTACCGGGCACCATAACCGTCATGGATCCGGATGACTTCCAGCACACCATCTCCCCATCCTCGGCGCATGAAATGAACCTGCCCACGGCCATGCATCTTGGCAGACAGCTGGAGCCAGAGAGGATGCCGGAGCAGGTGCGGTTCGTGGCCATCGAGGTCGAGGACCTCCTTACCGTCTCCGAGGAGATGACCTCCGCCGTGCGTTCAGCGGCACCAGAGGCCTTGGCCACGGTCCTGCGGCTGATAGATGAGATGGCCTAGATCTCCAAGCTCCCCTGCAGCCTCTGCAGTGCTTCGCTCTCTTTTCCGTAGACCACGGTGGTGAGATGGGCGGAATGGAGGAGTTCCTCCGCCACCCGCATCACATCCTCCTCGCTGATGGCTTCCAAAGCATCCATCTCCTCATCGAAGGTGCGTACCTTCCCCCTCAAAGTGTAGTCCCGGGTGATCCGGTATAGACGGGAGGATGTGGACTCCATGCTTTTCGCCATGCTTCCACCGATGAGATTCTTGGCTCTCTGCAGCTCATCGTGGTGAAGTCCTTCTTCTTTGAGTAGACGATATTCCCGGGCCACGATTCCCATGGCCTCCACGACGTTCTCATCCGTGGTGGAGAAGAATGTGCCCAGGTTGCCGGCGTCGCTGTATTGGTCACTGCTGTTGTAAACGGAATAAACCAGGCCCTTCTCCTCTCTGACCTTCTGGAACAGCCTAGAGCTCATACCACCGCCCATGATGGTATTGAGCAACCGGAGGGCGGTACGCCCTGGATGACGGGAATCATAAGCAGGGAAACCCATGGCCACATAACTGTGGTCCCCTTCTCTAGGGAATATACGGAAATGCTCGCCGTTGCTTCGGGGAGCTTCCCTGTCCATCCTTTTTCCTCCTCCTACGGGATCGAAGTTCTCCGTGGCCCAGGCCTTGACCTGCCTCTCGTCAACGTTGCCGCAGGCGAAGATGCTGATGTTCGGCACTCGGTACCTCTCCTGGAAATAGGAACGCAGGTCAGATTCGTTCATGCCCATGACCACTTCCTCCTCCCCGGCCTCGTTCTGGGATAGGGCGTGGCCGGACCATAGGGTCTCGGAGAACAATTTATGGATGTACGATTCTGGGTCGTTCTCCCACATGCTTATCTCCTGCAGGACGATCTTCTTCTCGGTGTCGATGTCCTCCTGCAGAAGCCGAGGATGGAGACATACATCAGCCACCAGCTCCTGGGCCACATCCGCGGTGCGGTCCAGCGTCACCCCGTAGTAGGCGGTCATCTCCTTGGATGTGAAAGCATTCAATTGGCCACCGGCAGACTCCACTGTTCGGGAGATGTCCAAGGAACTCCGGCTATCGGTTCCACGGAAGACCACGTGTTCAAGTAGATGTGATATGCCATATTGAGAGGGTGACTCATCCCGAGAGCCAGTGTGGAAGCAGACTAAGTAACCAGATATTCTGGCTTTGGACAACCGGTCCACGACCACCGGAATGCCGGCAGCGGTCCTGTCCATGCTGATGGATTCTTCATTCACGCAGTCCGGATTGTACAATCAATTAAAAGAGTGTATGCATTTACTGAAAGTAGAGGCAATCGAAATGGTCGAGGCACTGTATATACACGAATATGAGAAGATAAAGTTCAAGAACGCGCTCGCCATCGTGGGCTTCCCCAGCCTGGGCCTGGTGAGCTCCATCGCCACCAATTTCATAGTCCGTACAATGGACCTGAAACGTATAGCGGGAATAAGCTCCCCGGACTTCCCTCCCTATTCCTTGGTTCAGAATGGTTTCCCCATGCCTCCGGTCCGCATCTATGCTGGCGACCGCGTCTGTGATGACGACGGCGAGGATTGCGAGCATCTCATCGTCATCACAGCTGAATTCATGCCCAAGATGGAGATGCACCACCCCATGGCCAAACTGATATTGGACTGGTGCCAGGAGAACGATGTCAAGACCATACTCACAATGGAGGGCATCGCTGTCCCCGATGTTGAGAAGACCCCGATTTTCGGGATCGGCAGCACAGAAGCTATGCGAGAGAAGATCGGCAAGTACGACATCGAGCCTCTCAACGAAGGCATGGTCCGTGGACTATCCGGCATCATTCTCTATGAGGCTGCGGCGGCAGGCATAGATGTCATCACATTATTGGGTCCAGCGAGGGCGGACATCCCCGATGCCCGCGGTGCGGCCATGCTCCTGGAACCCATCAAGAGGATGCTCCCTGAGCTGAAATTGGACATAGAGCCCTTGTTGAAGGAAGCGGAGGAGATCGAGTCCAAAATGAAGGAAGCGGTCCAAGGTATAGCCCCTCCGCCCAGCAACGAACCGGCGGACAATTCCTACCTGTATGGATGATCACTCTTTCCATTATCATGGCAATATGCCCCGATTCTGGCATTAGAGGATAAAAACATTTTTAGAGGGTAAAGGTTAAATTCAGAGTGAATTTACATCTCCGTTATGCAGTTAGTCCCGAAGAAGTTCTTCGTCTCTTCCGGAGCAGCCGTAAGCGAGGTTTCTGACCTCAACGCATTCGACAAAGCCCTGATCCAGGCCGGTGTTGGCGAGCAGAACATGCTCTCCGTCTCCTCCGTCATCCCTGATGGCGCTGTGCAGGTGCCTGCCCGCGACCTCCCCATGGGAAGCATAACCCACTGTGTCCTGGCTCAGATGAGGGGCTCCGAGGGTGAGATGATCTCTGCGGGAATCGCCTACGCCTTCCGCAAGGACGGCAGGGGTGGGTATGTGGCCGAGGGACATCTCCACGGCTCCAAAGAGTCTTTGATCGAGGTCCTGGAGTGGAAGATGAACGAGATGGCCAAGCTCAGAGGCATGGAGTTCGAGCCCGTCCAATACGTTGTGGAGGAGCTCCAGATCCCCATGGATCACTACGGAACCTGCCTCGCTTGCCTGGTCTTCCTAGACTACTGATGTTCGCAGTGGTGGTCTGCCCCGGGTGCCGAAAGCCCCGGGGAATCAAGCTTTCTTCCCAGAAATCCACCTGTCCCCGTTGCGGTCGGGTCATTGAGGTGCGCAAAGCCCTCATTCATTTTCAGAGCCCTGATGTCCGGGAGATCAAGGCCTTCATCAACGCCATGAGCGATTTCTCGCCCCCGGTGAAAGAAGAGGAATGCCGAGACCCCTGGATTGCTATGCAAGACAGGATCAAATCTGAGCGCGATCCGGAGGAAAGATTATTTGTCATAGCCTCCGGGCTCAGTGAAATCTTAGGCACGTTCACAGTCGAAGATGTGGAAAGGGTCGTCCCGGGCAAGGGCGAAGCGTACCTCAGGTTGATGGTCGATCATGTTATAGTTCTTGAGACGTCTCCGGGCCGTTACCAGGTGCTGTGATTGCTCGGGACTTGGATAGACCCTATTGGGACACGATTCGTGGTTGTGAAGCTTATCCCCGTGGAAACTACGACACCATCAGACCCATGGAATAACATAAAGTTGTAATATTCACCCATCAAATCACCATCTCCAGTCAAATCTGTATAAACAATCAATTTATCTGGCGTGAAGAGAGCAAACTGCTTGTTGGTTGGATCGATTGTAATATTCACATAACTGCCGTTTGCTAAAGGAACGTATGCTTGAACCCATGCATGGTGCTCCCAACCATTACTAGATTGATTGTACAATATCCCCTGTTCTAACCATGCGGGAACCCCTTTTGACCGGACCATTGAAATCAATAGCGTAGACATGTCGTCGCAATCGCCCTTCTCCTCCTGGATAGTCGTGCTGACGTTCTTCAGGTCGCCCCCAGTAGTGTTATAGTCTATATTGGAGACAACCCACATATAGGCTTCATGTAGTATAAGAAGAACGTTTTCTTCGTCTTCTCCAATCGCATCTGAGACAGCACCAGAAGCTTGACTTCGATTAATGCCCACAGTATTGTTGTTAATAACCCACTCTTGATCCTTCACATAGGTATCATTGTACCATGATGGTATATCATCCACAGTCCCTGACATGGACGGAGTGAGATCCCATTTGGTAAAATTCGATTGGAAATTATAGTAAATATCAAATGAAAAAGGGCTAGGAACTGAAGTATTGTAAGTATATTTTCTCCATCCCGGCCGGATTGAATCGTCCATCCCAAACCCTGTTGAATCCACTAATCCCCACCCATTTACAGTCTGGACGGTTTGTGTGTTCCAAGAGTTGGTTGGAATAGGGGAATTAAGGCTGAAATTATAGACTGTGCCATCATGCTGCACAGTCATCGTCTGGGTGAGGTTGTAGCTGACAGAACTGGGATACTCGTAGAAAGTGCTCCCTCCTCCGTCGCCGTCATCACCATCAACTCCAAACTCGCCCAGGACGGTCCTGACACCATCCCAGATCTGATTATGCACCATGGTGCTGGAGGCGAAACCGAAGACCATGAGTGAGACCACTAACAGGACCAGTGCTTTGATGTACGTTCCCGCCGCCATATGCTAGTCATTCACCTGACGGCTATTTACGTTTTGTCAAGTACTCTTTTTGAGAGAGGTTGTACTCCTTTATAGCTTGACGAACCAGCCGCGGCAGGCGAATGCGGTGCATGTACACGAAGTAAGCGACCACAAACAACAGTGCCACGGGCATGGACACGAACCATGGGAGGAAACCCATGTAGAACAAGGTCATCAATCCTTGGAAGGCCACGTTGACCAAGACCGCCTGGGACAAGAACTCCCATGTGTAGCCGCGGACCACCCCTTCTCCGATGGTGAGGCCGGTGGAGGATTGCAGGAATACATTGTGCAGGCTGAGCATGCCCAACACCGTCCAATCCGTCCAAGACATCTCCTGTATGCCGATGACGGCCAAGAGATAGAATACCATGCCGAATCCCAGGGTGCTCCCCATTCCCAAGCCCAAGGCGCTGCCATAGAAGGCAGTATCCAGCTTTCTCTGGAATCTACGCAGGTTCAGGATGACCATCTTCACCAGCTCCTGCAACAGCGCGAAAGCCACCGCCACCACCAGGGAGTTCCAGGGATAGAACCAGGTGTAGGCGGAGAACAGCACCACCCCGATAACCAGGCCTGCAGCGAAAAGGCCGAACAGTTTTGGGTCCTCGAAGAACGGCTCTTGTATGCGGGGATAGGTGAAATCCCGGAATATGAAGTACATCAGGGCCAGTGCCGGGGCGATCCCCATCACGGCGGCCAGGGCCATGGTGTTGTCCATGTTGGGGTTATCGCACCCTGATTTAAAGAGTATGCCTAAGGGCTAAATGCCCAACTTGTCATAGTAATGGGTGACCATGCAAGAGGATATACAGCGTCCGCAGGCGTTGCATCTGTCATCGGTGCGCATACCGCCTTCAATCCTCACGCATCTCTGCGGACAGCTCTTCACACAGATCCCGCATTCGGTGCACATCTGGGAACGGAGAAGGGCCTTCACCACGTTCTCGAACAACTCCTCGGCATCATGGGCGTTTCCAGCGGTGACAGAGATCTGGCCGCCGCCGAAAAGACGGGCTGTCCCTTTAGGATGACGCAGGAGGGCTATCTCGAATTCCGGGCTGTACTGCACCTTGCCCAGAGTACGCAAGGCGTCCTCCGCAAAGGAGAAGTCCCGTTGGCGCGGCAGGCTCAAGACCGCCTCCATGGAATAACCGCCGGCGGCGCATGGCGATGCTCCTTTCAGCATCTTCAAGGAGAGCTCCCCCTCCCGGCTGGGCTCGGTGCGGAGGTCGAGGTCCTCCGCCAGCCGTACCATCTTAGGAGGCAGTACCTTCCAACGCCAGAACCCATGGTCTACATACTGGGCCGGCAGGCCCTTCTCCTCCGCCCATCCGTGCAGATGGTCCTCCCATTCCTGGAAAAGGTCTGGATGGACGGTCCGGGTCTGGTCCCACTCGCTGCCCAGACAAGAGGCGCAGAGGTAGCAGCCGATGCGTTCGAAGTCCTGGTCGTACAAGGGGTTGTATTCCAAACCCCTCCACCAGATGTAGCCCCATATCTCTGCTGCCCGCCACACCCGCACCGGGTTGAGCATGGTCTGGTTGGGTACGAAAGGGTTGCGGGATACGAAGCCCACTCGGGACCGGGCAAATGATTCCAGCATCCGATTGCCCTCCACAGTGATCGTTCCCTTGGGATATCGCCGGGATATGAGCTCCGTCACCGGTCCGAGCTTGCAGACCTTACAGCACCATCTGAAGTCCTTGGCCGGAGGCCCGAACGTCCCTACCTGCTCCCAGAAAGCGTTTCCGGCATCAGCGATGTTAAGGACCAAATTATGGTGAGATGCAAAACGCTTCACATATTCGACGGTCTCAGGGAATTCCAGACCGGTGTCTATGAAAATGAGCTCGAAATCCTTGGCCGCCCGCATGGTGACACCAAGGGCGGCAAGGGAATCCTTCCCTCCTGAGAAGGAGACCGAGAGGGGTCGGTCGTTACGGCGCAGGAAGGAACGGATGTCGCTGACAGCGTTGTTTTCCAATTCCTTCCACCAGCGTCGATTGGCTTCCACGAAAACATTCCGGTCCGAGGCCGGCAGAGCTGGGGTCGTACCGGCACGGGCCAGGTCCTTGACCCTCACGGCCTTGGATTCCGGATTTATGGACTCATGGTCGCAGAGGGCCACCCCCGCACCCCATTTGGATCCGGAGCGGACAATGACCGGGTCACCAGCGTTGAACGGCCCCACGGCATCCACGACCTTGTCGCCGCTCAAACTCTTGCCTTTGAGATGACCGGTGGCATTTATGGATATGATGTTCTTGTGAGCGACATCCTTCATCAACAGGGCACCAGGGAGACGAAGATCGAATGCATGCCTTCGGGTCGTGAGATCGAAACGTAGGACACCGATTACCGCCCCGGCAACCACCACCTCGTCCGTCCTATCCTCGCCGGCGACCTTGTTCAAGAAGAACATCTGGTCCTGGAATGGATGGTTGGTGCCGAAACAATCTTGGAAGATCTCCATGAGAAGGCGGCGGGTCCCATCCATACCCGGGCGGATGTCTCCAGGGCTGTTGACCTCGAACTCTCTACCCGGGGTTTTGCACCTGTCGCAGGCCCGGCCCAGAATCAGGGTTCCACAATCATCGCACCAATGCAGAATCTCCTTCCCATGAGCCCGGTTGGCTGCCATGCGATTCGATTACCGTTCACATATTTAGCGCTGATGCAGAACCTCGGCCGTTACCATAAAATAGGCGCAACACGAGTTGGGTCGCGAGAGGGGATAAGCATCTACGACCCGTTAGACCGCGCCATCAACGTCAACCCTAATTATGGGCGCATGAGGTTCAGCGACCAGGAGAAGAGGGAGATATCCATCGCCGTGGGCGTCCTCACCTTGGCGTTCTCTTTCATACTGTTCCGGGGGCCAGCGATAGTCAACGTGACGGCATTGAACTACCTGGCCTACCTGCTCATATCCTTCCTATTGGTGCTCAGCGGATTCATGCTGCATGAACTGGCGCACAAGTTCATGGCCCAAAGGTACGGGGCCTGGGCAGAGTTCCGCATGTTCCCCAGCGGCCTCATGATGGCCTTGGTGTTTTCCATGCTAGGATTCCTCTTCGCGGCCCCTGGAGCAGTCTATATCCAAGGAAGGATAACAGAGGAGCAGAACGGCCTCATCAGCGCCGCTGGCCCGGCCACAAACATCGTGTTTGGTGCCATTTCCTTGCTGGCCACGTGGATGGTGGGGAGTGGCGTGTTGGCCTATGTGCTACTGCTTCTGGCGAACATCAATGTGTTCCTGGGTCTGTTCAACCTCATACCAGTCCATCCTTTGGATGGATCCAAGATATTCTCCTGGAATCCCGTGGCCTATCTCGTCCTGGCGGCATCCGGAGGGTTGATGCTGCTGACAATCTACGGCATCATCTAGTCTTGATATTCTGAACAAGGGTAACGGAGCATACGCAGTATGCTGCCCTCCCACTGGTCCAACTTCCCAGGGTTGAGGATGTTCTTGGGGTCCATGGCCTTCTTGATCTCCACCATGGTGGGTATCACTGAAGACCTCTCCTTGTGGAAATTGGGGGCCTTGGATATCCCCACTCCATGCTCACCGGTGACACTTCCACCCAAAGCCAGTGTGGCCTCGAATATCTCGTCCACTGCTTTCTCGCCCCTCTGCCAAGAATCAGCATCGTTAGGGTCCAAGAGCATCTTGGTATGCAGGTTCCCGTCTGCAGCGTGCCCATAGGTGGCCACGGTGACATCGTATTTCTCAGCGATGCGCTGGTAAGCCACCACTGCCGCGGGTATCTTTGAGATCGGTAGAACCATATCGTCAGCGAGCGACACGGATGAATATCCAGGCCTGAGTGCGGCCAAGGAGGTCATGATGGCCTTGCGGCTGTTGTTCCAACGGTTCATGGCCTTTCGGTCATGTGTGGCCTCCACCGTGATGGCCCCTTCCGATCGGGCCACCTCCTCCACGATCTTCAGCTCCTTCTCCACGATCTCCGGCTCCCCGTCCACCTCGATCATGCACAAGGCCTTGCAGTCCGGAAGCGGATTCCCGAGGGCCTTGTTCACGGCATCGATGCTGACGCTGTCCATGAGCTCCAAGGAGGAGGGTATGAGTGGCTTGGCGATGATGGCCGACACGCATCGTCCGGCCGCTTCCGGGTCGGGGAAAGCCGCCAGCACCATGGCCGAGGTCTTGGGTCGGGCAGCGATCTTCAACGTCACATCGGTTATGATTCCCAATGTTCCCTCGCTCCCCACCATCAAACGCGCCAGTTGGTAACCGGATGAGTCCTTCAGTGTCCGGGTCCCGGCTTTGACGACATCTCCGTTGGCCTTGACGAAGGTCAGTCCTAGAACGTAATCACGGGTGGCACCGTATTTCACAGCCTTCATTCCGGAAGCGTTGGCAGCCACCATGCCTCCGATCTGGCAGGCATCGGAACTGCCAGGGCTGGGAGGGAACCAGAATCCATGAGGGGCGAGCGCGTCGTTGAGGTCCTGATAGACGCAACCGGCCTCCACCACGCAACAGAGGTCGCCAACGCTTATCTCCAGGATGCTGTCCATCCGGCTCATGTCCATCACTATCCCCCCTTGAACGGGAACTGCGGATCCGCAGAGGCCGGTGCCCCCTCCCCTCGGCACTACCGGTATGCCGTGCTGGTAAGCAATCCTCATCACTTCCGACACCTGGTCTGTGCTCCGGGGCTGAATGACCATATCCGGGGTGCGATGGTGTATGGAAGCATCGAACCCATAGGTGTATAGGTCGGCGGTACGGTTGGAGCATGCCTCCGGGCCCACCGCCTCACGCAATCTGTCCATCACTGCCTTTTCCACGCGATCACTACTGGTTAATCAGACCGGTTCTTAAAAACCATATGGTGGGAACCAGAAATACGTGGTGTTGAAAAATTGCTTAAACGTAAAGGACTTACAGACCAATATGGATAAGAAGATCGTGCTGCTGGGCCCCCCTGGTTCCGGGAAGGGCACTCAGGCGGAGATGATGGAGGACGAGCTGGGCTTCGTACGTCTATCCACAGGAGACCTTTTGAGGGAGGCGGTCCGCAACCAGACGGAGCTAGGAAAACAGGCCAAGGTTTTCATGGACAGCGGAGGTCTAGTGCCCAACGAGCTGGTCATCGGCCTCATGAAGGAGAAGATCGACGGCCTGAAGGGAGGCTTCATACTGGATGGATTCCCGCGCACCGTGCAGCAGGCTGAGTTCCTAGATGACATCATGGAGCTGGATGCCGCCGTTAACCTGGATGTGGACGATGATGAGTTGGTCTCCCGACTCACCAAGCGTCGCTCCTGCCCTCAATGCAATGCGGTCTATCATCTGCTGTATAAGCCCCCACAGAAGGAAGGGGTCTGCGACAAATGCTCCTCCGCCCTTTACCAGCGTAGCGATGACACCGAGGAGACCGTGCGGCAGAGGCTGAAGGTCTATCGGGACAACACCTTCCCTCTCATCGAGTACTATCGAAAGAAGGGAAAGTTGGTGGACATCGAAGGCGAAGGGGATATCCGAGATATCTTCCAGAGGATCAAGTCATCCCTTTGATCGATTGAAACCACTTCAACCCTTTATCCAGAGGGTGCCGAGATGTGCAAGGACCAGGTTGAAGACATTTCGAGGTTCTTCCTCGACCGAGATGATTGCTTGCTCTTGGTGGTGGATGTGCAGGACCGTCTGCTTTCTGCCATCCCGGATTGCGATGAGCTGGTCCAGCGTTGTGCCATCATGGTCGAGGGGTGCCAAGCACTCTCGGTACCGATTTTATTGACCCAACAGTACAGCCGGGGGTTGGGGCCCACCGCTTCGGCTTTGAGGGAGATGATACAGGACGGCCATGTGGAAAAACTGCATTTCGACTGTTGCCGAGAACCGGGTTTCCTACCTGAACTGGAGGGCTCAGGCCGCAAAACTGTGCTGCTTTGCGGATTGGAGACCCACATATGCATACTCCAGACCTGCCTGGGCCTTCGTAACCGGGGATACAAGGTACATGTTCTGGCAGACGCCGTTTCATCCCGAGACCCTAGGAAACGACAGCTGGCACTGGAGCTCATGCGTGATGCCGGGGCAGTGATTAGCAACACCGAGACCGCCCTGTTCCAGATGCTAGGCAAAGCAGAAGGGGGCGAATTCAAGCGCATCTCCGCCTTGGTCAAATGACTTTGAGGCCATGTCCAGGGCCTTTGGGCATAGCAAGATTTTAAATGCTTGATTTCTTACGGGGGTCTGATAGCCCCGTAGTGTAGTGGTCAATCATGCGGGACTCTGGATCCTGCGACGGCAGTTCGAATCTGCCCGGGGCTACCACTTCATTCTTACAGGTCCCTGTAGTCCATCTTGCCGCTGGCTAATTTCCGGAACACTTCCGCCCCGTCCTCCGGGCCTCGGGCCAGAAGGGTGTCGCCCTCCTGCAGGATGGTGTTCTTGCCAGGGCCATAGATGTATCGGCGACCCCTCTTGATAGCGATGACGAACATCCCGCAACGACTGGCCAGACGGATCTCCCCCAGGGCTTTGTCGCTGAGGCTGGAGCCGGGGGATATCTCCACCCTCTCCGTCAGGACCTCCGAGTCCATGAGGCTCATGCTTATGACCGGATGTTGGGAGAATCCCCTTATCACGACATCAGCGATTGATGCCGCTGATTCACCGATCTTCTCTATGGTGATCTTAAGGTTCAAAAGAACAAGGGCCTTCACCAATACTTCTTTGGTGGGCTCCATGGATAAGATGGCCTCTTCAATCTCATCCGCGATCTCCTCCATCCTCTTGTCCAGGAATATGACCTCTTCCGCGATCTCCGTGTTGTTGAAGAGCACGGACGAGTAGGCCAGGTCGATCATGAGTTCGGAGGTGTTCTTGAGCTCCAAGAGCTTGCGTTCCATCTCATCCATCGGTGGCCACCTCCTCCGGTTCCCAGGCCTCCTTGCCAGAAGTGTATTTTACCAGCTCCCGGAAACCGTCCTCGGTGCCACGGACGATTATGGAATCGTGGGCCCTCAGCTTGATGTCCGGCTCAGGGTCGTATATCCATCCTTGACGACCTTTGATGGCGATGATGCGCATACCGGTGTTGGACTCGATGGCCAACTCGCCGATGGTGTGGTTCACCATATCGGAGTCCGATGACAATTGGGTCATACGGATCTTCTCCTCCGACTCCTTCAGTATGAACGAAAGGAATGGCCTCTGCTCCAAAGGGAATTCCTGCAGCCTGACCATGTCCGCAGCCGCGTTGGCGATGTTCTCCGCCGCATTGGCTATCTGGAGAAGGCCGGAGAGCTGCATGGCGTCGTCCTTGGTGCGGGCCGCCATCATGGCCTTGATGCGGATGGCGTACTTCAGGTCGTCCATCTCCTCCTCCAGGTCTTCAACCTCTTGGGCGATGTCCTCACTGTCGAACATCAGAGCGGCGTAGGCCAGGTCAACGATGACCTCGGAGATGTCCTTCATCTCAGTGAGGAGCTCCTTCAAGCTCATGTCAATCTTGTTCAGGTTGATGTAGTCGTCGGATTCGGCCATCAGGAGGCACCTCCCGGGTTGTAAACGAAGAAGAGGACAGAACCGAGGCTACAATGGTCCTCATCGGACTCACAGTCAATGTTCACGGTAACTTCACCTTTTAACGGAGCCATTTGGCTGTGTCGTCTGGTTCAAAGGGGGTATCAATATTTATCGTTTATCCCAATCAACCATATATATCTTCGAGGCTTAACAGTGGCGACGAACATGAGGTGATTTTCTGTGCGGGAGATAGGGGCGGTCCGCTTCATTGGTGAGAACAAGGAGGCCTTCTCCATGGGATTGGCTGCCACTGTTGTCTCATCTCTGGTGGCCCTCACCGCTGGCCTCTTCCTCAGCTCCCTCACCGACTACCTCACCCTCCTTCCTGGATTGATGATCGTCCTGTACGCTGCCATTGGGATGAGAGGCACCATATTCGGGGCCATGGGCAGCCGTCTAGGAACGTCCATGCACATCGGAACATTCGAGCTATCCTTTCGAAAGGGATCCGTCCTGAGGGCGAACTTCGAATCCTCCATCGTGCTCTCCTTGTTCATGTCCCTGGCAATGGGTTTGGCCGCTCGCGGCCTCCTCTTGGCCATGGGCAGCGACAGCATCACCTTGTCACAGTTCGTGTTCATCTCCATCGTCGGCGGCATGATGGCCAGCTTCATGCTTTTACTCCTGAACGTCTTGATGGCCAGAGAGGGTTTCAAAAGGGAATGGGACATCGACAACATCAGCTCACCCCTCATGGCGGCCGCTGGTGACCTCATCACCCTGCCCATGATCTTCCTGGCTGCATGGATGGTGCTCCACTCGCCCCTCTGGGTGATCGACGGTGCCTTCTTTGTTCTCACCCTTATCGCTGTCGTTCTTTTCCTACGTGTCCTGCTTCGAAAGAGTGACAAGAGGACCTATGATGAAGCGAAACGCATCGTCAAACACTCCTCACCCATCCTGCTGATATGCTTGATACCAGGACTGATGGCTGGTTTAGTCATTGATAGTCAAGTTGAGACTCTGATAACCTCCGCCGCCCTGCTCATACTCCTTCCCGCCTTCCTCAACGAAGGCAACGCCCTGAGCGGAATCCTGACCTCACGCCTATCGTCCATGATCCATATGGGTACATTACAACCGGACCGTTTCCCGAGCCGGATGGCAGGGGCAAACTTCCTCATCGTCTACATGCTGTCCATCCCGGTCTTCATGATGCTGGGGCTGGCGGCACATTGGCTGGCCATCATAAGCGGGGCCAGCAGCCCTGGTTTGCCCTTGATGCTGGGCATATCCCTGATCGCTGGTTTGATAACCGCCAGCATCCTGAACGTCCTGTGC
>JAQUUA010000085.1 GCA_028694055.1 Candidatus Methanomethylophilaceae archaeon | reverse complement strand
TAGCATATCGCCTGCGACATTCTCCATCACAATCGAATCAGGCGTAACATCCCTTATTATGGGTGTTAAAACACCGCTTCTTCGTGCCAGTGATATGAGGCGGGCTTCTGCACGGGTTCTTTCCGCAATGAGCCGCCTGTCAAGTGCAGAATTCCGATAACCCTTTGAAAGACGCTTTTTTATAACATTATCGCCGCAGACTGTTAAGACCGCTTCAGCCCCCCTTGCAGAACCATTTTCAATAAGATTTGCCTTTCCGTAGGAAATGTCTCCGGTATCCTTTCTCCAGAGAACTTCTACATCATCAGAACGGTATGAGGGATTGACAACCGACTCGGACACGGGCAGAATCTGGCCTGCCTCAAGCATAATTTTTCCCGTATATGCTATCATTGCCCCGTTGTCGCCGATATATTTCCTCTCAGGGACAAAAAACTCAGTCCCTCTCTCCTCACACATGGATTTTAGCATCTCCTGTAGGCGGGAATTTGCACCGACTCCGCCGACTAAAAGCACCTCATCCTTGCCTGAATGTGCAAGGGCTCTCTCTGTCACCTCAACACACATAGCAAAGGCTGTCTCCTGAAAGCCGGCACAGGTATCCTCCAGAGAAGCTTTTGACTCCTTTGCCGCAGACATCAGACCTGAAAACGCAAGATCCATACCCTTAACAGTATATGGAAATTCAACAGGCGAGCCTTCTTTTGCATATTTCTCAACAAGAGGTCCGCCCGGATGCGGAAGACCCCTGCTTCTTGCAAACTTATCAAGGGCATTTCCAAGCCCGATATCCAAAGTCTCACCAAATATCCGGTACCTGGACTTTAAAAATCCCAAAACCTGCGTGTTTGCACCGCTTGCGTAAAGAACAACCGGATCATCACAGCCGCACGCAAATCTTCCTATCTCAACATGGGCTACACAGTGATTGACGCCAATTAAAGGTACATCAAGTGCAACAGAAAGCGAACGTGCCGCCGTTGCCACAGTTCTTAAACACGGACCAAGACCCGGCCCCCTTGAAAAAGCTATTCCTGAAATATTGTCCAGATCCTGTCCAAAAAGAGCTTTTGAAACTACATCCCTTAAAACAGTTGCATGGTGCTGTGCCGCCTCACGCGGGTGAATACCGCCATTGGGCGGACTATATGGATCTGAATACAGGGAGATTAAATTTTCTCCAAAAACAGCGGCACTGAGGTTCCAGGCTGTCCCTTCAATACCCAGTATTTGCCCATTTCCAGGCATTATCACTTATTTATTGAATTCTGTATATCCGCACTTACCGCATGCAACACGATCGCTGTGCTGTGCCATAAATACACCTGGCCCACAGCGTGGACAGTGTCTGCGCTGTGCAACAGCCTTATCGTCCTCAACCTTATACATTGAGGAGCGCTTTACAGCATCAGATTTAACCGGCTTTTTTGCTGCCATAATGCTTCAGGCCTCCGCTTCTTCTTCAGATTTCTCTTCAGAATTGCAGCGCTTGATTACGTAATCAAGCTCTGTTGCCTTAAGTTCTTCTTCGCTTTCGTAAATGCGTGCCTGACCAACTACTTCCTGCTTTCCAAACTCTCCAATAAGTGAATCAATTACACAATTGGCAATATTCACATTGCGGAGTGTACAGAGTTTGCCCATAATTTCCTTTCTTGAAGGTGTTGCGCCGTCATATTTAAGGACGAAATCAAGCTCTGTGCGGTTAAGAAGCCCGTTTTCCTCATCTCTGGTAAATTCGAAGTCCATCGATATCCCTCAAATATTGTCTACAAATTTATTTAAAACCAACAGCCCGGAATTATAAAAAAACTATACAAGGTCCTCCCTCAGACCTTCACAAAAAGGGAAAAAAGCTCTTCCGCACGTTTTTTTGACTCGGAATCAACAATTCTTACAACAACACCCTCACAGGGTTGTCCATACAAAACTGCGCCTCCAAAAGAAAGCATCATAACAAGCGGGATTACCGCCAGATCCTCTTCTCCGTCAACGTGCACAAGCGCCGGAGGACTTTCAACTCCTGTCCGAAGCGCACATATAAGCTCTTCTGTAATAAACCAGGCAGGGTTTTTCACCTCAATTCTTTTTACAGGCAGAAGAGGCGTGCATTTACAGGGTTCACGCATGGTATTTCCGTCAATCACCGAAAGCTGGGGAACAATACCACGCCTGATGAGATTTCTTGTGACAACATCACCTACTGCATATACAGGTGCGCTGCCAAGATATTCGAGAGCTTTATCTATATCCGGAAAAAGAGCCCCGAATGGCTCTTTAAAATGTACTCTCTCATTTTCCGGCAAAAACCACATTTTCAACGTACTTTTAAGGCATATCTTCCGGGCATATCAATATTCATCTTTTTGGCAATCATCGAATTTTTAGGATCGACAATATACAGATAACCCGACCAGTCATCACTTAAATTTGAGCTTCCACAGGACATGCAGGACTCACCGTCAACAACATGATGGCAGTTACGGCAGACCCTTGCCTGTTTCTTACTCTTTGGCGCCATCGGCTCTTGCCTCTTCCAGATCTTCCTCTATCCAGTTTTCGGTTCCAAGACCTGCCTGACGCATGGTAAGGCCAATCTTACTCTCTCGCGGATCGCGCTCTGAAAGACTTAAGGAGACAACACGGGAGCGTATACCGTCGCCAACAGCAATCTGGCGCCTTGTTTCCTGGCAGATAAGTCTCCCGTTCTTCTCATCGTAGTTGATATAGTCATCAGATATCTGACTGACATGTAACATTGCATCAATAGGCCCTAAAGATACAAATGCACCAAAGCTTGTTGTCTCAACAACCTCGCCCTCAATTATCTCCTGCATTGCAAGACGGAGAACCACAGCATCAAACTCAACATAGTAATATACAGCACCATCACCCGGTATGATGTCGCCTTCGCCTATATCATGAATCTCAGTTACAGCAATGAAAATTCCAATCTCTTTATCAATACTCCCTTCAAGCTGTTTCTGGAGTTCGTCAAGAACAACTACCCTTAAATCTTCCCCGAGCCGGAGAGGCGGAACACGCACCTTGTCCTGAAGTTTCATCTTATAATACATCTTTTAATTCACCTTTTCTGCCTGTTTTTAACCTTTTAAAATTTCAAGAGTCTTCTGATTTCTTAATACTATCACATCAATATGAAAGTCAAGAAGCTTATTTCTAAGCCCCCGGTCATTTGTCATGACAATGCAGCCATTCTCATCCGCATACTTCAATATCATATCATCAACAGGAATACTGTTGTCAGGATTTTTTAACACCTCACAACGCCGGGAAAGCGAGAGGCCAACTCGTGCTGCGGAGGCATCGCGTCCCCTTCCTAATGATATACCCTCAAGTTCTGACACAACACCTTCAAGGGTTACAGGCTCAAAAGAGCCTATAAGACCCTCGGTTCCGGAATAGATATCCACACTGAACTGTCCCGGAATCATCAGTGCATTGGCATCAAAGAGGACCTTCACTCTACCAGTGTTCCCATTCCGATAAGACGCCAGCGTCCGCCGACCTGTCTGCTGATTGCAATACGTGAACCGACAGCCACACATACCGGTCTTTTTAAAACAACTTCAACGACATCTTTTTTTGTGTTTACAACGACACCGACTGTTACAGCCGTTCCGACAGAGAGCATCAGAGGCTCTTTATGTCTCAGGGGATCAATTAGCGCGTCATCTGCTGCACCGACAACCCTCTCCATTAAAGATACTTTAAAGGACAGATTATCCCAGACAGGCTGAAGTTTTCCGGCATGTCCTGCAACCTGACCTGAAAGTGCATCGCTTTTTGTAATTGCAGGGTCAAGTTTTGTGCCGACACCCATAAGGCCGCCAGGGGTTGCCTCCGATACCTTCCTGTTGCCGGCGTTCATCGTCGTTATTTTGGTTGTAATAGGCTCCCAGTGTATCTGATTTTCAGCCTCAACTTTTCTTCCCGGACGAATCTCTATCTCATCACCCTCAACAAAGATACCACTTATAAGCGAGCCTCCGATAACACCGCCTCTTACATCACGCCAGCTGCACCCGGGTTTGTTTATGTCAAAAGAACGTGCTATCAGCATAAGCGGATCATCATCCGGATCGCGTTTTGGAGTCGGTATGTACTTATCAATTGCCAGAAGCAGAGCTCCCATATTGATACCTTTCTGAGCAGAAACAGGAATAACAGGGGCATTTTCTGCAATAGTCCCCTTAACAAATTTTTTAATCTGATTATAGTGAGCAAGTGCCTGTTCCTGTGAAACCACATCTATCTTGTTCTGAACAATTATTATATTTTTAATTCCCACAAGCTCGAGAGCCATTAAATGCTCTTTTGTCTGAGGCTGCGGGCATTTCTCATTTGCGGCAATAACAAGCATTGCACCGTCCATTAAAGCCGATCCTGAAAGCATCGTTGCCATTAGTGTCTCATGGCCTGGTGCGTCCACAAAAGAGAATGTCCGGTATGGTTCACCCTTACCGCCACATACAGGACAGTCCTCTGATACTGAATAGGAATCAGAGCCTTCACAGTTAGGACATTTGTATATTGTTGCATCGGCATATCCGAGACGGATGGATATACCCCTTTTTATTTCTTCACTGTGCCTGTCTGTCCACTGACCGGTAATTCCTGAAACCAGTGTGGTCTTTCCGTGATCCACATGGCCCACAAGACCAATATTAACATCGGGGATAAATTCGCTACTCACTACTTTTCAAACCTCCTTATTGATATATTTCAACAATTCCCATATCTGCTCTGTGATAACAAAATCCAGAAAAATATAACAGAATTGCAAATGATCTTTGTACATATTTATACTGTAAATTCAATAAACTTTGGTATGAGTGTATATAAAAATTCAGTCCGGATGAAAATTATCCTGACTCTTTTAAACTCAAAGTATGACTGTTACACATATCTAGTAAGAAACAATTATAACAAAGAACACAAAAAGTAAAACCATATATATGTATGAATGATCAAAAAGAAAAATTCTGCGTATTTATGACTATCCGGTGATTATTATGGTACATGGATCAGACCTATCAAGAATAGGAATATCACTTCCGAAAAACCTTCTGGACAAATTTGATGAAATTCTTAATTACAGGGGATATTCGTCACGTTCTGAGGGTATCCGCGATGCAATAAGAAGCTACATCACATACTACCAGTGGATGTCTGATGTAAAAGGAGAAAGGCAGGGA
>JAQUUA010000084.1 GCA_028694055.1 Candidatus Methanomethylophilaceae archaeon | reverse complement strand
GGTTGCGGGACCTCCTCTGCAGGTCTGATGCCAGCGTCTTGATGAAGTCCGGCACCGCCTTGCCGTTCGACCGGATGGAGGCATCAGCCATGCCACATTTGGTGAGCGTAGGGATGTCCAAAGTGGAGTCCAATGCCAGGCTGACAGCCTGTGACAAGACCCGGTTCTTCCACTCCGGGCTAGTATAGACCACCACCTTCTTGGCATCCATGCCGGTGACGCGCACGATCTCCTTGACATCATCCATGAGGTCTCGGAGTAGTGCCTCTCCTGCTTCGGAGGCCGTCGACCGTCGACCGTCGTCCGGAACGGGATAGTCCGAAGCGGATGCCAGGCCTCTGCCTCCTATCATCTGCCACATCTCCTCTGCGGCATGTGGGGTCACGGGGACCATCATGCGCACCCAGCGGTGCAAGGTATCCTTGACGACTTCAGCGTTGTCTCCTCCCCGGCGCAGATACCAACGCAGGTCGTTGACCATGTCGAAGTACACCACGGAAGCCATCTGCCGGAGGTCGAAGGACTCCATGAACTGCAGGCAGAAGCGAACATGAGCATCGACCCGGGACATCATCCACCGGTCGATGCTCCTGACCTCCGTCCCTTTGGCGACTTCCAGGAGCTCCTCCACCATCTTCATGACCCTTTCCACGCGCATCCTGTAGGAGTTCACGGCATCCTCGTCCCATTCCACGTCCGTGAACGGGGAGGCGATGTGCGCATAGTAGAGGCGCAGGGAGTCCACACCGAACTTGCCAGCCGCACCCGGTATGGGTTGGGCTCCTCCCTTGGACTTGGAGATCTTGCCGGTCTTGCTGGTGATGTACCAGTTCACCAGGATGCCCCTGGGCCATTTGTCGGCGGGGAGCACGGCAGTATGGTTGAATAGGAAAGCGGGGAAGTGGACGGTCATGTGCTCCTTCCCTCCCAGATTGAGGTCCAGAGGGTACCAGTAAGCGACATCCTCGGCGATGCATGCCAGGAGATCCGAGGACACCCCGGTCTGCTCCGACACCGAGTCCCGTTCTCCTATGCCCAGGATCACATGGTCGAAGAAAGCCTCCGTCATCTGCTCTGGTTTCAAACGGCCGTCGTTGGCATATAGGGACACCAGGTAATAGATGGGGTAGAGGGTGGAGTCGGATATGGCTTCGATTATCCACTTCTCATCGAAGGGGAAACGGGTGCCCAGCCAGTTGCCCTGACGGACACAGGCCCTCTCGCGGAACCAATCCAGGACACCATGGACGTTGTTGGCGTATTCCTGCGGGTAGATGTCCATGCCGCGGCAGTGCTCGCTGGTGCGGGTCGTGAGGGTCTCGTCCGCATAATTGATGAACCATTGGTCGTCCACGCGGCGAATGTGGACCGGGCTGCCGCAGCGGCATATCACCGTCTCCGAGAGGTCGTAAAAGAGCTCGGCGTCACCGGATTCCAGCATGGCGGCCCGCATTATGTCCTTGGCCTCCTCCACCCGCATGCCTGCATACTCGCCGCAGATGGAGTTCATCCTGCCGATGTGGTAACCGTCCTTGTAGACCTGCTTCTTGGCCTCGGGCAGCCGAGGATCACCGGACCCTTTTATGCCCATACGTTCCAAGACGTCCTTGGCCGGCAACTCGCCGTAACCTTCGATGTCGATTATTGGAATGGGGACCACCGCCCGCACGATCGCGGGGTCTAGGTTATAGCAACGGCATAAATCCGGGTCGTTCTTGACGTCCAAGAGTGCCACGTAGTCATCCGGGGCATCGGAGGGCACGGACGTGACCAGGCCGGTACCCACGTCAGGGTTGCAGAAGCGGGCCGGGAAAACCGGGATGAGGCGTTTGATCATCGGTGCCTCGCACATCCATCCCACCATGTCCTTGCCGGCGATCTCTCCCATGACCTCGATGCCATCCTTCTGCAAGGACATCTTCTCCGCCGCGGAACGAGATACGATCCAGGTCTCGTCCCCCTTCCGTATCTTCACATAGGTCACATCGGGGTTGACCCAGAAGTTCACCTGTCCGAAGACCGTCTCCGGTCTGAGGGTGGCGGCTACCAGGAAGAGGTCACCGCAACGGAACTTCAGGAGAGTGTATTCTTGGTTCTCGGCATTGCCTCCCTGGGAGAGGTCGGTCTCTGAGGCATCCACGGCCACCGGGCCGCAGCGCAGACAGGCCGGGGCGAAGTATGGTTTTTGGATCAACAGTCCGGCCTGCATGAGTTTGCGGAACTGCCAATCGATGAACCGGTTGTAATCAGGATATATTGTACAGGTGAATCGTCTCCAGTCGGCAAGGAATCCGAAGCGCCTCCAATAGTCGTTCACATAGACTTGGTTGAAGAACTCCACTGCTCCTGCAGGGTCCTCCAGGTCGGCCAGTCGCTCCGGTGGGCAACCGTTACGGATGAGGTAGTCCAGGGTGCGCTCGTCCTTGGATGCCACTTTCTGGGACAAGCTGATGGCTCCGTTGCCGGTGGCATGGGTCCCGACGGGGAACAGCACGTTGTGGCCGGTCATGCGCTTGAAGCGTCCGATGGCATCAGCATAGGTGTATCCGCGCATATGTCCGACATGTAGGTAGCCCGTGACACCAGGGTAAGCGAAAATGATCATGAACTTGGGGCGTCCATCCCTCTCGGAACGGTCCAAGCCCGCATCCAGCCACCTATTCTGCCACTTGAGTTCCATCTCTTCGAATCCAGCCATACATCCTCACCGGTCGTGCTATTCGGGGGAATGGAAGCGTTCATTAAATATTTATGTTGAAAAAGAGGATGTGTCATGCAGTCCGAATTTTTGTAGGACGCTCCACTCGCTCAACAGAACGAGAATAGGGAGTTTTGTCAGACAAAGTCACATTTTGCATGACAATTCTTAAATATTGTTCGCTTCAATGTATATTGCGAGCTTCAGAAGGGATGCTCGAACCGACCTAGGTGAGAAGATGGATGGAGAAAGGATAACGCTGAGGATGGAGAGCGAGGACGTCCAGGAGATGGACGACTTCCTTCGGTCCCATCCTGAGATATCCAACCGTTCCCAGCTCATCCGGGTGGCGCTCCGTAACTATATGGAGAGGGATGCTCCAATGGAGCGCGGAAACACTTTGACCATATGCTTGGGTGAGAGGTTCATGGGAACCCTGACCAAGTTGAGCAATGGCGGGATGGCGGGGAGCGAGGAGGATCTGGCCAGAGGGATAATTGAAAGGTTCCTCATGCCTCAGGACATCTTCCAGGAAGCCGCCAAGCAGGCGTTCCAGTCATATGACGCCTTCGCAGAGATAGCCAAGAGATGACAAAACAGTTTCCTGCCAGGACGGAAGGTAGGGATGCCGGGCCTTCGGGCCCATCCGTTCTCGGTTCGGAGGGATGTAAATGGACGACAGCACAGAAGAGAGCAGAGGCAGCTGGACCCTTAGCGTCGAGCCACGCGTGGCCGTGGTGGGCATAGGGGGAGCAGGTTGCAACATCATCAACGACATATACTGGACCGGTGACAGTGGCATCGAGACCATGGCCATAAACATGGACCGCAAGGCCCTGTCAGAGCTCGGAGCACACCGAACGATCAACATCTGTCGCCGCGTCACCCGCGGTGAGGGAGCCAAGGGCGACCCGGATCTGGGACGCAGCTGTGGCAAGGCCCATATGGACGAGATCGAGGAGGCTCTGCAGGGATATGACGTGGTGTTCATCGTTGCTGGTATGGGAGGCGGTACCGGAACCGGTGTCGCCCCCGTGGTCGCTGAGATTTGCCGTCGCCTGAATCAGATAACATTCGCCGTCCTAATCAATCCGTTCTCCTTCGAGACCGCCCGCTCCCGGGTGGCCCGGGAGGGTCTGCGCCGCATGCGTCAGACCGGTTGCATAAACGTGGTGGTGGACAACGACATGCTCCTGAAGGCCATGCCGGATGCCACCATGGACGCCGCGTTCCGGGAAGCCAACCAAAGCATCCTGGGCTTCATCAATGGGACCACCCAGAAGGTGAAGCAGAGATTCATCGCTCAATTGGACGACATGGATGAAATCGTCCAGGAATCCGGGGACGAGGAGGTCTCCGGACTCTGTGCGTTCGAGCCGGTCCGCATCAATTAGATATACCTCCGAGAAACCTTGTTGGACCAACGGGGGGACGTCCACCCCCCACCTTTTTCCCACAATCATTAATCGGTGCAAGCCTATTCCTCAATTGATGCTGATCGGACTGGTGGTCAATCCCGTTGCCGGCATGGGCGGTGCTGTTGGTCTGAAAGGGACCGACGGCCAAGAGACCCTCTCCCGGGCAAAGGAGCTGGGGGCTCAGCCTATGACGCAGTCCATCGCCTACCGTGCCCTCCGGTCCTTACAGGAACCGATGCGATTCATCACCGGGCCGGGACTCCTCGGCCAGGATGTACTGCAGGAGGCTGGGATGGGGGCTCATGTGGCGGACATGAGGCCACATGATACGCGTGAAGACACCATTGCCCTGTGTCGATTCTTCTTGGATAATGATGTGGACGTCATCGTCTTCTGCGGAGGCGATGGCACGGCCAGGGATGTCCTGGAGACGGTACAGGATCAGAAACCGGTCATCGGTGTCCCGGGAGGGGTGAAGATGTACTCCGCAGTCTTCCTACATCGTCCTGAAGACCTATGGGAAATACTGCAGGGAGTGCAGAACGGTCAGGCCTCGTTGGGTAGACGGGAGGTTCTGGACATCGACGAGGAGAGATACCGGCAGGGCGTTTTGGACGTCAGGCTGTACGGCGAAGCCATCGTTCCCTATATCCCCGGAGTGGTCCAGACCGGGAAGGAATCCCAGCATAGCCTTCAGGAGGAAGAGGAGGCCGAAGAAGTGGCCCAGTACTGCCTTGAGCTCATGCAGCCCGGTGTGGTGTACTTCATCGGTCCTGGTGGCGGGGCCAAGATGGTGATGGGGCTGATGGGGTTGTCAGGGACACTGCTCGGTTTCGACGTTGTTCGGGACGGTGAGCTGTTGGCCAGCGATGTCAATGCCGCGGGCATGGAGGTATTTCTGGAGCAAGGGCATCGTTGCGCGGCCGTCCTAGGGATAATCGGTGGGCAGGGCTTCCTCATCGGTAGAGGGAACCGGCAGCTCACCCCGTCGATCATCCGAAAGCTGGGCAAGGAGGGGCTTTGGATCCTGGCCCCGCCCTACAAGCTCAAGGGATTGGAGACCTTGAGGGTGGACACCGGTTCACCCGAGGTCGACGCCATGCTGCAGGGTTACCTGAAGGTCATCCATCAACATGGTC
>JAQUUA010000083.1 GCA_028694055.1 Candidatus Methanomethylophilaceae archaeon | reverse complement strand
GAACCTTCCCACGGCCATGGGCTCCCTCACCGCCCCCGGGCGGATGGCCATGACACGGGCGGTCTCCAATGCTCCCCCGTGCCCGTCCTGGGATGGGACCCCCAAACCGGCGGCCCTCTCCTGGGCCAACTCATAGTCCGTCAACAGCAGCACCTTGGCCTCCCGCTCCTGCACCAGGTCCTTGCAGGCCTCCCGCAGGGCCGTCATATGGGCGCTGCCGGCATGGCCGGAGATGATCAGGAAACGCCATACCCCCTGGTCTGAGAGCGAGAACAGTATGTCCCGCAGCAACAAGCGCAAGGTGTCGAAGCTCAGGCCGACCGTTCCGGGCATACACCGGGTGGAGGAATGGTTGCCATATGGGAGCAGGGGCGCCACCAGGGCACCGGTCCTCTCCGCCAGACGGTCCGCCACCCATTGCGGCTGGATGCTGTCCGTGCTCAAAGGGAGATGCATGCCGTGCGCCTCCGTGGCTCCCAGCGGGATGATCACCCAAGGGGAACGGCGCACAGCCTCCGCGAACTCCGGCGACGTCATGTCCTCCATGCGCATGCCATCACTCCTTCCGCTTCAAAGGCACCAGCTCCGTGCCGCAGACCGGGCAGAGGCCTCGGTCCAACTCGTCCTTGCCGAACTCCTTCTGCAGCCTCTCCCTCTTCTCCTCCAGCTTCTCCGGGGGGATGGAACGCTCACAGCGGGGGCAGTACATGCTCCAGAAATCCACTCATGGCATTAAAAGTAATCCTCCGCAAAGATTGATATCGCTCCACTGTTTCTCTTGGCCCATGCGATTGGCGGCCCTGTACTCCGGAGGCAAGGACTCCACCCTGGCGCTCTACCTGGCGGAGCAGATGGGACATAGCGTGGAGCATCTGGTGAACATCGCTCCCGCCGACCCTCATTCCTGGCTTTTCCACACCCCCAACCTGCACCTCCTGCCCTTGATGGCGGAGTCCATGGGCAAGACCCTGGTGAGCGTCCCCAGCCGCGGGGACGAGGAGGACGACCTCCGGGCGCTACGGGAGGCCTTGCAACGATTGGATATTGACGGTGTGGTCACCGGGGCGGTGGCCTCCGACTACCAGTGGGACCGCATCAACGGCGTCTGCCATGAGCTGGGACTGAAGAGCATCAACCCCCTGTGGAGGAAGCACCCCCACCTGGTGATGGAGGAGTTGTTGGCATCGGGGACGGAAGCCATCGTGGTCGGGGTCTCGGCCGAGGGTCTGGACGAGAGGTGGCTGGGTAGGCTTCTGGACGCTTCCGCCTTGCAAGACCTGAAAAAACTGGAAGAAAGGCATGGGGTGAACGTGGCCGGGGAAGGAGGGGAGTACGAGTCCCTCACCCTGGACTCCCCCCTGCACCGTTTCCCCATCGTGGTGGATGCCAGCAAGGTGGCCATGAGCCAGCTCTCCGGCCTGATGCGGGTTACCGCCTTCCATGCCGGCGTCAGGAAAAGGACCTGACCGTTTCCACCAGGCCCTGGAAGTCCGGGGTGTCCGCGGGGTCGTCCACGGGGACCCAACTGTAGAGCACCCGTCCGTCCTTCCCCATGATGTACACCGCCCGACCGGCCATGCCTGCATACAGGATATGGTTCTCTATGAGCACACCGTACTTCTTGGTGACCTCCCCGCCCACGTCCGATATGAGCGGGAACGGGAAGTCCATGCGGCCCAGGTAGCGTTGGTGCATGGTCATGGAGTTGACGCTGATGGCGGTCACCCTCACGCCCAAAGCCTCGATCTGGGGAGCGACCTCCGCCAATCGGTTCAAGGCCAGGGTGCAACCGGTGCCGAAGTCCCCCATGTAGAACATCATCAGCACCGGGCCCTTCTTCAGCTCCTCGTGCAGATGGAAATCACCGGCAGTGGAGGGCAGGGTGAAGTCCGGGGACATCTCCCCCTCCGGCAGGCGTTGGGGCTTGAACCATCCGATGCTCATGGTACCACCTACATCTTCTCCATGGCTTCGATCACGAAGTCCAGCTCCGGCATCTCCCGGGGTATGGGCGCCTTCCAATGGAAACGGATGACCCGGTCGGCACCGATGAGGAAGAACTCCCGGTTGGTGAAACCTTTCGTCAAAGGCGAGTTGACCACTATGGCCCCGTAGGCCTTGCTGACCTGCTGCCCTTCATCGTGAATGAGCTCGAAGTCGGTCCCCAGCCTCTCCGCCCATTTCTTGTGGCTGTCCAAGCTGTTGGGGTTCACCGCCTTGAACCTCACTCCCAGCTCCTGCATGCGAGGGGCGATGTCCATGATCTTGTTCATGTAGCTGGTGCAGTTGGGGGCGAAGTCGCCCAGGTAGAAGTAGAGGAGGATGGGTCCCTTCTCCAACTCCGAGTGCAGATGGAACTCATCCTGATGGGTGGAGGGCATGCGGAAATCCGGGGCCTCTTCCCCCACTTTCGGTGAAATCAACATGCGAGAGAATCGGGTGCGTAGGATATAACCGTTATCGACAAGCTATTATCCCTGCTACGATGCTTCCAGCGGCATGGGACATGTCTTCGACCCGGGAAGGGCGGCGATGCTGCTCAGCGATGACAGGATGCAGAGGCAGCCACCGGAGGCCATACTGTCGAGGCTGCGACCGGAACAGGGTGAGACTTGGCTGGACCTGGGTTCCGGCAACGGTTTCATGACCTTGCCTCTGCTGGAGAGCGGATGCCATGTCGTCGCCCTGGACCTCCGGCAGGAGATGCTGGACATGCTGTGCTCCAGGGTGCCGGCGGATCTCCGATCCCATCTGCAGACGGTGAGGTCGGAGCTGCCAGAAATCCCGATGCCCGACCACAGCGTGGACCATGCAGTGCTGGTGAACGTCTTCCACGAGATCCCGGACCGTCGTCGAGCGGTGGCGGAGATCCTCCGCGTCCTCCGTCCCGGTGGCCGGGTGCATGTGGTGGACCATCAGAAGGTGGACAGCCCCTCCGGGCCTCCGTTACAGGACCGACTCAGTCCTCAGGATGTGGAGGACATCTTCGGCCGGACCCCCTGCCGTTCTTATCTCGATCCTCTGTACTACCATCTCATATTCTGAACCTGCGCCCCCAGACCGCCAGGACGGAGGAGAGCAGGAAGAGGGTCATGAACAGGGACAGCAGCACAGAGGCCGTGACCATTATGCCGAACTCCGTGATGGGCTGCATGCTGAAGAAGGCCAGCACCCCGAAGCCCATGGCGGTGGTGAACGCCCCTCCCAGGACCCCTTTGCCGGTGTGGCGCACGGTCTCGTCGATAGCGAACTCATCGTTGGCGCCCTCGTCCAAGAGGTCGTAGTAACGGTTGCTCATATGGATGGAGTAGTCCACTCCCAAGCCCACGGCGATGGCGGCCACGGTCATGGTGAGGGGGTTCAGGGTCACACCGAAGATGAATGACAGGCCCCACACCCAGACGATGGTGGCCGCCGTGGGCAGGACGGCGAAGAGGCCCAGCAAAGGATGCCGGCGCATGGCCATTCCTAAGACGGTCAGGATGACCAACGCCGCCCCCAGGGTGATGGCCACAGAGTTCATCTGGGCGTCCCGCATGACCTCCACAACCTCGTAGGAGACCAAGGCGTCCCCGGTGACTATCAGCGTGGAGCCGGCGTCCTGCAAGGGTCGGAAGGCCGTGTAGATGTCCGATTCCAAGGCCCTCATCTCGGTCTCCGACAGACCGTCCCGGATGGCTATGGTAAGACGCAGTAGGCCTCCATCCTCCCAGGAGACGAAGCGGGCCATGTCCTCCTGGGCCATCTCCGAGCCGGAGAGCGCCTCCGTCATCTCCTGCAGCTCTGACGTTGTGGCATCGATGAAGACGCTGGAACTGGAATTGAATTGGAAATGCAGTGCATAGAGGGCGGCGAAGCTGGCATTGTAACGCTGGTCCTCCGAACCATCCAATACCGCCCAGTCATGCCAGACGTTGAATATGGAGCGGGTGGAGGCCGTGCTGCCATGGATGATGACGTTCTCCACCCCTGCCAATGTCCCTAGCCCCTCCTGCAGGCCTTGCAGGACGTCTGGATCGTCCGCGCTGCCCTCCACCAGAACCACCATCTCGTTCAGGCCGGAGGAGGGGAAGTTCTCCAACAGCATGCCCACCCCCTCATCGATGGGAGTCCCCCGAGGCAGGAACTGATAGGGGTTGAAATCCATCTCCACGTTCACGGCTGCCACCCCCATGCAAAGCGTGGCCACCGCGAGGACGGCCACCACCGAACGTCCTCTTCTTTTCACCAGGGCAGAGAGCCTGGCCAAGAGCCCGTCCAGATCCATCATTCGCATGCGCCTCTCCGTGAGGACGGGGGGGTCTCCCCGGAGCACCAGGCTGGAGGGCACCAAGAGCATGATTATCAGGAAGGCCGACAGCAGGCCCAGGGCGTTCATGACCCCGAACTGTATCATCCCGGACATGTCCGAACTGGCGTTGGAAAGGTAGGCCACACAGGTGGTGAGGGTGGAAAGGATCAGGGCCTGCCCCACCACATGCATGGTGGTCCGGTTGCTGACATCCTTGTCCATGCCCTCTAGGCGCTCCTGTCTATAGCGCAGGATGAGATGGATGGAGAAGTCCGTGCCCACGCCCACCACCAGGAATGGCACCGCCAGGGACAGGGGCGTGAGCACCTCCCCGGTGTAGGCGGCATATCCGTACACCCATGTGATGGCCATCCCCAAGGCCGTCAGGGTGATGAGCACGTCCCCGATGTTGCGCAGGAACCAGAACAGGAACGCCGCCACTAAGGCTATGACCACGGGGAAGAGCATCATGAGGTCCTGCACAGCGGAGTCGGCGATCTGCTGGTTCACCAGCCCCCAACCGATGACTCGATTGACCAAGTCGTCGGTGTCCGCCTCTGAGGCCATGTCCACCAGATGCCTTTCCACCTCCAGCGCGGACAGGTCCCCGACACGGTAGTAGACGATGACCAGAGCGGCACTGGCGTTGACGTTGAACTGGGTGTCATAGTTGAAGTCGGTGCTCAGGAGGCTGCGCAAGGCATCCTTGGCCGTTTCCCCCATCCCAGACCCCTCCTCCATCATCAGGTACACGGCCTGATGGATATGTGCCGTGTACAGGTTGCTGACCATGAGTATGAGGTTGTCATAGCTCTGTGCCGGCACCAGGACCGGTTCGCCGCTGTCGGGGTCCAGGATAGGCTCTCCGGTGGAGGAGTTCAGCATCGGGGTCATCTCCAACCCCCAGCCGCTCCAATCAATACCTATGGGAGATCCAGGAGCGGTGATGATGTTCAGCATCACCAAGGACACCATGC
>JAQUUA010000082.1 GCA_028694055.1 Candidatus Methanomethylophilaceae archaeon | reverse complement strand
CACATCCAGGTAATATGGGCCTGTGACCCCTTCCAGGAGACCGTCCAACAGCGAACGGGCGAGACGGGGCCCTTCGGCGAACAGCGGTCAGACCTTGTATCCCTGCAGGCATGGGCGGATGGTCCCCATGGCCACGATGCCACCGTCGGAACCCAGGGCGGCAAGGGTCTTGGAACCTGATTGCATCAACCAATCCTTCAGGAACCCTTCCCGACGAGCGGGGAAGTGCCGGGAGTCGAAATCCACCAGCTCCCTCCAGCTCAGTTCCCGCCAGTCCCGCAAACCGTCCGGACCCTTCCTGTTCTGGCTACTTCCTCCCCAGCGGACGTTACGATAAGAGCTGTGGAGCCGCATGCGGCGATGGTACCGGTCCTCCATCCCCAGGACCCCGTCGATGCCGAAGCAACGGTCCCCGGCATGCTCCACGGCCAGACCGGTCAAGGACCAGCCGATGCCGGAACGACGGTAGGCAGGGGACACGATGTAGAACCCTCCAAAGGAGAATCTCCTATCGTAGTTCGTAGCCACGGCACCGCCCACCATGATGCCGTCGCGGAAAGCACCGAACCAACCGTCTGGGTCCACGGAATGGAATATGAGAGCATCGTTCAAACCGGGGTTCCAGCCCTCGTCCCCGGCCCATCCAACCAGATCCTGGGCCTCCGAAGGCCTGAGCACCCGGTACTCAATCCTATCCATGACCTCACCCTTGCAGGGCACTGATTCGTTGCAGGGCGAACTCCGCGGTCTTGCGCACGTAAGGTGATTCGTCCTCTAACAGAGCCTCCAAGGCCTTGGCTGACGACGGCGACGTGAGGGACATCTTGTCTGCGAATCGCCCCAATGCCCACGCGGCCATGCCCCTGACGTCCCGGTCGGGGTCGCCCAGCAAAGATTCCAGGGCCGGTAGGCAACGTTCATCGCCCACGTCTGCACCGGCGAACTCCCCTATGCCCCATGCGCAGTTCTCCCGGACCTCTGCCTCCTGGTCCTGACAAGAGGACAACAGGAAAGGCAGCACGTCAGCGTCCCCTTTCTTGTTCTGCCCCATCTTGGCCATGCACCAGCTGGCCTGCCTCCGGACCTCGGGGTCAGGAGATGACATCAAGGGTCCGAGTACAGGCACCAGGTCGCGGTGGTCCTCCATACGGCGCAGGGCGGCATCCAAGGCCTGCAGGGAGCCTGACACATCCTCCCCGGAAATCAAGGCCGACTTCCAATCCGCCATCATCAACCCTTCTTCTCCGGAGGGACCGGTTTCTCCACGTAGAACTCACAGGAACCGTAGTCCCTCTCCGGTACGCAGATACCATAGTCCTCCTTCATCCCCAGGACATCCAGCCTAATCCTCTTGGCTTTGCAGCTGGCGCAACGATCGTCGTCCGCCTTCCACAGGCACCTTGTTTTCATCATACCACCTCGTCAGTTCCCGTGTTTAATATGACGTGGGAACCATATTAACCATTTTGTTCCCGGAGGTTCTAAAATACGGTAATCACCGCCCAATTGCTTCTGGACCAGGTTCTTGACCAATGTGATGCCCAGGCTCCTCTGCACGGAATCCTGCGAGATCCCCACCCCGTCGTCCGCTATCAGCAATTTCCACAGCTCTGGCTCCTTCCGCAGCTGTACGGTTATCATTCCTCTTCCGGAGGGGAAGGCGTGCATGAGGGAGTTGTGCACCAGTTCGCTGAAGATCAAGGCCAGGTACAAGGCGTCGCGGAAATCCAAGGTGCCGGATTGAAGGTCGAATTCCATCTGGACTTGACCCTCTTCCTTCCTGATGTTCTGCCAGAGCTCCCGGAAGAGCTCTTCCATGTCCACGGACTCCCGCAGGTTCCTTATGACGATGCCGTGCACGGTGTTCATGGCCATTATCCGGGTCTCGGCCACCTGGAGGACCTTGACCACCTCCTTGTCCGCCAGACCCTCCGTTTGGAATGCCAGGAGGTCCAGCATGAGATCGGCGTTGCCGGCGACCCTTTGATTCAGGCTCAGGAGCCCCTCCCTGTTCTCAGAGAGGGCAGCGCTGATGACCAAGGTGGTCACCGCCATTATTAGGAAGTAGATGTTGACCGTGATGAGCTCGGTGACGGTGTCCCAATGCACCATGTTGCTAGCGGAGGGGAGGACGAAAAGAAGGGAGAAGGCGGCCACTAGGATAGAGACCGTGGCACCGGTGAAGCCCTCCACATAGGAGGAAACGATCATGAACGGCAGGATGACCATCCCCAGTAAGAAGACTGATTGGAAAGGCAGGTACGCCAAGGAGCTGGCGACCAGGAACACTGCCAGGACCTGCAGCAAGGACAGGACCAAGAGCAAACCGGGGTTCCATAGCCTGACCTTCCCTTGCGAGGCCTTTTGGTAGAGCATGAGCAAGGGGGTGAAGAGCATGAGCCCGACCAGTTCCATGAGGACCGTCCCGAGGAACAGCTCCGGCAGAGCCATATTGCCGTTGAACAGCACGGCCATCAGGAAGCGTGGAACGGCCAAGACCATCGCCAGGACCGACCAGGCTAAGAAAAGGTCGGTGACGTGCTTCCGGGAATTGAAGGAGTGACGGATGTCCATGCGCCTTTGAAGGTGACAGACAGTATGATATGCCACCAAGGTCAGGACGACAGCCATGACCGATCCCGACAGGAATGCGGGCCAGGGATCATGATTATGGAACAATGCCGTCGTCACTATGGTTCCCAAAGCCAGCGATGTCAACAGTAGAGGCCAGTCCTTCTCGTTGTAATATAGGAGGAAAAGGGCCAAGGTTGTTATTGGCCAGATACGGGATATGGCCGCATCCTCGATGAACAGCAGCTCTGCCAGTACATAGGCCGTCAACACCACTGCCATCGACAATGCCCTTTTGTGGCTGGTCTTCATCCGGCCAGTGTCCATGAAGAGGGGGTTCATGCGCTGCCCCCCGTCATGTAGTCGCCCTCTGCCCCAGCCGACTCCGGCATGGTTATTATGAGCCCGCTGCCGATGGTTTGTATGAGGGTGCGGGGATGGCGCATGATGATCTTCCGCAGGAGCATCAGCTCGGGGTCGGAGAGGGACCGTATAGGACCATCCCGATTGAGGTCTATGCTCATGACCACATCCGCCCCTTTCCTCTCCAGGTCTATCTGTATGGATCGACGGTCACCGAAGCGGCCGGCTCCAGTGGCCACCTCGTTCACGATCAAGGCGGCGAGATTGGCGCGTTCTATCTCCAGCTGCATGTCCCAGCCGCTGCCGGTGAGTCTGGGCCAATCCACCATGCGGGGGGAGAGCACGGACATGATGCCTGCGAAGTTCGCTGTGCCGTATCCGTACTCGTGCTGGGCATCGCACACCGTGGACATGACGATAAGCCTGTTCTCCAGGTCATCGAGGACGATGCCGGACGGGCTCTGGGCGGACATGGCCTGCAGCCGCACCAGCCCGATGACCATCAGGAGGCTGTTGCGGACCCGGTGGTTCAGCTCCTTCAGGTTGTCCTTGCTCTCCCGCACCACGGAGTAGTATATGCAAACCACCACAGTCAGCATGATCAGGAAGGCCTGCAACAGGATGGTTGACCAGAACTCCATGTTCAGACTGCTGTTGGCCATGTCTGAGTAGCTGTTGATCATGCCCACCGAGATGAGGAAAATACCCATGGTGCCCCCGAACAGCCCGGCATAGTTCACGGTGAGCAACACCAAGGGCACTATGAGCACGGCCAGGATCAATGCCAACTCAGCGTTGGAACCGGAGAACTGGTTGAACATGACGATTGAACCAAGTGTTATGACCAGGAACAAGGGCACCGCCACGAAGGGGTCCAAGTTGCTGTCCAGCTTCTTGACGTAGAGGTCCAAGGATATGAACAGCGGCAGGAAGAGGGCCGCACCCAGGCAATGACCGAAGAAATGAGAGGATATGACGTAGCTGAGGTCATCCAGATGACCAGTCTCCATGTAGGACATGAACAGGAGCGAGACCGTGGACAGCACCGGCACCACGACCACCATTGCCAGCAGAAGAGGGGGCAGGGTGCGCAGGGATGAGAATGGGTTCTTCGGCGACCCATATCGCTTCACCAGCCGGACACCGATCAAAACACTGAGGGTGATCCCGATGTTGGAGACGATGATGCCCGGCAATGTGGACAGCAGACCGTCATCGAACATGAGTGAGTTGGCGATCATCCCCAGGAACAGACCTGGCCAACGGTCGTCGCCTCGGACCAATATGAATGCGAAGGCCAACCCCAGCGGCATGTACATCAACGGGGGACCATGGGAAGAATATGTGAACAAGGTGGATATGAATGAGAGAACAACGATAGAGAGGGTCAGGACCGTGATGTCTCCGATGAGACTGGTGAACCCATGGGTGGCCCATCGAAATGACCCGTTGCTTCCCTGGACAGGGGTTCCCTTCATCTGAGCTCAATAACGTGAGTGACTTGTTTAATGTTTTCCGAACAATGAGCCGTTCGGCTCCCTGAAAGGCTCATGGCTGATAGCTTCGGATGTCTCCCAACGCCGTCACCACGGTGAGGTTGTCAACGCTCACTCTCATGAGGGCTTGATCTGGGAAACTCCCCTCCCCCACCTCTTCCATGAGGGACATCCTCTGATCCTCATCCTCATCGAGGCCGCATTCCTGGCATGACCCGGAGATGGTCACGGACATCATCTCTTGCACATGCTTATGCTGGCAACGGTCGTCAACCAGGAGGGACACCCGGGGATTGGACCGGATACTCCTGTACTTCTGGCTGGCACGAGGGGTGAGGAAATGGAGGTTCAGCAACGAATCGTCTATCCTGTACACGATGAGGCTGGCACGAGGCTGTCCCTCCCATTCGGTTGCCAACACCGCCAACCTCTGAGACCGGAGGAACGAGCTCAAGAAGCCCGCAGCAAAACCATCTTCCATCGAGTCTGGATAACCATTTGGGGATTTATAATTGACCGAATTCAAAGAAACTCCAGACCAAAAATATTGGTCCTCTGGAAAAATCGTGATTAAAGGTAATCCAGATAGGTGATGGTGGACCAAGTGGGATTTGAACCCACGACCTCCTGCTTGCAAAGCAGGCGATCTTCCAGCTGATCTATTGGCCCGTGGATGCTTGCAATCTGCAGATACAATAAATAGCTTTCGAATTCCATGTCCTCAAACAAGACGCGAAGGGATCCCAAAGGGGATTTTAGAAAAGATATAAATACCGTGTCACATGTTAGCACGTATCACTGAGGGATACACTTGTACGGAAAAAACGTACGTCTGGAACGCATC
>JAQUUA010000008.1 GCA_028694055.1 Candidatus Methanomethylophilaceae archaeon | reverse complement strand
CCCCGGAGATGATGCGATTGGGCTTCCATTGTCCCATGGAGCTATTGGCCCATTGGGTTCCACATCGTGTTCTGGAGGTGCACGATCATGACTGACTGGGCCACGATATTCTCCATCGGATTGGTGCAGAACATGTTCATGGCTGCGATCATCGCCAGCCTAGCCTGCGGCATCATCGGCACCTTCGTGGTGGTGAAGAGGATAGTCTTCATCAGCGGAGGAATCGCCCATACCACCTTCGGCGGTGTGGGTTTCGCTTACTATCTGCAATCCGTTTTCCTTGTAAGCTGGTTCTCTCCCATGATCGGAGCGATATTGTTTGCAGTCACCGCGGCCATCATCATGGGCCTCCCTTCCATCAACGAGAAAATCAGGGAGGACTCCACCATCGGGGTCCTCTGGGTGGTGGGTATGGCCCTGGGCGTTATTTTCATATCCCTCACAGACCACAGCCAAGTCACAGTTCGTTCATATGAGAGCATCTTGTTCGGGAACATCCTGCTGGTGGGCAACAACGAGCTGTTCCTAATGGTGGCTTTGGCTTGCTTGATCCTGGCAGTGGTGGCGTTCTTCTATCGCGACCTGCAGATCGTGACCTTCGATGAAACCCATGCCAAGCTATCCGGCATTAATGTAGGCCTGATGAACCTCGTGCTCTATGTGATGGTTGCTCTCACCTGTGTGTTCATAATGAACATCGTGGGCATCGTCTTGGTGATTGCCTTGCTGACCATACCCGCGGCCATGGCGTCATTGTTCACAGAGGATCTGAAAGAGACCATGGTTTGGGCGAGCTTTAGTTCCATGGCACTATCGGTTCTGGGTCTTTTTATGGCCATCCATTTCAACCTACCTCCTGGATCGACCCTAGTGCTGGTGCTGGGGGCAACGTTCATCCTGGTCCTGGGTGGAAAATCCCTCATCGAACGGAAGAAAGCCAGAATCTGAGGTCAGGATCATCCGGAGCCGTTCAAATCCTCTTTCAGGAGTATGTACTCCATAGAGTCCACGAGAGCCAGAAGGCTGGCCTCGATGATGTTCTCGGAAACACCCACTGTGGTCCAGGACTGCTTCCCATCGGTGGAACGTATCAAGACACGGACCTTGGCGGCGGTGGCGGCCTTCTCGTCCAGGACACGCACCTTGTAATCCGTCAGTCGGACATTGTTCAAGACCGGATAGAACCTGGCCAAAGCCTTCCTCAAGGCCTTGTCCAAGGCGTTCACCGGGCCTTCGCCTTCGGATGCGGTGTGCTCCAGGATTCCCTGGCTGTCCACCACCTTGACGCTGGCTTCGGAGGTTATCTTGTCGTTGCCGATGGAATCGATGTAAAGTCGGAATCCGGCTACTCCGAAAGGCGGAGTGATGTTATCCCGGAAACGTCGTACCAAGAGCTCGAAGCTGGCTTCCGCGCCGTCGAATTGATAGCCTTGCGCCTCCAGGGCCTTGATACGGTTCAGGATGTCCCGTCCTGACTCCTTGCCAGCATCGATGCCGAACTCCTTGACCTTCTCCAATATGCTGGATGTGCCGGCAAGGTCGGAAATCAGGATCCGTCTACGGTTACCGACTGTCTCCGGGGTCACGTGTTCATAGGTCCGGGTGTCCCGGGCCATGGCGCTGACGTGCACACCGGCCTTATGGGCGAAAGCCCTTTCACCCACGAATGGGAGGTTGCCATGTGGCCGGACATTGGCCATCTCGCCCACGAAAGCGCTTAGGGATGTCAACTTGGCTAGATCCATCCCGGGAAGAGGGAACCCCATCTTGAGCTTCAGGTTGGGGATTATGGAGCAGAGATTGGCGTTGCCGCATCGCTCCCCCAATCCATTGATGGTTCCCTGAACCATTCGGGCGCCGGCAGAGACCGCCGCCAAGGAACAGGCCACCGCCAACTCGGAATCGTTATGGCTGTGCACTCCCACTGGCACATCGTATCTGCTCATGACATCCTTCACCGCCAGATGCACAGCATCAGGAAGGGAACCACCGTTCGTGTCACAGAGGACCAACCATGATGCCCCGCCTTTGACCGCGGCACCGAGGCAAGCCAAGGCATATTCGGGATTCTCCTTGTATCCATCGAAGAAATGCTCAGCATCGAAGATGACTTGCTTACCGGCAGAGTTGAAGTAGGCCACGCTCTCCTCGATCATGGCCAGGTTCTCATCCTGGCTAACCTGCAGGGCCTTCTCCACATGCAGGTCCCAGCTCTTACCGAAAAGGCATACCGCACCTGAGCCACAGTCCATGAGGGCTCGCAATCCTGCGTCCTCTTCCGCTGAAACGCTGGCACGCCGGGTGCTGCCGAAGGCTACCAAGAGGGTGTTCTTCAGCTCCAGGTCTTGAGCACGGGCGAAGAACTCGTCATCCTTGGGGTTGGATGATGGCCATCCTCCCTCCACCATATGGATGCCGAACTCGTCCAGCCTCTGAAGTATCTCTAGCTTGTCCTCGGTGGAGAAACACACCCCCTCGGTCTGGGATCCGTCCCTGAGGGTAGTGTCGTAAAGGATCAATTCATCTGCCAATAATGGTATCCAACCCGAAATTTCTTCATCCGTAGATGAGCTTGTGATAATTCAGGCGGTGCTATTTATTATTGACGTTCCGCCTCCAGAATGGCCACCAGGTCGCTGAAGATCGCGGACGCGGTCTCGATACGGCCGGCGCCTCGCCCGGAGATGGTGATGGGGCCTGCCAAGTCAGTGTTGATCTGCGCCATGTTCAACGTGCCCGAGAGGCTGAGGGGGTGTCCCTTGGGAATCAGGCGTGGAGCCACCTCCAGCTTGTCTGGTGAGACCTCACCGATGAGACGGATCACCATGTTCTGATCCCCCGCCAAAGCGATGGCGTCCTCGGTAATGGCAGTTATGCCGGTAACAGATACATCCGAGAAGGTCACATCCCGGTCGAATACCGCATTCGCCAATATGGCCACCTTGGAAGCGCTGTCGATGCCATCTATATCGTAGCTGGGGTCGGATTCGGCATAACCAAGCTCCTGGGCCTCCTTCAAGGCTTGCCCGAAAGGAAGGCCTTTATCCATGCGGCTGAGTATGAAGTTACAGGTTCCATTGAGGATGCCTTGTATGGTGAGGATGCGTTCCCCCATGAAGTTCTCCTTGCAGAGGTTGATTATGGGCATGGCGCCTCCTACGGCGCCTTCGAAGCGCAGCTGCACCTTCTTCTTCTTCGCCAAGTCATTGAGCTCCCGGAAATGCAACGCCAACGGCCCCTTATTGACTGTGATCACGTGGGCACCCTTGTTCAAAGCCTCCCGTATGAAGAGCAACCCGTCTCCTCCGGTCTCGATATTGGTTGGACTGACCTCTACCAAGACATCGAACTCTGTTTCCCTCAAGAAACGGCACATATCCGAGGGGCGGGGATCTCCCACCATGCCCGAAGAGGATTTTCTCTCCAACAGCAGCTCAGGGTCCAAACCCCCGTCGTCATGAGCGAGAGAACGGGAGTCGAAGGCGGCCACAATTCGAACCTGACGGTGGAAACGGCGCTTGATGAAATCCTGTTTGCGTTCCAAGACCTCGGCCACTCCTTGGCCCACAGTTCCGAAACCGGAGATGACAATCTTCAGGGTCATTGACCCAGCCCCCTCACTGCCAAGATTCCAGCTTTCTGGCATTCCTGCATGAAGAAACGGTCGATGATCTGCACATCCTCGGGTCGCCTCACCTTGGCCAACATCATGGCCGCCTTCTTCCTGCTCTGCACCCGGGAAGAGTAACGAAGATCGACGGACTCCAACCCCGCCTTCTCGGAGGCATCGGCCATCAACCTTTCCAGGTATGATGGGGTGATGTCCCCGATGAATAGATACTCCACCGGATAAGTCTCAACCACGGAACCGAGTCTGGAGATGGTCACATCCCGTTCCTTCCAGATGGCTTTCAGACGCTCGAGTTGGTCGGAGCCGTCCACGTCGAAGGTGATGTTGACGCCGATCCTGTCGTTCATGACCTTCTCATGATGATGGACCACTCCCACGATGTTCCCATCCACCATGGAGATAGGTTCCAAAGACCCTACCAGTTGACCAGGCACATCCTTGACATATACGTCGGCGTTCACTCTCATCGAAAAACCCACTCCGATTCCTGATAGAACGCAAAAGAGGTTCTTTTATTTATGGACTGGGCAGATAGGGAAAAGGAATGGCGCCGAGAGGGAGATTCGAACTCCCGAGGCGGAGACCGCCACGAGCTTTCCAGGCTCGCGCCTTACCGGGCTGGGCCATCTCGGCTCCAGTTCGGGAAAAATGTTCTCGCATTAATACCTTTTGGGCTTCCATCATTTCAGGAAGAGTAAAGATACCTGGCCTTTGGAGACCGCCCGTCCGATGAGATCCTCCCTCAAGACCAGGCTCCGCCAGTTCAAGATCGCCAGATCAACGTCCCCTGATTTGATCTGACTGACGAACTCCACGGTGGGGTTCCCTTCCACCACCATATCCGTGCTCCAGATGCCGTATAGCTTGGACAAGTTCCTGACGTTGTTCTCCTTCCCGTTCGGTATGAGGTCATCCACATAACGCAGCACAGTGATGGAGGAACGGGATAGGAAAGCGATCTTGAAGGAGGCTTCCAAAGCCATTTGTGATTCCTCCGTGCCATCCATCACGGAAAGGATGGAGAAATAGGGCTGTCTCTTCTTGCTGAGCAAGATGGAACAGTCCAATTCGTCCATAAACCGACGTAGCCTCCACTTACGGAACGGGCGTTTCTCGAACATCTGGTCCCTGCATGACATGACCAAACAGTCAGTGGCCATATTCTCCGTGCCCAGGATATTCTGAACATCGTTGAGTTCGCTGATGTCGGCCACCTCAATGCGGTGCCTCAAACCACATGCTTTTATGGGCTCTTGACAAGGGCAGACCATATCCTCAGAGGCCGCAAGTATCACCAGCTCCGTGCGCATGACGTTGGCAAGATAAATGGCCTCGGAAAGCGAGGTGGATATGTCAGCGGCATCACGCACCAGCACCGTGATGCGATTGAAGACCCTCAGACGGGACTCCTTGCGGACGATGGTCTTCTGCAACTCCTCCGGTTTCCCACCCAGGGAGGCTATCAACATATGGTCGCCTTTCTCCAGGAACCTTCCCTCGGGCCTGATGATCTCCTGACCGTCCACTAGCCCGACAACGAATGCATCCAAGCCATACTGTATATCGTCCACCTTCTTGCCCAGAAGGGGAGAGTCGCCGAATATCGGGATCTCGATGAGGTCCCGGATACGGGGATTAACTGCAGAAGCGATGGTCTTGGCCCCGATCAAAGACGGACAGTAGATATTGCTTATACCGGCCTCTCGGAATTCCGGTATGCGCTCTGGGTCCCCACAGAAGCAGACCACCTTTAGGTCTCCCATGGTTATGAGCCTCCGGCCGATACGAAGATTGGCGCTGTCATCCTCATACCCAAGGACTACCTCGGTGACTGTGAACGTGCGTAGTAGATCCGTGCTCCAACTGCCTAGATGTAACCGATCCTCCGTGAACCTCAGCCTCGCCTGAGCCATCAGGTCCTCATCACAGGTTACCAGCACCGATTTCGGTACCAACGCCATGAGCTCCAAGGCGGCCTTGCCGCCCTCCATAATGAGCATGGTCATTGCGTCTCCTCCTCGTCCAGACGCTGGAACATATTCTTGAAGAGGGTTGGGGATATGACAGCGAATATAACCGCCAATAGAATCATTAGGCCGCGTACCGTCTCATCTATGAGTTCCAAGCCCCTTCCGATCTCTGCTCCAGCAATCATGAGAGTCAGACCTCCGGTCATCAATACACCGGTGGTTATGACGCTCTTGGAACGGCGGCCACGGAAGAGAAGAATGAACGGCAGGATCTTGGCCACTACCACCACCATGAACAAAACGGGAATGAGCATCAGCGCTTCGGCGTTGAGCACGGCATCGAAATCAAAGGTTATGCCGATATTAATGAAGAAGATGGGTACCAGGAACCCGTATCCGATGCCATAGAGCTTCTGCTCCAGGATTTTTGAGTTCTGGAAGAGCATGGAAATGGCGGCACCCGCCATGAAAGCACCTAGGACAGTCAGGGCCTCGCTGCCGATGACAGAGGAGATGGCTACGAAGGTGAAAACGATTGTCAGAGATGCCCTGACCCCCAACTCATTGGGGTCGTCGTAATGGAAGAACCTCTTAACGGTGTCTGGGAACCTCCACATGGACCAAGAACCTATGCGGAAAATTATCAGGAAGAACAATAGGATGGCTGCGAATATCAGGATCGCCAGGAGCGCGAAGTATAGGTCATCACTGGCCTGGACATCCACCATTATGGCATAGATGGTCATCAAAAGCATTGCGGCCACGTCCGCCACCAAAGCGACCACTATCAAGGTCTGACCATAGTCGCTGCGAGAAAGCCGCATCTCTCGGACCACAGATAGAACCACGGCGATGGCAGTGGTGGATAGTATCAAAGAAACAAAAAGAGGATCGAATGACACCGTGGTCCATTCTGAGACCAGCAGGACCATCGGATAGACCATGATCAGACACAGGACGTAAGAAGACACCGCCAACCAGATCTTCTCCTTGCCTCCCCTCTCCAAACGGGCGAAGTCCAACTCCAACCCGGAAAGGAACATCAAGAATATGAAACCGATATGAGCCAAGAAGCTGACGGATGAATTGTCTCCCAATATGGGCTCCCCGGTGTATCGGCTGATGATGTAGAAGCCGGCTCCCGCCGCTAGACCGAAGAGAATCTCTCCCACCACCGAAGGGACTCGGATACGGTTGAAAATCAATGGCGTGATGAAGGCCAAGAAAACGATTATCAGGAGTACAAAGTATTCGTTTACCAGACCATCACCTCAGAGGCCAAATGTCCTGTCGGCTGTCCCTCAATGTGGGTCTGCCCGACCTTGCCCGGGCTATCTCCTTCCGGTCCAGGGTGATGACGATGACCGACTCCTGGTCCGTAGCTTCTTCCAAGGTCCTTCCCACAGGGGATATCACCCTACTGCCTCCAAAGAACTCGGTGCTCCCTTGCGTTCCCGTGTTGTTCACGAAGAGCATGTAACACGTGTTCTCCACCGCCCTGGCCGGCAGGACAGCTTCGAACGCCCTACGGGAACTGCAAGGAGATGCAGAGATGCACACCAATGCGTCTGCCCCCCTTAGGGCGAAATGCTTGAATAGCTCTGGGAAGAAAAGATCGTAACAGATGGAGAAACCGAATTTGAAACCACCTATCTCGGCCATGAAAGGCTGGTCGCCAGGGCTGAATTCCTTCTTCTCATGGAATGGCCCGAAGTCGGCAAGGTGGATCTTGTCATACCGCTCCGTATGGCCATCGGAGGAAAAGAGTACGAGAGAATTACGCAATGCTTCACCGTCAATGACTGGACAACCCACCACAATTTCGCAGGCATTTCGTACAGCAAGATCGGAAACCTTCTTGAACACCGACGCCAGGATGGTCTCCGCCTGCCGTCGTTGTGTGCCAGTGATATCATAGCCGCTCAAGAAAAGCTCTGGTAACAGGAATAGGTCGGCATCAGTTGCAGTGACAGCCTCTTCCAAGCTTCTCAGGTTGGCCACCGGGTCTCCGGCCATGCTACTCGACTGTACCAAGGCGACTCGCATCCCGGTTTGAGAGGTTTTTTTCGCTTATGTAGTTTCTTGTATCGTTGAGGTGCAGGACGGAACATTACTGACCGCCATCAAAGAAATCAGAAAAAGTGGAAATACCGCCAGCATTATACATCAGCATGAATCCCCAAGATCGGGACCGAAAAGCAGACACCATAACCCGATTCATCTCTGACACCGTGGAAGCCGCCGGAGCAGAGGGAGTGGTGGTTGGTTTGAGCGGCGGCCTCGACTCCGCCTTGGTTACGCGGCTCTGTGTTCAAGCCTTGGGTCCAGATAGGGTTCATACTGCATACCTACCATCATCATCCTCGCTGCAAGACGATGAACGTGCGACTTCTTCTCTGAGCCGACTATTGGGCACCAGACATGAAGTGATACGTATCGATTCCATAGTGGCTGCGGCCGCAGCGACCTTAAATGCCTGGGAAGACCGCCTGGGCATGGGTAACCTCATGGCTAGATCCAGGATGATGATCCTATATCATATCGCCAGGAGACGGAGGTTACTGGTGATGGGCACCGGCAACCGAAGCGAGATAATGATGGGATACTTCACCAAACACGGAGATGGTGCCTGTGATGCCTTGCCTATTGGAGGCCTCTTCAAGACTGAGGTCAGAGGCATGGCGCAGAGCCTGGGCATTCCAGAGGAATTCCTTATCAAACCCCCCAGCGCCGGTTTGTGGGATGGTCAGACGGATGAAGAGGAGATGGGCATCAGCTATTTGGAACTGGATGCCATCCTCGCAGCCATCGCTGAAGGGAATGAGGCAACGGAGATATCATATCAGACTGGCTCGTCAATCTCCACAGTGGAGGTGGTGCTGCAAAGGGTGGAATCCAGCCGTCATAAATCCCGATTACCTCCAACTCCTCGCCTATGAGGTATGCTGGCTTAAACCCAGCTGAGCCCCAAAACCTTTATTAAGGCATTCGCAATCACCGTTTTTACGCTCCTGTAGTGTAGTGGCCAATCATGAAGCCCTCTCGAGGCTTCGACCCGGGTTCAAATCCCGGCGGGAGCACATATTTTACCCACAAATAATTATAAGGAGGGAAGCTCATTCCCCCCATATGGAAAGGCTCAGGGGGCGCCCGAATCAGGGTAAGACCGAGACGATCCGGGAGCGCTGCGTCAATGTCTACCTTCCGACCATGGAACTGGTCCAGGATTGGAAGAAGGATGCCGAGAATGCAGGCATGCCCGTGTCCCGCTACGTCTTCGAGGTCGTCGAGCGCCACCGGCACAGCCAGGCTGCAAACATAACTCCCAACTGGCAGCTGGAGGAGCGGACGAAGGATTTGGAGAACCGTTTGGCCGCGGTGCAGAGCAAGTATGACATTCTTAATCTAGCGTTCCAGCGCCGGGAGGAGGACGTCCGGCGCCTCAACGACGAGCTGAGCAAGGCATCGAAGGTTAGCGTCGATACCCGCATCGTCGGTAAGCTGGTGGAGATAATCTCCCGAAGGAACGGCGAGACGGTGACGATGCTGGACGTTTCGGACGAACTGGGCGTCGATAAGATGACGGACGAAGAGATCGCCCAGGTCCGCGAGGCGCAAACGCTGTTGAAGGACATTGGCCTAATCGAGTCGGATGGGTTCATAGGATGGAGGTGGAAGGTTGGAGAGAGGAAGCGTCCCAAGCTTAGCTCCGCTGCCAAGCACCGGCGCAGACAACGTTAAGCTTGGGGAGTTCAAGGAGGACTGCAAGCTTCGGGGCATGAGCCACGGCTCTACGCTCAGCTACATCTCCTCCATCCGCATCTTCATGCAGTTCCTGGACGCCAGGGGCAAGGCGGTCGAGGGTGTGGACAAGATATTGCTGAAGGCGTACATCGATCACCTGCTCAATGAGAGGAAGGTGGCCTTCCCGACGCTGGAGTCGCATTTCTCCGCGCTCTCGGCCTTTTACGACTGGCTGGTGTTCGAGGAGGAGATGCCATCAAATCCCGTGCTGCCAGTTAGAAAGAGATATTTGAGGCGATACAAGGGCGGTGTCGGTCTCGAGCAGGGAGAAAGGAAGCTCATCTCCGTAGAGGAGATGGCCCGACTGGTCAACTCGATCCTCAATGTTCGAGACCGCGCTGTGGTTCTTCTCCTCGCCAAGACGGGCATGAGGCGGGGAGAGCTGATCAGCTTGGATGTGCAGGACGTGGATCTGGTGAAGATGTCCATCAAGCTCAAGCCGACAGCCAAGCGCTCCAACCGCCTACTGTTCTTCGACGAGGAGACGAAGCGCATCCTCGTCGAATGGCTGCACATGCGCGAGCAGTACGCTCGTGCTGATTGTCCCGCCTTGTTCGTAACAGAGTCTGGAGGACGGGCGAACAAGAACCACATCTACGGTATTGTGACCAAGCACGCCGAGAGGGTCGGATTGCACAACCCGAAGGTCGAAAGGATCGAGGACCACTTCACCCCGCACTGCTGCCGCCACTGGTTCACTACGCATCTTCGTCGAAGAGGGATGCCCCGCGAACATATTCAGGAGCTCCGTGGGGACATAAGGCCGGACGCGATGGACATCTACTACCATTTGGACCCTGAAGATCTGAGGAAATCTTACCTGGCATATATGCCGAGTCTTGGGATGACCTGAGATCGGATGCGTTTCAATCTCAAACCGCGACTCGCTCGGCGGCCCATAACTCGCATGTGCGAGTAATAAAAAGGAAACCCGGCTTGGCCGGGCGGAAATGGTTTGATCACTCCGTAACGGCCTCTTCCGGCTCGTCGAGCAGAGCGTCGATCTCTTCCTCGAACGAGTCGAGCGCCTTTTCCACTTCGATCTCGTCCGCGCCTTCTTCGACCAGAGCATCTTCCAGCTCCGTCAACATCTTGCCGATCTTTCTTGAGGACATTTTTTACCTCCAGCCATGTGATCGAGTATGGGGACATAGCTGCTGGCAAAGCGGAAGATCAAGAGCGCTTATTCTTCAGCAACTCTTTTCGACTAGCATACTCATCCACTGACGATGACCCGGAGCGCCAGCCTCTCGACCAAGATCAACATTCTCCTGGTCTTTCTCAACAACGACAACCGGCCGCTCAACGTTTCCCGACTTGCGAGGAAGATGTGGACAGTGGACATCATGAAGTTCACTTCCAGGGGCGGTCAAGAGGCCGATTTTGTCGAGCCGTCCAGACCGGCGGTATCGGACGCCTGCCAGGTGTTGCTAGCGGACGGCATGTTGGAATCCATTCAAGCACGACCGCCCCGGTCCTCCTCGGTAACAAGGACGCCTCATTACCATTTGCCGTCGTCCGATCCAAAGAAAGTGATGAAGACGATTGCTTACCTTCTCAAGAACACCGATTTCTTGCTGATCAATTCGAGATACGGTCAAACTGTGGCGTTAGGTGCAGTCATGGAGCATCTACTGGGCGTTCTCGATGCGTTCGATATCAAGCTGACGAGCGAGGAGTACGAGGCTCTTAGAACGATCGTTTCAGAGTCCCCTGCGTCGATGAGGCGCATCCTGAGCGATCGGTTCGTACCCTCACTGATGCGGGTGGCGGGCTACAGGGAGGACAACAAAGCGATGGTCGAGGCTTTGATCATTTACCTAAAAGCGGCGAGGATCATGGATATAGCCGATGGTAGCGGAAAGAAACCGGTGAAATAATCCGGGCCCTATGAATGATCATGTCAATCAAAAAACGAAGATCGTTCCTCTGATAATTGGTAGGGGGCATTTTTGACTTAAGGCGCCCCACGATAGGATAATGGTGAGAGGTGCGAGTAATTCTCTTGGCTGTAAGTAATAATTGACATGGAAACGGTTTAGATGCCGCCCTTCACGGCATCGGGGAATCAGAGAGCTGTATGACTCAATGTTGAAAAAGGTTTTGAATGTTCCCACATGCAAGGACTGCAAAAGGTGCAAAAGGTCATGCTGGCTCACCTCTCCACCTCGATGCGCACCTTGTTTGACATCCCGTGCCTCTCCTTCACGATGACGCCCTTCTCCTCTAGACGGTCGAGCGTGCGCGAGACCTTGGCGTCGGACATCTTGGTCTTGTTGACGATATCCTTTTGCAGTATCTCCCCGCCCGCTTCCATTATCGTCCGGAACACCATCCGGTCGTCTCCCGACAGCAGCCGGAGGACGAGCCGGCCTTCTTCTTTCCCATCCGTCCCGTCCGTGGTGTCCGTTCCTACAGGTGGGCCCCTCTCAGGCGTCTCGACCGGCTCCGCCTCCTGCGGAGTGTCCGCGGTAGCATACGTATCCTCACGCAACCCTTCCCGTAGAGGGGGGCTGGATTCGACCCGTTCATCGGCCACGCCAAGGCCCGCTGTAACTGCCTCGGGTGCAGTCGCAGCCGGCATCTCATGCCGAGGTTTCGCTTCGACATTACTCTCCCCCCCTCCCCCGACCAGCGCATAGGTCCCGGCCGCGAACATGGGCCCGCCACCGAGGGAGAGAAGCATGTTCAGCGTCGTGTACGCCATGACCTGCCCGTTCGTAGAGCCGATGGTCTGTGGGGTCAGGAACCCAATTGCGGCTAGGACTAGTCCCGAGACGGCTAGGACCCCCGCGATCAGTTTGAACACCCTGGTTCGCGTTCGCTTCGTTGTTGTTTTCTTGGAGTTCATAACCTTAAATCCTCGTTCTTAGGCCGTTACCCACGGCGATGAGTTCCGATGACTCGTGCAATAACACGGCCAAAGCTACCGTGAGCGCTCCCAACAGTGCGGAGGGGATCAGGACCATCAGGACCAGCATAGAGAACAAAATGTTCTGCCTGCTGATGATGTTGGCCTTCCTACCAATCCGGAGGGCGTAAGGCAACTTTGTCAGCTCATCCGCCATCAGGGCCACATCGGCCGCCTCGATGGCCGCGTCGGTCCCGGCCACACCCATGGCGATGCCAACGGACGATTCGGCCAGCGCCGGGGCGTCGTTGATACCATCGCCGACCATGGCCACAGTGCCGTATTTGGTCTTCAGCTCCCTTATGGCGGTGATCTTGTCCTCCGGTTTCAGACTCGCATGAACCTCGTCGATGCCGAGCTCCATGGCCACGGCATGGGCGGTGACCTCATTGTCGCCGGTCAGCATCACCACCTTTATGCCCATGGCGTGCAGTTCATGAACTACCTTCTTGGCCTCCGGCCTTATCTGGTCCTTCAGGGCGATGACGCCCAGGATCGAGTCTTTCGTTCCCACGAACACCACGGTTTTACCTTCCAGCCGCAGCCTCTCTGCTTCCTTAAGGCCGGCTGAAATGTTCGCTAGTCCATCGAACATTTCCGGGCTCCCGACGAATATCTCCCTGCCCTCCACGGTCGCCTTCGCTCCGGTGCCAACCAAAGCCTGGAAGCCCGAGACTGGGACAGTACTGATACCCGCCAAAGTCGCCCGTTCCACGATCGCGTTGGCGAGGGGGTGCTCGGAGCACTTCTCCACACCACATGCCAGACGTAGCACCTCCTCCTCCGTGCCGTTGAGCGCGACAATATCGGTCACCAGGGGCTTGCCCTTGGTCAGCGTCCCGGTCTTGTCGAACGCTACTACGGTCACCCTTCCCAGGTTCTCCAGGTGGATGCCGCCCTTTATGAGCACGCCGTTCTTGCCTGACCGGCCGATACCAGCGGCGACGGCCACCGGGGTGGACATGACCAGGGCGCACGGCGCGGCGGCGACGAGGAAGACGACTGCCCTTTCGAACCACACGGAGACGTTCAAACCCAGTAGGTAGGGAATGACCATAAGCAGCACGCCCCCTGCCAGAATGATCGGCGAGTAGCGATCCCCGAAACGGTCGATGAACTGCTGCGCTCTGCCCTTCTGTTCCTGAGCCTCTTCAACCATGTGGATGATCTTGGAGACGGTGTTGTCCTCGAAAGAGGCAGTAGCCTGCACCTCCAACGCCCCGTCCAGGTTCAGAGTACCGGCGAAGACCTTCATGCCCTCCTTCTTGGACACCGGGACCGACTCACCGGTCACAGGGGCCTCATCGATACTCGACATACCCTTGGTTATCGACCCGTCGGTGGGTATGGACTCGCCGGGCTTCACGAAGAAGACATCGCCCACCTTTAGATCTGTGGCCGGAATCCTCGCCTCCTTTCCGTTCCTTAGTACCGTTGCCTCCTTTGGCACCAGGTCCATCAGCGCGCGTATGGAACCCCTGGTCCGAGCGTAGGTGTACTCTTCGACCCCTTCCGCTGCCCCGTAGAGGAAGGCGAGGAAGGCCGCTTCCTCCCACAGCCCGAGCAGCGCGGCCCCGGCCGTGGCCACGAGCATCAGGATGCTTATCCCGACCTTCTTCTCGTACCAAAGCTCAGCGAGACCTTCCTTTATCCAGAAGTGGCCCCCTAGCACTATGGCCGCCAGGTAAGCTGGGATCGTGACATAGTTGGGTATAGACATCAGGTTGGAAAGGCCGAAGACAATGCCAGTGATAACGGCCGACAGAAGGGCGTTGCGTATCGGCGGGTACTCGTACCACTTCTTGCTTAAGGCCTCCTCCATCTCCGCTTCTTCATCGCAGCCGTGGCACTCGCATTCCTCATCTTCGCACGCATCTTCCCCTTCTTCTCTCTCCTCTTTCGACATGAATTCTCCTCCGAAGTGTCAATAATCGTACTTGGCGCAGCTGCGAATGCAGTCCCTGATCTCCCTTAGAACAAGGTCGCCATCGTTCAACAAGGACTGGACCTGATGGCTGGCGATAGAGTAGAATATCTTTTTACCATCGCGCCTGGAGGTGACCAGGCCACATTCCTTCAGGCAGGACAGGTGGTTAGATACATTGGATTGGCTCTGCCCGGTGGCCTCAACGATCGCTCCGACCATCCTCTCCCCGTCCCTCAGCGACTCGAGAATTGACAGACGGGTGGGGTCAGCGAAGCCCCTGTACATCTTGGCCTTCAGCTCAAGGGGGGCGATCTGCTCTAACATATCATCCTTTAATGATATGATGATATATAACGATTGTCATCAATGGTTAGGCCACAAAAGGCCAGAGGTTCTGAATGCGACCCCATGAAAATAGATAGTCCGAATTCGATTATCGCTTTAGCCAATGACTTTCCACCCGAACCCCAACCTCATGATCGATATGATCCGGGCAGGGGACTTGTATCGGTGTGACAAGCGAATTGAGCTTACAGATGTCACAATATGACCGAGAATGACGTCTGGAGATCGCCCCATTCATGATGGAGTTCATTTAGCAGTTCGTTCAAAGTCTCCTTTCAAATTCTGTAGTTGCATCTTCAAAGAACAAGATGCTCGACATTCCTTTACCCAGGCCGTCGTTCCTTTGATCATTTTGTCACCAGCAGGGATTTTCCTATCACGGGTTGGATAGGATTTCTCTCTTCATTCAGGACCGCATCATGTTTTTTGACATTCTCCAGTATGGTATCCTAACTTCTCGATCCGCTCAAGGACCTTTGCCGGATCGATCACTGTAGTGTCGAGAACGACCCGTGCCTCCTTCTTAATTAGGTCGACCTTGACGAACGTGATACCTGGTAGACTTCTCAACGCTGATTCTATCTTCAATGAACAGCAACCGCACCTCATGCCCTCCACTCGAATCGCCAGCTCTTCTTTCAATCCCAACCTCCTTTTAGAATATTATTGGATATGTTTAGTTTGCTTTAATCCTGAACGAAATCGCCTAACGGCTTCTACACGTCCCTCAGTGACTCCAGGATGGATAAGCGGGTGGGGTCGGCGAACCCGCGGAACATCTTGGCCATCAGCTCAAGGCTGACGCCTTCCTCGGACACATCATCAGTTTATCATATGATGATATAAAATTTTTGTTATCGATTGTTAAGTCATAAAAGACCACCGATCCTGAACGCGATACCTCCGAGGAGGATGGCCAATCCGATTTCGACCAGCGATATGGTCAAGGCGTGCTTCCACCCGAACTCCTTCCACAGCACCAGTATCGTCGCCAGGCATGGTATGTATATCATAGTGACCAAGGCGAGCACGATCAATTGCAGCGGGGTCATGACAAGGGCGAAGTTGGTCGTCCCGAAGATGACCGCTAGCATCAATATTGTCAATTCCTTCCTGACCACGCCAAAGACAAGGAGTATTCCCACGACGACCGGCAGGCCGAGCCACCACACCGTAATGGGGCTCAGGATGGCATTTATTGGGTCCAGCACGCCGAACGAGTAGAAGGCCTGGAGCACCGCGCTCCCGATGATGTATGCCGGGAACACGATCCAAAGGAGGGGCTTGGTCCTGGCCCAAGTCTGTTTCAGGACCACCCTTAGGGAGGGGACGTGGTAGTTGGGCATCTCCATTATCATACCGATCGACTCCCCGGGAACGACCTTGTACGCGATCCTTCCCACGATTAGGATCAAAGCGATGTCGAACGCGTACAGCGCCAAGGCCCACCAGATGTTGACGAACGCTGCCACCAACCCGAGTATGACCACTGTTCTAGCGGTGCACGGGACCAGGGTCACGAGCAAGGTGCTGAGGAGCTTCTGTTTCCGGGATTCCATGATGCGACAGGAGTAACAGGCCGGAACGTTGCAGCCATACCCTAAGATGAGAGGGATTATGGCCTTGCCGTGCAGCCCGATCTTGCGCATCACTCGGTCTAGCATGAATGCGATCCTGGTCAAGTAGCCGGAGTCCTCGATGACCGCGAGCAAGAGGTAGAACGGTAGGACGTACGGAATCACAAGGGTCACTCCCGCCACCAGCCCCGTGAATGCCCCGTTCCAGAGGATGGATTCCAGGGGACCGGAGACTACCGGCTCGAACTGCTCGACGCTGGTCATGATGCCTGACAGCCAAGAGGATATCATCGATCCGAAGAGGAAGGTCCACACCAGTAGGCCGCCAATGGTGGCGATCACGAAGAAGTACCCTAGGACGGGATGCAGGGCGAACGGATCCAGTCGATCGGCCAGGCTCCTCCTCTGAGCCAATTCGTCCGGCTCGGTCTGGCTCATAGCCTCCTTGGCCATTCGGTCGGCGACCTGATAACGTTCCGAGGTGATGACCACACTGGACGGTTCCCCGTGCATCGTCTCCAGCTCATCGGCGAGGGCGTCGGAGATCGCCAGGACGCTCTCATCCTTCGTCTTTACCTTCATGATGATATCAGGGTCTTTTTCCAGCAGCTTGATCGCGATCCATCTTGACGGGTACCCGGTCTCGATCGTGTCGAGGAGCGGGAGAAGCTTCTCGATCCTCTCCTCCACCTCTTTTCCATACCGGATCACAGGGGGTGTGGGTTTTTCCCTGACCACATCAAGGATCGCCCCCGAAAGCTCCGAGATGCCTCTGCCTCTGATGGCAACCGTAGGAATCACTGGGATTCCAAGACGCTTCTCCAGTTTTTTCACATCGATGGTCAACCCCTTCTTCTCCAACAGATCGAGCTGATTGAGCGCGATGACCATCGGCGCTCCCAGCTCGATCAACTGGATGGTAAAGAACAGGTTCCTTTCAAGTGCGGTGGCGTCGAGGACGTTCACCACTGCATCGGGGTGCTCAAGAGCGATGAAGTCCCTGGACACCAGTTCTTCCATCGAGAACGTGGAGAACGAATAGATGCCGGGCAGATCGACGACCTCAATTCTTCGTCCCTTGCTCTGCAGCAGACCGACCGCTCTTTCCACCGTCTTGCCAGGCCAATTACCGATGACCTGACTGGAGTTGGTCAGCTGATTGAAGATGACGCTCTTGCCCACGTTCGCGTTCCCGGCGAGGGCTACGACGGCATCCGCATCCTTGATGACGACCGGTCTAGAGGAGCATTGGTTGCAAGCACCGCATCCAGCCATTACTGCGCCCCCGCTCTGGTGACGAAGATGTTGTCGGCGATATCGCCATCGATGGCCAGTCTCGTGTTCCTTACGCAAATCTCCACTGGCCCGTTCAGCGGTGCCCTGCGCACCAGCCTGACCTCGGCCCTCAGTGTGAGGCCGAGATCGGAGAGACGCTGCACCGTCCTCCTGTCACCTCGGATGAAAGCGATGGAACCTTCCTGATTTGGCTCCAGGTCGGTCACCGGGATGATCCCGTTATCCCCGGAAGTTTTCATGGACCCGATGGCAGAGGTATCCTCGCACTGCTTACAGGTCTCGAGCGGTTTCTCGCATGGACCTATGAACTTGCCGTGTGGCGATCTCGCCGGAGCTTCAAGCCATCTGCACAGAGCATCGGCGGTCTCGTCCGACATGTAGTGCTCTATCCTGTATGCTTCGGGATGGACCTTGACCGCGTCGATCTTGAGGACATCAGAGAGAAATACCTCAAGCAACCGGTGCCTTCGCTTGAGCCTGGTTACGATCTCCAAACCCGCATCGGAGAGCTTGGCCCCGACATACGGTTCATAATCGACCAAATCCTTTGCAGCCAGGCCTTGAATGTATTCGGTAACGCTTGCCGGTGACACATGAAGCTTATTGGCGATCGCTGTGGTCTTGGCCGTTCCGTCCTTGCCAGCGAGGTCAAAGATTGTTTCGAGATACTCCTCTAACTGCTCTTGTGACATGATCTCCCGCCACGTCAACAATCGTTAATACAAAGAAGTTTCGGATATCCTAAACGTATTCTATAAACTATCTACGGAGGAGGCGGTCCTCGAACAATACAATTCAATTCTCAAGAAACCATCAGCTTAAAAAAACCAGTTTGGCAGAATGCGGCTTGCTCAATCGGTTTTGATCTCTTGGTGAAAGAACGACGGATGGATAAAATTCATCAGCTTTCTGGTATAAAAGAGAAAGAATTGTATCGCATATTAACCAATTGCGATGAAGACCGCATTGAGAGAGTTATTGTCATGTTGCCCGAATCTAATAATAAAATCGGGAAGAACTTGCCTTATTTCGGGAGCGATGAAAAACGGAATGCCTCACCAACCAAGGGGAGGCAATAGATTTGTGAAGTTGGCTCCAGTTTGTACTGAAAGAAATGAAAATCGATTTTCATCGTCAGGCTTAAGAGATTCGTGGTCCCGGTTGGACCCAATGGCCACAAAAAATCATTTATGTCGGCGATTGATCATTCCTCACATATGCGAGTTGAGAATCCCAATTTATGGAATCTTAAGGGGTATTTAAAGAACAGGCCAGATGAATATTTACCATCAAACATCAGGCGGAAATCCCGGCGGGAGCACCACCTTTCTTGTCCAGTCAACTATTTTTGTAAATCAATGATCCGATTTGTCTGTTTTTCGCTGGAATGATGTCTCCTACCGACCTGCGTCAGTATCCCATGCCAATCATTAAAGATTACAATCGTTAATACTAATCTCATGGTGAACTCCCGCGAACTGGTGGAAAGCGCCTTGGGGATGGACGAAACCGAAAGGATACCGGCCATGTACCAATACCTCAGCGGCGGTCCGGAACCCTTCAACAACATCGGACTGCTAATGGAGGAGTGCTATCACGATGCCCACAAGTTCGCTCGTGCCAGTAAAGCGGTCCAGGAGTCTTTTGGCTACGACAACGTCATGGCGGGATGGGGATGCATAGTCCTGGAGGCTCATACCATGGGCACTGAGGTTGCCTTCCCACGCACCAACGCATACCCCCAGACGCTCAGGCCAGCCCTCACATCGCTAGAGATGATGGATGGACTCCAACCCGCCGATCCTTGGGATAACGATCTGATGCGGATTCGGTTGCAGGCTTCCGGGATCTTGGTGCGAGAATACGGCGAGGATCTGGCCATCATGGGCAACATGCTCGCTCCGGCCATGATTGCCTGGGAATTGCGAGGATATGAGGACCAGTTGATGGATATGTTCTTCAACAAGGACCTCGCCCATCAATACCTGGGCGTGATATCAGAATCTGTACGCCTCCATGGAGAAAGGTTGTATGAGCAGGGCGTGGACATCATATTCCTAGAGGATGACTTCACAGCAAACGCGGAATACGTCCCTGTGGAGACGGCGAGGGAGTTCGACCTTGATTATGCCGCTATATGTGTGAAAGACTTGCAGAAGATGGGTCATAGGGTGATAATTCATAATTGCACCAAGCTCCCTCTCATCGAGGAACAGGTTGATGTTCTGAGGCCAGAGGGCATACATTACAATGCCGAGAATGTGCCGGAGCATGCCGCAGTCTGCCAGCGTTTGAAGGGTATAACCTGCCTGTGCCCAGGGGTGCCTGAAGACCTTGTTTACGACGGACCGGAAATGAAGATAACAGCATCTGTGAACAAGATCGCTGCTGATGTCAATGACCATCCAGGATTCATCATGGCCTCTGCGTATGAAGTACCCTTCAAGACCAAACCTGAGCATCAAAAGGCATTGGTGAATGCCATCCACTCGCTGCGTTGATTCAACAATCATATGATGATGGTTTGTATCTGGACCACATACTGTGGATGAACATTCTCGTTGGAACGTTAGAGGCGATTCCATCGATGTCTTCATCCTGGACGGATCGAGCACAGTACATCCTAATATGTCACCCACCGTTTTCATGATACCTTATGAACTCAGGTGTTCGCCGAAAGCCGCCATGGACCACTGAGACCATGATTATCCTCCATTTTCCCATCACTTCGCAACCCATTAAATAGCTAACAGAGACCTCTATCCATCAGAATGCTGGCCGAATTTCTCGGCTTCTGTTGAAGGAGAGATAAATCATGGATTATGGCCTATATGTGATAACGGATGAGATTGCTGCCACTGGCAGGAGCCATGCACACATCGCCAAGAAATGCATGAAAAACGGTGCCAATGTCCTCCAGATCCGGGACAGCAAGATGACTCCTCAAGAACTGTTAACGAGTGCCAAAGAAGTGGTGGAGTTGACGAGGGGTCATGAAATGGCCGTAATCGTCTGTGACGATTTGGATGCGGCATTGGGATCCGGAGCGAATGGCGTCCATATCTATCAAGCGGACATCAGCGTGACTGAGGCCCGATCCAAGGCGCCCGCGGGATTCCTGATTGGAGTGTCGGTTAAGGATGCGGATGAAGCCATCAAAGCGGAATCGGATGGAGCAGATTATGTCATCTGGGGGCCGCTCTTCCAGAGCTACCTAGAGGACCTTGGGGAATTGAAAGGATTGGATGATTTGAAAGCCCTCAAAGCAGCCGTAAATATTCCCGTCATAGCCATCGGCGGCATCAAGCTTTTCAATGTTACTGAGACCCTGGAGGCCGGAGCGGACGGCGTGGCAGTCAAGACCGGTGCATTACACCAACGAGACATCGGCGAGGCCGTTGACCTTCTGGCTAAAACCATAGCCCGCCAGCGAAAAGCTGCCTGAACCCGAGTGGATTATGGGGGTGGGATCTGACAATCTCATCCTCGGTGTCCGTCTCCATCCTTGCGGACATCATCCATGGTCGGATAAACGGTGTGGAGTGTCCAAGCGTGGCTGACGTTAATCTTGAGTCCATGAATTATTCAATCTCGTCCGCTGCCGTGGAAGTGGCCATAGTCACTGGAGCGGCGTCGGGCCTCGGACTACACATCTCTCGGAGCCTGGCCCACGCAGGGATGAAAGTGATAATGGCTGATTTGGATATCGTCAAGTGCCAAATGGAGGCCACAGAACTATGCTCCGACGGCCTTTCTGTGGTGGCATCAGAATTGGACCTGGCAGATACGGTCAGCATCCGAACATTCGTGAATTGGTTCCTGTCCGAACACGATCATCTGGACCTGCTCCTAAACAATGCTGGTGTCATGATGCCTCCTTTCCAGAGAACAGCCGCCGGGCAGGAGCCCCATTGGGCCATCAACCATCTCGGGCATTTTGCCCTCACTACCGAGCTTCTAGGAATCCTGGAATCAACCCCTGGATCACGGGTGGTGACACAATCAAGTATAGTCCATGACACCGCCAGCATTGATTTCGATGACATCGAGGGCCGTCGAAGATATTGCCCTTGGAAAGCATACAAACAAAGCAAGCTGGCCACGCTCCTTTTCTCTCTGGAGCTGCAACGCCGGCTTTCATCCATGGAAATATCTAATCCAATAAGCGTAGCCTGCCATCCCGGATTGGTTTGGACGCCCCTGTATAGAAACAGTCGGGCATTCGGGATGATGCTCCGACCATTCATGCACAGCATAGATCTGGGTATCGAACCAGCCCTCTTAGCAGCAATGGGGCCTCAAGTAAGTGGGGGCGACTTCTATGGTCCTAAGGGATGGAGGGGCTTCAAGGGCCCAGCGGGAAAGGTGCAACCATTGGGAAAAGGGTCGGACAGCGAACTGGCTGCTAAGGTCTGGGAGTTATCCAAGACCATGACGGGACTGGATCCAGACAGGGCGATGTATTTGATATCCAAGAAAGCGTCCGATTGAGAATATTAAGGATTCACAGAGGGTTTTTGATACCTGCCCATAGCAAACACGATTTGGAATTGATGATGAAAAACAGTGAACGCACAACATACAAGATAACGGCGTCTGGGACTCATTGCCATTAGTCTTTCTCAACATAGGGTGCCATGTCGGACATGGATCGTTTGAGCACCGCGATTATGACTCCTGCGAAGAAATTCCAGACCCGGTTGATCTTAACTGATGTGTGATAGTCTCCTTTGTTGGAGTAGTATCTATGGTCCGCGGGGAGATATTCTTCCATCTCGTCAGAGATGTCCTTGAAGAAACGGAACATCAGGTACTTGGAGAATGTCGGTTCATGGCCACCTTTCTCAATAGCAGCCATGAACTTACTGACAGAACGTCTAACGGCCTTATCCCTCTTGGCCGATGCCCGAGGGGACATGGGCCAATTCGGAGAGATGTAGTCAAGCTCGGCAACGATGTCTGGGCCCCCTATGGCCATGGAGAGCGATTCTCTCACCCTATTCAGACCGGAACCTCCGTTGGCCACCACCATCACCTTCTTGTCCAGGAGTATGGGTCGATGATGGGTGAATGCGAATCGATCGATGAAATTCTTCATGACCCATGGGACATCTTGGACATATGTCGGAGATATCAGGATTATTCCATCCGCCTGCTCCAACCTGGCCTGTAGCATCTTCCGGCCCTCGGACATGGGACAGACATCCTCACCTTTGCTGATGCAAAGGAAACAGCCTCGGCAAAGACCCAGACCTACATCAGATAACTGGATGTATTCAAAATCAAATCTTTCTGACTCATTCATCACCGACTCGATGTCCTTGGCTGCCAGCGTGCCGGCTCCATTCTTCTTTGGGCTCCCTAGAACAACAACAATCCGCATGAGTGACAGTCTCAAGAGGGAATAATTCACTGTTTATTTATAGTGATGACTTTGCACCGAGCCTGAGAAGCGAGACAACCGGATTCTTGTGGATATCTGCCCCCGGTTCCTTGGAACCTCGGTTAAAATAAATGTACATGCCTTGGGAATCGACACGGGCACTATTCCATGGTAAATGTAAAAAAAAATATTGAAAGCGGCAGGGAGAGGCTGTCATACCTTGGAGAGTATATCGTCCAGGAACTTGTCCAGCTTCTCTTCGAACCCTTCTCGCAACGGGCCCTTTATCTTCAAGGAATCCAGACTGAGTGAGTCCAGGTGTTTCATGTCTCCTCGCAGGATATCTTGCATGCTCTCCAATGTGACGGTTTCGTGCGAAGGGCCGGCACCGGCAGGGAGCTTGGTGCAGATCAACCCGTAGGGCTTGCCGGCCTCCTTTTCCACCGTTCCCTTGAGGAACGCACGCATACGACGAGGAGCCCTCCCAATATGTGTGGGGCTGCTGAAGAGGAATAGGTCGGAACCGGCCATCTCGGCAGGGCTGCTTTTCTTGACATCGAACGAAGCGGCTACATGCCCTCGGGATTCCAAAGCTTGACAGAGATAGTCCGCTATGGCCTTGTTGTGCCCGTACGAGCTCTGGAACGCTATCGCCACCTTCATCAACATTCACTCCTTGGGATGAACTTCCCTGTCTCTATAAAAACGCCACTGTTCCATCGTCCTAAGAAGATGAAAGAAAAAGGTTTGAAAAATGGTTCATGCCCGGATCAATGAACCGATCAATTGACTGGCTGATACCAAAGCCTGATCCTCGTTCTTGCCGATGTTTTTCGCCAGGGCGTCGATCTTGGAACGGAACATGTTGTATTCCGCCTTGCTCAAGCTGGACTCCTTGGCTGCCAACTTTTCTTCAGCGAAGTTCAATGCTTTCCCCAGGGAGGAATCGCCGTGACCTTTGGACTTCTTCTCTGCCGGCTTTCCCTTCCCACCCTTGCCTTTTCCACCCTTGGCGGCGTCCTTCTTGGCTACTGTTTTTCCTTCGGGTTTCGAATCCTTCCCTCCGGCAGGGGTTACTTTATTCTCAACGTCCTTGGATTTCGGGGCTGCCTTCGCAACAGGCTCCTCGGCTGGGATCTTCTTGACCTTATCGACGGACTCCGTGGACGGTTTGTCGATAGTGGTTGATTTGACCTCGTTTTTTGATTCCGCTACCTTAGGCGCATCGGATATGGGTTTGACTGCCTGCTCCTTAACCGGAGGGCTTCCTTTCTTGTCCTCGGCACTCTTATGAACCGGTTCCTCGGTTTTCATAGGCTCTTTAGAGACTTCTTTAGGGGTCTCCTTCGGACCCTTTGCGGCCATGGCCGTTGAATCTTTCTTGAACCACGCCCTGATTGTATCCAGAAATTTCACCGAATTCCTCCTTAACGATAGTACAAAAATGGAAGTATTAAAACGAATTCATTTTGGAAATTTACGCTACGATGGAATCAACATCGTTAAATTTTGTTTATAATATTTTTTTAGGCTAACCACACTTTGAAGCCCGACCTACACGTATTCCAATCACCGATTGTAACAGAACAACACAAGACATTCCAATTCGATGATAACTGAAATAATATAGTAGACCTATACTAAGTATTGATATACTTATTTGATATTCCTGCCTCCGTGAAAGGATGTTGGGTCCAAATTTGAGTTACAAAGGTAACCGCATCAGCCCGATGCAATTCGCAATCATGTTGCAACTACACAAGGACAGAATGTACGGTTACCATGTTTTGAAGGGTCTTCGAGAACATTTTGCGGGATGTTGGGACCCTCAGACAGGGGCAGTGTATCCTGCCCTCAAGAAACTCCAGGAACATGGATTGCTGATGTCTGAAACCTCCGAGGATGAGAGGGAATATTATCACCTATCACCAGAGGGGGTGTCTTGGTTGCGTGATAGTGTTCTGGAGATTAGTGGAGGAGCCATGGTTGGCATGCGCTTCATGTCCTTGGTTCTGGAAGTGCATAAGGAGATGGGGCTTCCAATCATACCTCATAACCCTCATGGAGACTGGACCCGAGAGGAGAGGATGGAGAAGCTAGAGAGGATGAGGAATCATTTACTGGAACATCTGGAACAAATCGAGGATGCCATAAAGGAATTGGAAGAGGAAAATTGATGAAACCGATAATCGAGGCCAAAGGATTGGTCAAGGTCTACGGCAAGGACATCCGCGCTGTAGATGGAATTGATTTTCAGATTATGGAGGGAGAGGTCTTCGGTTTTCTAGGGCCTAACGGAGCCGGAAAATCCACCACCATCTCCATGATAACCACTCTGTTGACACCCACCGAGGGCACAATAACAGTGGATGGATTGGATGCCGTCAAAGACTCATTCCGAGTCAGAAAACTCATTGGGCTGGTTCCCCAGGACCTGACCGCTGACGATGAATTGTCAGGAAGGGAGAATCTGTTGTTGCAGGCAGACCTTTACGGTGTTCCAAGGGCCGTGGCCAAGGAAAGAATCGAGGAGCTGCTGCGACTGATGAATCTGGAGGAGGCTGCCGACCGTCGAGTGGACACATACTCTGGAGGAATGCGTAAACGTTTGGAGCTGGCCGAGGGCCTTGTGCATAGGCCCCGGATACTCTTCCTGGATGAACCCACATTAGGATTGGACATCCAGACCAGGGAAGTCATCTGGGAGCATATCCGGAATCTCAAGGATGAGAATGGCATG
>JAQUUA010000081.1 GCA_028694055.1 Candidatus Methanomethylophilaceae archaeon | reverse complement strand
CGTGGGACGCTCGAAGCCCGCCAGAAGATTCAAGGTGGTGCTCTTGCCACAGCCACTGGAGCCTATGAGGCAGAGGAACTCCCCCTCCTCGATGCGTAACGACACATCATTCAAGGCCACCACCCCCTTCCCATGCCGATTGTCAGTGAAGGCTTTAGACACGTTCCGAAGCTCAGCGATGATCATAGGTCCTCCCTGTCTACTCCCAGACGGTTACGCAGTTTGTTCTCCAAAGTGGTGAACAAGACCTTCTCGATGGTCAGTCCGATGGCGCAGATCACCATGATGCTGACGAACGCTGCAGTGAAATCGAGGTTGTACCGGGACTGATATATGGAGTATCCCAGACCTACTGCCACCCCTACAACCATCTCTGCGGCGATGAGCACCCTCCAACCGTTCGCCAGACCCACCCGCAGGCCGTTTATGATGGAGAGCGCCGCCCCGGGCAGGAGGACGTGCAGGAAAACCCTGCCGCCATCCAATCCAGACATCCTTGCCACCCGGGCATGGAGCTCCGGTACCTGCCGGATGCCGCCAGCGGTGTTCAGGGCGATGGGTGGGAAGGCAGTCACAGCGATGATGAACACCGTAGCCGCCTCTCCTAGACCGAACATCAACATAGCGATTGGGATCCAAGCCAGCCCTGGTATCATCTGCAATATGTGCACGGCCACCATGCCTACATCATGCAAGCGGGCCATGGTGCCGAAGGCCATGCCCAAAGCCAACCCCAGCACGCTAGCGATGAGATATCCCAGACCCCATCGGTACAAGGAGCTCTCGGTGTGGGCGAAAATGCTGCGACCGTTGACCTCTGCCCCCAAGAGAGCCTGCCAGAAGGCATTGAAAACCTCGGGAGGAGTGGGGAAGGCCGCGCCTCGGATGTAGATCATGAGCTCAGCCACGAACCACCACAGCGCAATTATCGCCAACAGGCCCAAGACAGCATTGAAAATATCCTGAGCCAATAACCGCTTGTTCTCCGGCCGGAAACGGAATTGGGATTCGTTTCCATCCAGGGCTTGCTGCATGGCTCGTTTCCTGTCTGTCCTGCTTTCTCCCACACCTACACCCTCTTGACAATATTGTTAATTATTAGATATGCAAGTCAATCAATAATCAACATCTGATATATAATGTGAGCCATGTGCCCATTTCCGAACTACGAAGCATCGGCATGGTTGCTGTCGATGTTGATTTTACCAAGATCACAATGAATGCGGCGGATGATGCAAATATCTGTCTTGGATATCCGATATAGACGTCCATTTCCTTATCTGATAAAGTGGTCTGTCCATACTTGAGAACTGCTTGGATACCTGAATCAGGGAGCGGTTTATAGAAATCTTTTTATCGTATATCCATATTCGAGGACTACACAAGGGCCCATAGCTTAGACTGGCTGGAGCGCCCGGCTGATAACCGGGAGGTCGAGAGTTCAAATCTCTTTGGGCCCACCATAACCCCCTCTGGGGTGGACGGAAAACCGCTCTTTTTTCTCAGAATTTAATAATTATGAATTTGAACCACAATTTCATTGAAGGCCCGGCTTGACCTTGTCCCCTGCCTTCCGGTACCTCTCCTTTGGCACCAGCAACTCGAAGCGGGCCCCTTGACCAAACTCGCCGGTCTCACGGATGCCGATGTCGGTTATGGACAGGATCTCACGGATGAGGAACAGACCGTAACCATAACGACGCTCATAGCAACGCTGGAATATCCTCTCCTTCATGTCCTCCCGTACACCGACGCCATCGTCCTCCAGGATTATTACGAGGTCGTCACCCTGCTGCCGGTGGCTGATGCGCATGCTCTTGGCGTTTCCACCGTGCTGCTCGGCATTGGTGCAGATGTTCTGCAGAGCCTTGTCCAGCATGGGGTCGGCGAAGACCTCCAGGTTCTTGATATCGTTCTGGATCCTCAGCCCGGACACGATATTGTCCCGCACCATCTCGTAGATGTTGCACCACTGGGGATTGAAGTCCCGTAGCTTCTCGCAATGCTCGGTGAATTCCAGGTCCTTCTCCATCTTCCGGAGCATGCCCTCCAGCCTCTCCGCGTAGACCGGCCGGGATCCGTCGTCCGTTTCCATGAGCTCCAAATATCCCCGGCAGGCGCAGATGCGGCTGAAGATGTCTTGGCGGGCTATGTCACAAAGCAACTGCATCTTCTTGCCGGCCACCCCGATGCTCTGTTTGGCTTTGGCGAAGGAGCTGGTGTCCCGACCCACGGACTGATACTCCGTTAACCGCCCCTCGGCATCGAATATCCCGGAGCTTATCCACTCCAAGACCATAGCCTCGCCGTTGAGGGATTGCATCACGTTCTCGTTGCTAACGATGTCGCCAGGAGAGGAGACCCCTTTCAGGATGCTTTCCAACGCCAATCTATCCTCGGCCGGGAGGAGGTCCATCAATCGGCGTCCAATCAGTTCCTGAGAGGTCATCCCGAAGGCTCGGCAGAAGGTCTGGTTGACGAAACTGATCGTGGTGTCCGGCAGGAAGCGGCAGATGAGGTCCCTTTGGGACTCCACTATGGACCGGTACTTCTCCTCGGAATCCCGCAACCTGCCCTCCAGCTCCATACGGTCACTGATGTCCCGGAAAACGATGAGCAGTGCATCCTGACCCTCGTACACGGTGCGGGTGTTGGTGCTCTCCAACCATATCGATCGTCCTTGCAAGTTCACCGCCCGGAACCGGGTGAGCTCGGTGTTGCCGCTCTCGCAGGCCTGCCGGAAGAAGGATTGAAAGGATGGGAGATGCTCCGGAGGTATGAAATCCTGGATACGGATGCCATGGAGATCCTCCGGTGTACTGACTCCAGCCATAGCCACCGCCGCCTTGTTGTAGGAGATCGCACGTCCCTCGGTATCCACCACCATGAGCCCATCACCCATGCTGTTCACGATGTTCCGGAGATTGACCTCCGCTTCCTGCACGAGACGTTCGCTGCGATGGCGTTGCACACTCTGCCTGACCATGTTGATGAGCTCTGCGAACTGTGCTCGGGGGTTGCCCCCCTTCTGCAGGTAGAAATCGGCACCGGAGTTCAAGGCCTCGATGGCCACCTCCTCCCTCCCGCGTCCGGTGAAGATGATGAATGGTGTGTCGTTGCCTTGGGCGCGGAGGTGTTTGAGCAGCTGCAGACCATCCATCTCCGGCATCTGGTAATCGGATACTATGGCGTCGAAGGACCTCTGCCCGATCATCTCCAGCCCCGCAGATGCGGAATCGGCGATGTCCACCGTGAATCCCCCTTGGGACTCCATGAATGTCATTCCTAGCTCCAGAAGGGCGGGCTCATCGTCCACATAAAGGATTCGTAATCCGCGGAGGGGCGGGGGATAAGGCACGACCATGTCTGGTTGTCTTGGAATTTATATCCTTTTATTATTCACGGGACAGACACGATTTGAAACCAAGGAGACGGAATCAATGATGGGCGTGCTCCCATCTCAATCCCTGAAACCGTCCAGATAGAGGCCACGGTTCTTCCAGGCGTACGCCATGACGATGGATACCAATGGCATGATGGCCCCCCAGAGGTTGCCCATCACCCAATATGCGACCAGCAGACCGATAACCCCAGGGAGTCCCAGGAACTGGAACACCTTGGAACCGCTACCCACCATCTTCAATAGCAGGACGATGACCCACAGCAGGATGGTGACCACCAGAGAAGATGAGAAAACAGCCAACGGGCTCCCTTCCCCGAAGACCGACTGCAGCAATGGTTGTAGAAGGTAATCGGCGATGATCGGCACGATGAGGACCACGAAGAACGTCACTGCGAAGCCTACCAGGAAACGGTTGCGGACGACCTCGGCATCGAAATCATCCCAGGAGAACGGGAGCTTCATGGAAAGGGAATGGTTGTGCGTCTATATCCTTTTTGTATCACAGCCGACTGATGAATCGTCTTGGATGCGACGGTGGTAACCAGCCGGAACATGCATCTCGAAGCGGGCGCCTTGTCCTGGTACGCCGTTCTCACGGATCCGGATGCCGGTGATTGCCAGTATCTCCCGGCATAGGAAGAGGCCGAAACCGGTGTTGGACCCGAACCCCCGCTCGAAGACACGGGACTTCTGCTCCAGAGAGATGCCTCTTCCATCATCGTTCCAGCTCACGATGAGCTCTCCGTCCCGTTCCTGGCACTCCAACCAGGCCCTCTTGGCACCGGAGTGACGACGGGTGTTCTCGGCCAGATTGAACAGCACCTTCTCCAACATGCGGTCGGCCAGGACCTCATACCCACGGCATCGGACCTCAACCGGTATGTCCCCCAGGCAGTTGCCGTCCACTAGAGCCTCCAGCCTCTGCCATTCCGCCCCCTCTGTCCCCAGCTCCTCGTACTGGGAGGTGAAGGATATGATGCGCTTCAGCCTGTCGATGGCCTCCGACATCCGCAAAGGGGCCATCCCTCCCTGGTTGCCGATGCTGCCCATGAGGAGGTCGAAGTACCCTTGAAGGAGCATCAGGGAGTTCAGGAGGTCATGCCGGGTGATGCTGGACAGAAGCTGCATCTTCTTGTTGCTTTCTTCCAGGGCCTTCTGGAGCAGTTTGCGCTCCGTGACATCGCGAGCGATGCCTTCCAGAGCCACCAGATTGCCCTGACCATCATACACCGGGACGTTCCTCTGCTCCGTCCAGATAATCTGGCCGTCCTTACGGACCCAGCGCAGGGTGATGGGGCGGCTGATTTGCTCGGAATCCTGCATCAGCCCCATGAGCATGGGCCGGTCGTCAGGGTGGATGAGTTTGAACCCCAGGTCGGGATCGTCATAGTGGTCCTCCGGGGTGAATCCTGTGATATCTAATGCTGACGGGCTGACGTAACTGAAACGCCGCTCTGGTGAGAGCTCCAACCGGTATATCAAGTCCACAGCGTTCTCAGTGAGGCGCCGATAACGGTCCTCGCTCTCCCTCAGCCTCTGCTCCTTGTCCAGCAGGTCAGTGATATCCTGACGGATCTCCAGAACGCCGTTGACAGCCCCGTCTGGAGCCCGTACAGGCCGGCTCTTGACGAAGAAGGTGCGTCCATCTCCGGTCTCTACCTTGCCCTCGTGCGTCTCTCCGGTCTTGAAGCTCTGCTTCACAGGACAATCCGCACATTTATCCACATCCTGACTCCAGAACTCATGGCATGTCCTCCCCACCGGCCCTTCACCGGATCCTGTGGAGACATCGATGTTGCTGTAACGTACCCTCATGTCGCTGCCGATGTAGGATATCATCGCCGGTGCCGAATCCAATATCGTCCTCATCTCCTCCGTCTTGAGCTCCAACTCCCTCTGGATGCGCTGCCTCTCGGTCACGTCCTCGATTATGATCTGTGTGCCTGGAACCCCTCCCTCTTGCAGCCTGTAGGAGACGATGAGGCGATAGTTGCGCTCCTCAGCGCCTTGACGGAGACTGACCAAGACCTCCTTCTCCTCCTCGGAGGCCTCCATGAAGATCTGTGCATCATCCAAATTGAATCGGGATATGAAAAGAC
>JAQUUA010000080.1 GCA_028694055.1 Candidatus Methanomethylophilaceae archaeon | reverse complement strand
GAGCTGGGGATCTGGGACACCATAGGGATCGACTGCATAGCCATGAATGTCAATGACACGATATGCGTCGGCGCCGAGCCCGTGTCCTTCGTGGACTATGTGGCCATCGACCGCCCGGAGCCGGGAATCACGGAGAAGGTGGGAAGGGGACTGGAGAAAGGCGCAGAGATGTCCAACATGGACATAGTGGGTGGGGAGATCGCCGTGCTTCCAGAGCTGGTGAACGGCTTGGACATCTCCGGCACCTGCCTGGGCTATGTGCCCAAAGACCGCCTCATCACCGGCCAGGACGTCCAGGAAGGGGACGTCATCGTTGCCCTCCGCTCATCCGGCGTACATTCCAACGGCCTTACTCTGGCTAGGAAGGTTTCCGAGGCTGCCGGCAAGAGCCTTCAGGACCACATACCGGAATTGGGTCGCAGCCTGGGCATGGAGCTCCTCCAGCCCACGGAGATCTACGTCAAACAGGTCCTATCAATCCTGGAGAAGCACACCGTCCGGGGCATGGTCAACATCACTGGTGGCGGACTGCGCAACTTCCTGCGTCTGCGCAAGGGTCTGCGCTATGTCATCGACGATCCCATCGAGCCCCATGCAGTCTTCAATCTCCTCCAGGAGTGGGGGGAGGTCAGCACCCGGGAGATGTATCAGACCTTCAACATGGGCATGGGTTACGCCTTGGTCTGCGGCCGCCAGGACGCGGAAGGCATCGTGAAGGAATGGCCTAACGCCCATATCGTGGGACGAGTGGAGAAAGGGCACGGCGTCCTCCTGGAGAGGGACGGGCTGCTGTACGAGAATTATTGAGCGAGCAGGGCGCCGAGGGCGCCCATCATCGCGCCCAGAGCGGTGCAGGTCTCCAAGGAGAAACCGCCACTGGTGATGTCCAGGTTCAAACGCGGTATGGAGGCGGCCTTGCGGGGGACTCCATGCGGCCCCAGCCCGAACACCAGGAGCACGCTCTGTCCTTCTTTGATGGTGGAAACCAGTTGCGGCAAGGAGATGCGTAGCTGCTCCTCCGGCTTGCTGGTGGTGAGGACCGGTTCCCCGAGCTGGGGCGGGAATCCCTTCCCGGGATAGGGGAAGCATTGGAAACGGCCTTTCTGGCTCAGCTCCCGTAGGTAGCCGCCATCGTCCCCTATGCTGGTGCTCTCAGCCACCCATGCCGCCACCTCCGCCGGTTGGCGGAGCTCCTCCGGGAACGGGAAACCGAACGTGGCCAGATTGGCATCGTATGCCAATGCCAAAGGGCCGGCGCGGGCCAAGGCCCGTCGGTGAGCCTCTCGGAATTTGTTCGGGTCGTAGGAATTGAACAACCCGATGGTCACCCGGCCTTGACGCAAGCCCCGCTCACTCCAGGGGCAGACGGCCGATGGCTTTCAGCTCATCGCCGTCCCACTGCATGTCCAGACGCTCGCGCCCTTTCCATACCCCTTTCTGGAGTATGTAGCCGGCCATGAGGCTGAGGCCTATGGTGGCCTCCACATAGGCCACGGCTTTGCTGGCCTCCTTGTTGATCTTCCCCCAGGACTGGGCTTCCTCGAAGGTGCAGCCGGACAGTCCGCCCCAGACCGGGGAGTCGGTGGTGATCTGGATGGCATAATGGTGGCCGCCCTTGTCGTGGCCCAGCATCTCGGCGATGACCTCGGTCTGCTGGATGTAGTTCTTGGGCACACCGCCGCCGATATAGATGACCGCGGTCTTGTCGGACTTGATCTTCACCTGCGCCAGCTCGTAGTTGTCACGAATGGGGTCCAGGCTCATGTAGGCCTTCCCGCTCCCACGCATACGGTCGTAGAGATGGGTCAGGCCGATGCCGATGGAGGAATCGTTGAGCGCCGGGGCGAAGATGGGCACGCCGTACTTGTGGGCGTTGCGGAGGATGGAGTCCTCATCGTCTATCTGGGACCCCAGGTAGCTGAGGAACTCCCGGGAGGAATAGGGGCGGGCCTCCAGCTTCTCTGCCAGGTTCCCGATGTGCTCGTCCACCTCGCGGAACTTCTCCTCGTCCACGATGGTGTCGTATATCCTGTCCAAGAACAGTTCTCGCAAGGCGACGTCATCTATCATGGGGGAGCACTTGTAGTGCCGGTATCCCATGGCCTGATAGAAGTCCTGATAGGGTATGGCACCGATGGTGACGATGACGTCCACCACACCGGTCTTGATCAGGTCGCTTATTATCTTCCGCATTCCACCGGCGATCATGGCGCCGGATAGTCCGAGTATGACCGTAGGCCGGGAGGGGTCCTTCAGGGCATTCTCGAGAGCGCTGGCGCAGGTGGCTATGGCACGGCTCTGGATAGAGCTGTCCTTATAGGCCTCCACGAGTCCCACTATGGAATCCGTGTTCATGAGGTCGATGGGCTTCACCTGTTCCTTCAATACCTGGTCTCTTTTCATCTTACTTCTCCGGATACTTCAAGGATCGGCATCGCTGTCCGGGCGGGGTAGGCCACGGATGGCATGCATATCGCCGTCCAGGAATATGTCTAGGTCGGGGTGCTCGGATTGGATCTCCTCAATCTTCCGGAATATCTCGGAAAGGGTGAGATCGCTGTCCCTTACATCGATGAATATCTCATCCATTAAAAAAACTCCCCCCGAACCCCATAAAGATTGGTATGGGCATATTTATGACTTTAGCACCCTGGGCCACAATATTTCATGATATATGATATATATTCCTTAACACCTTTATTAGACTGTGCTGGTCTTGCATGGGACGGGGGGCCTGATGAAAAGCACCACACTACTGGATTTCGAGGAAGGGGGCCTGCCGGAAGCGATGGATTTCTTCCTGCAGAACCGTCGTCTGTCAGCGGATGCCTTCCAACAGAGGGTCCAGGACGTGTTCGGGGTGCCGGCCGCCCGCGATCCATTGCTGAGGGAGAGGGTGAACGAGATCACACTCCTGTACCTGGATGACCTGCACAAGCGCAACGATGACCGTTTGGAGACCGACCCATGAGCGAGGAGAACACGCCGAAAGCCAACGACGGCAAGGAGTCCTTGAAGGACTGGCTGAAGGGGAACGACCGTGGTCTGGTCTCCTGGCTGACGGAGGACGGCAAACGCAGCGTCGCCATAGGCTCGGACGAACTCTTCGAGGCCCGCAAGAAGGTCCTGCAGCTGGAGGACGAGCTGGCCTTACTGAAGAAGCAGCTGAAGGAGTCCCGGGATGGCGGAACGATACGGAACATCGATGAACTGGTCTCCAATCGTCCCACCCTGCGTAGCCAGATCGACCGTTACCAATCACAGCTGGAAGGACTTTCCGCGAAGATCCGGGACACCATGCCGGAGTTCCCGAACGAAGCCCAGGAGTTCATCAGCATCTATGAGTCCCTGAACAAACGCTCCCAGATCCTCCGGGAGATATTGAACGGCATGCTGGAGAAGCCGGACCATCTGGACGAGTATGCCGAGGTCTTGAGCAAACGCAGCAACGAGATGAATGATGCTTACCGCTCGGCGGTGACTCGCATCGACGACCTCTACGGGGCCTTGCAGAGAAGGAGGCTGGAGGAGCAAATCGCCCGTGAGACTCCTTCGGATGGTGGCGAGGGGCCTGCACCGGACAACAAGGAATTCATAATACTCAAGAAGGAGAACGAGCGCCTGCACCTCTTATTGGAGAAGAAGGACGAGGAATCGGAGAAGCTGCGTTCCCTTCTCCGCTACAAGGAGGAGGAGCTGGTCCGGAGGGAGGAGGACCTCATGTACCGGGAGCGGCTCATGGAGGAGTCCAAGAAGAAGTTCGACAACGAGCGGAAGAGCTTGGAAGGCTTGGACGCCGTGGCCATGGAGAAACGTCTGGAGCAGCTCCGCACCGAGATCCAGCGCAAGGAGGAGGAGATGCGCCAGAAGGAGAAGTACCTGGCATCAAAGATGGACGAGCTCCGGAACATAGAGTTGGGCCTCATCGAGGACGAGATCGACCTCCGGGACGAGGAGCGCAAGAAGGAGATCAGCCTCAGCAAGGTGCACACCGGCAACCAGCGCTTCAACGACCTCCTGCTGGGCGGCTACCCGTTCGGCTCGAATATCATCCTGCACGGGCCGGCCTTCGTGGGCAAGGAGGTGCTGCTGAACGAGTTCATGGCCGAGGGATTGAAGAAGGGCATACCTGTGCTCTGGGTCATCACGGACAAGACCTGCGACGATATCCGCAAGTCCATGGAGCCGGTGCTTCCTGGCTATATGGAGTACGAGACCCTGGGCCTGGTGAAGTATGTGGACAGCTACTCCCGCAGCATCGGGGATATGAACGAGGACTCCAACACCGTTTATGTCCAAGACCCGGCCGACCATGCCTCCCTGGCCAAAGCCGTGGACGATGTCACGGCGGAGTTCCTGAAAGAACACGACTATTACCGTCTGGGCTTCCAATCATTATCCACTTTCATCGCCTATTCCGACAGCGCCTCGGCGTTCCGTTTCCTGAGCCCCTTCGTGGGCAAGCGCCGCAAGTCCAAAGCGGTGTGCCTGTACCTTCTGGAGAAGGGCATGCACAACGAGCAGGACATCCAGATGCTGGGCATGATGATGGACGGCATGGTGGAGTTCAACGTGGACCAGATGCGCACCTTCCTCAACGTCATCGGCGTGGGGGACGTCCAGACCCGTGGCAACGTCCGCTACAACTGGTCCAACCATGGCCTGAGCATAGGGTCGTTCACGCTGGACCACATCAAGTGATCAGGCCACTTCCACGCCGCTGCTGGGCGGGGGTGGTTGCTGCAGGCTCACCCGGGGCAACGGGAAGGGCGGCGGCAGCTTGACCTCTCGGGATAGTATGAGGGCGGTGGTGAGGCACGAGGAGACCGCGGCATTGTGTATAAGACTGGCATCTGGGACGTCGATTCGTCCGTTGACCAGCCATCGGTCGATGAGGTCGTGCGCCCCGTGACGGAAGAACATGTCGCCCTCGATGTGGATGTATCCCAGACTGGAATAATCGATGCTGAACCGGAAGGATAGAACCCCTCGGTCTTCATCCAGATGCTGCATGCGGGTGATGATGCTGTTCTGGTCTATTCGCACGCCCAGGGAACGGTCGCCATTGGTCTGGAAACGCTTCACGTCCATACCGGTGAGCTCCACCCGCTCGATCTCCACCACCATGTTGGATGCATAGGATGGAACGTATAATATGATTTAGAGGAAGAAAAGGTGTGGTGCCGCGAGCCGGGCTCGAACCAGCGACTTCAAGATCTTCAGTCTTGCACTCTCCCAACTGAGTTACCGCGGCCTTTCTAGCTCTGGAAAGTGGATTATTGTTATATAGTTTACTGAAGACAAGCCCCCTTGGCTGCCCACTGGAGGCGACCTCTCGCAGAAGTCATGCCAGCAATACTCTGGTTTCTGGTGCGAATATAAATATTCTGTCACTGCTATTGTCCGATGTGTTGGCCCGATTGTGGCCGATGCGGGAGACGACAGGGATGGCCGATAAGCACGGGTTGACCAGTTTTTCCAGGCGCAAATGGCGCCGTGGCGACCG
>JAQUUA010000079.1 GCA_028694055.1 Candidatus Methanomethylophilaceae archaeon | reverse complement strand
AAATATGTGAGCGGAGTTGCAGGTACATAGGGGGAGGTGAGGATGGTGCCGTTTTCGATGTCCGTCGGCGGGACGATCCCTCCGCCGTCAGTCCCGAAATAGAGCCTGAAGCCTGCTGCCGAAGGCAACCCTCCCTGGTTGAAGATAAGTGAGGGGGTCGCGGCGACACCGGTATCTCCGTTCGCGGGATAGTTCATGTTGGCGCACGGAGGAGGCCCGGAGGCCTCGTTCACGCTGACTTCATCCATAAAGATATTGTTCCCGTATTGGCTTACTCCCAGGAAACCCAGGTATATGGTCTGGCCTGCATATATGCTCAGATCGAAAATATGCTGTTCCCAATGGTTTGTCGGGCTCAGGCGCAGGATCAGGCTGTCCAGGTCGTTCCAGACCAGGCCATCGGTGGATACCTGTACCTGGATTCCTTCGTTGTAATAGGTGTTATAGCCGTCATCATGGTACATCCAGAATGAAAGGCCGGGTGAGGTCAGCGCGGCCATGTTCAGCGGAGGCGTACTGAGTCGTGATGAACCGCTGGAACAACTGTATGAATTGAATTTAGCCATCTGGAGGCCGTCATGGGGCATGCAGTTCGGGCTATAGCCCGTGGATTCCATGGTCCAGTCGGGGAGCGTGCCGGACCCGGGATTTACGATGGTCTCAAGCCAGGTGAAGGGAGGTACCGAGTTCTCGAAACTTTCAAAGAACGGGAAAGTAGAGATGGTGGGATCAGGTTGTGTGGTGAAGCTGTAAATGGGGCAGCCTGTGGCCTGGCCGAAGGAATTGAAGGGGATTACCTGCCAGTAATAGGTGATCAGGTAATTCAGCGGGTTGCTGAGCATGTAAGGAGGCACCACCGTATCGCCGTTCACAATATTGGTAGGGGTGCTTACGCCGCCGCCGTCATCGCCGATAAAGAGCAGATAGCCTTCCGGCACTCCACCGCCGCTGGCCCACATGAATTCGGGATAGATCAGAACATTGGTGTCACCGTCGCCAGGATAGGCGATATTGACGCAGTTAGGGGGCTGGGTGGCGATAGGCGGGCCGAAGGTATAGACCTGGCCGGTGGCAGGCCGCGTGCTGATTGTGGTGGTCTCAGTGAGGGAGCTTGCGGTCGGAGCGGCAGAAGTATTGTCCAGCGACAAGAAATTGCCGGAACCTGTTCCAACACTAGTAATTCCGATGGATGCCGAGCATCCGCTGCTCGGCTGGTTGGCTTCCTGCCGGTAAATGAAGTCGATGGTGTTCGTGGTTTCATACAGTTTGAGCTGAAATGAAATCACCGGGACATTGGCGGAATAATACCATTCCATGCTCAGCCATTGCGCCGTGAAGATCCTGTTGGGAGTAATGCCTTCGGTCTGGTAGAGGAAAGACCCTGACGACAGGTCGAGGTCATCCCACAGAGGGGTCAGGATCGGCCTCGGAGTGGTGGTGGTAAGATCATTATACGTGTTGCCGTAAGTCAGGTCAGTTCCCAATACCACGAAGCCGTTGGTGGAGGCTGAGAGGGAATTGTAAATATTCCCGTCATAAGCGAGGCTGAACCCGATCGGGATACTGTTGAAATAGCCGTCGTCGTTGGACCCTCCGGTCAGCGCCGGCTGGGTTGCCCCGCCCGCGGTCGTGATCTCGGTAAAGGTTCCGGTTGAAACTGAAAATGAGTAATTGCTCACCTGGGCTTTCACCTGTGTAGTGAAAATACCGGTAAATACGACTGCCAACAAGTAGAAGGTCAACCAGTTAAGGAAGTAAATTTTTGTTTTCATAAATTTGGGATAGGGTTAATATTGGAACACTTCTCAAATTTAATTAATTTATTTCAAATATGCTTACAAAAAAAAGAAGCTGCCCCGGGGGAACAGCTTCTTTTTATATGTTGGCCTGAAAAATCTACTTCAGGACAATCTTACCGATTTTCATTGTCTTCTCACCGATCAGCTTTACGGAATAAATGCCTTTCGGGTAAGCAGACAGGTCAATTTGTCTGCTGATGCCTGACTGTGTTGAGGTCAGCTTTTCGGAAAAGACCACCTGGCCCTGGGCATTCAGGATAAACAATGCTGACAAGTCATCCATTCCTTTGACAGTCAATTCAAACAAGCCGCTGCCAGGGTTCGGGAAAATATTCATAACTGCAGATCCCTGGCTTTCTTCCAGGCCGATGCAGGGGCTGACGATCAACGGCTGCGTGGCGCTGTTGGTGCATCCGTTCGTGGCGGTGTAGGTGTAGGTTATGGTGTGGGTGCCATTTCCTGCGATTCCGGGGTTGAAGTTGTTACCTGTCACCCCCTGGCCGGAATAGGTGCCTCCTGCCGGAGATCCCCCGGTGAGAGTGAGTGGAGGCCAGTTGATGCAAACTGTGCTGAGCGGGTTCAGCGTGACGGTGGGAAGCGGATTCACGGTAACCACCACGTCATCGGTGGCAATGGCATTGTTGGCATCGGTCACCTGCACATTATAGGTGGTCGTTGCGGAGGGAGTGGCCACCGGATTCTGAAGCGTCGGGTCATTCAGCCCCGTGGGAGGAGTCCAGAGGAATGAATACGGCGGAGTTCCTGCAACCACCGTCACATTCAGCTGGGCTGAACCGCCGGCGCAGATGGAAAGATCCGGTCCGGCTATGGCCGAATATACAGCATCCATAATCATAACTTCATCCACGTAACAGTCGTTTCCGTACTGGCTGTGGCCAAGGATGCCCAGGTAGACGGTCTGTCCGGCATAGGCGCTCAGGTCAACCGTATGCTGCTCCCAGTGGTTGACGGTAGCCACCCGCGGGATCAGCGTCCCGACGGTATTCCAGTTCAGCCCGTCGTTGGAGGCCTGGATATACACGCCTTCATTGCTGTAGCTGTTGTAGCCGTCGTCGTGGTACATCCAGAAGGAGATCATAGGCGCGCTGAGCGAGACGAAGCTGACCGGGGGCGTGCTCAGCCTCGCCTCTGACCCGTTATTGCAGCTGAATGAGTTGAACCTTGCCATCTGGGCGCCTTCATGGGGCGAACAACTCGGATATGAACCCATATTAGTCTGCGTCCAGGTTGGAGTCGAACCGGTGCCGGGATTTACCATCGTCGCCAGCCAGCCCAGGGGCGGTACGGATATTTCGAAGCTCTGGCTGTATGGAAACTGGGTGATCGTGGGATCGGCCATGGTAGTGAAAGAACGAATGGGGCAGCCGGTCGGGGAGCCATAACTGTTGAAAGGCACCACCTGCCAGTAATATGTGGTGGAGTAGTTGAGCTGGGGTGTTGGCTGGTAAGGCGAAGCCGTGGTGATGCCGTTTGCAATGTTCGTAGGAGTCGTGATGCCGCCGCCGTCTGTGCCGAAATACAGGTAGTAGCCTGTGGATCCGCTGGCATTGCTCCAGGACAGCGGAGTATAGATGGGTGTCAGGGTGTCGCCGTCAGCCGGGAGCAGCAGGGTTGCGCACAGAGGTGGGACCGAGTTGTCAAAGATGGTGAAATTGTCGAAATCCACGTAGTAGTCGCCTGTGCCATAGACCACAACCGCCCTGACCATCACCGTGATCCCGTCATAGGCGGCCAGGCTGTTCGAAACTAGGCTGAACTGTGTGGACGGGACGTGGTTGGACTGGCTGATGGTGTCCAAGGTATCGTAGCTGATCCCGAGATTACCGGAAACCATAATGTAGACCATGTCATTAGGGCCCAGGGTGGTTGCATTTTGCGGGTACGAGTTAGCGTTCACGATCCTGTATTCGAATTCCAGCACGGTGTTGGCGGTCACCGGGCCGACCGGGGGCGTCACGGCGTTGCCGTTGTTGCTGTAATAGAACTCCCGCGTCAGGGCATTTGAATTGTTCGTCCCATGGCTTGAATAAACATACATATCGGATACCCAGTCGGCGGGCAGGTTCTGACTAGCATCGAAATTCTCCGTCCAGGGGAGCGGCCGGGTCGGGTCGTTGCGGGTGGTAAAGCTTCTGATCGGGCAGCCGGTTGCATCCCCGTAACTGTTGAAAGGTACTACCTGCCAATAGTAAGTGGTAAGGTAGGCCAGCGGGGCAGCCGGTATATAGGGGGAAGCCAGGGTGGTACCGTTCTCAATGTCGGTGGGGGGAGCCAGTCCGCCGCCGTCGGTGCCGAAGTATAGCCTGAATCCGGAAGCGCTGGGCAGGCCGCCCTGACCCCAGACAATAGCCGGAGTGACTGACACGGCGCTGTCTCCGTCGCCGGGGTAACTGAGGCTTGCGCAGGGCGGGGGACCTGAGGCTTCGTTCACAGAGACCTCATCCATGAAAATGTTGTTGCCGTATTGGCTTACGCCCAGGAAGCCCAGGTAAATGGTCTGCCCGGCATAGGGGGTAAGATCCAGTATGTGCTGTTCCCAATGTGGCACGGTTGCGAGGCGCTGGATCAGGGTGTCCAGGTTGTTCCAGGCCAGGCCGTCGGTGGATACCTGAACCTGGATTCCTTCATTAAAATAAGTGTTGTAGCCGTCATCGTGATACATCCAGAAAGATAATCCCGGGGCGGTCAGCGCAGTCATGTCGAGCGGAGGCGTACTGAGCCTTGCTGTGGCCCCGGAATAGCAACTGTAGGAATTGAACATGGCCATCTGGGTTCCTTCATGGGGCATGCATGACGGACTGCTGCCGGTGCTTTGCATGGTCCAGTCAGGTAGGTTGCCGGAGGATGGATTCACGATCACCTCTTCCCAGTTAAAGGGTGGAACGGATGTTTCAAAGCTTTCAAAGAACGGGTAAGTGGTTACCGTAGGATCGATTTTGGTAGTGAAGCTCCAGATTGGGCAGCCGGATGGGCTTCCGAAGCTGTTGAAAGGGATCACCTGCCAATAATACGTGGTGGAATAGGTCAGAGCCACAGGCGGTAGAAACGGGGAGGTGGACTGGACCCCGTTGACGATGTTGGAGGGAGGTGTGACACCGCCTCCGTCAGTACCGAAATACAGGGTATAGCCCGAGGCTCCCGGCGCATTCTGCCAAACCAAACTCGTATTGATGGAAACATTCGTGTCAAGGTCGTGGGGCAGGGCTGGAAGGGTGCAGGAAGGCATGGTCGTATTGTCGTAAACGGTGAAGTTGTCGAAGTCAATATACAGGCTGTTGTTGCCTGTGTTGGCCTCCAGCCTGATCATGACCACCAGGCCGCTATAACTACTCAGGCTGTTTGATAACAAAGCAAACAGGGCCGAGGTCACATGGTTGGTCTGATTAATGGTATAAAGCGTGTCCCATGAGATGCCTGCGTCAGGTGAAATCATCACGCGGATGTTGTCCTGGGGCCCAAGGATGGAACCGGCGTTGGGATAGGAATTCATGTCCATGATCCGGTATTCGAAATCAAGCACTGAATTGGCAGTCACGGGACCGATGGGCGGTGTCATCAGGTATCCTGTGTTGGCCCCGCTGTAAAAAGAGCCGTAAAGGCCGTTGGTGTTGTTGTTGCCATGGGTAATGTCAACATAGAAGGTGCCCTGCCAGTCCTGCGGAAGGTTTGTGGAGGCATCGAAGGTCTCGATCCAGG
>JAQUUA010000007.1:14530-26824 GCA_028694055.1 Candidatus Methanomethylophilaceae archaeon | reverse complement strand
ACTGGCATGGTCTTCGAGGCTGAGGCTCCGGTCTTGGGGGCGGAGAAGCAGATATGCGGTGGCGGCTCATACTCCCTATCTGAGCTCTTCGGTGGCGAGAAGGTTTTCTCCACCGGTTTCGCCATCGGCTTCGACCGGGTGCTTCTGGCATTGGAGAAGGAGGGAAAGGTCTGCAGCATTGACCGTCTTGACGCCTATGTGGTTCCAGTCTCGGATGAGGTGCGTCCGGCCGCTTTCAAGGTATTGACCGACCTGAGGAAGGCCGGTCTTAATGCCGACATCGACTTGATGAGGCGTAAGATGGGCAAGGCGCTCAAGCACGCATCCTCTCTCGGAGCACAGGTCGCGGTGATCGTAGGCAGTACCGAATTGGAACAAGGCGCGGTGACCATCCGGGATATGAATACTGGTGAGCAGTCCCTGGTAACTTTGGATGCAGTCTCTGATTATCTTAGAAACTAACGGCGCCGGTCCAGTTCCTGGTTCAGGAGCTCGTCGGCGCGGGTTATTTTGGGATCCTCACGCCGTACATGGCGGAACTCGGTCTTACCGATGGACTTTGCCAAAGACATAGCATCTTGGTGAAGCTTCTTGAGATGAGGGGATTTCACCTTGTACTCCCCTTTCATCTGCTTAACCACCAGCTCGGAGTCCATTACGAACTCGGCATCATCCGTTTTATAGTCGATGGCTGTGCCTAGGGCCGATATCAAGCCCTGGTACTCGGCCTCGTTGTTGGTGGCGACACCGATGAAGCGGGCGTACTCGTGCAAGACGAAACCATCAGCCTTGCACACGATTACCGCAAAGGCGGCAGGGCCAGGGTTGCCGCGGGCACCTCCATCACTGTAGAAACGCATGCGCATGTCCCAGCCTCAATATTGCAAAGTCTGGAGGATACGGTTGTCTCCGTCCACCATTACTGCCTTGGCCAATATGGGTTCATCCACGAGTTCGTAACCCATTATGATGACCCGGTCTCCCTTTTGGTTGAGCCTAGCAGCGGCACCGTTCATGGCTATGATGCCGGATCCGGGCTCCCCTTTCAGGATGTAGGTCTCGAATCTAGCCCCGTTGTTGATGTTCACCACATGGACCTTCTCGCCTACCCAGATTCCAGCGGCTTCCAGGAGTAGTGAGTCCACGGTGATGCTTCCCTCATAATCCAAGCGGGTCTCGGTAACGGTGGCTCGATGTATCTTGCCCCGTAGCATCCAACGCATGCTCTAAACCCAAGTGAGAACTGCATATCAATGTTTCTGTTCTAGCGAAAGGGTGTATGGTTGGTCATAGTAACACCCATGTTAAACTATTTATGTCATTAATTTATTACGATTTTTACTACAAATATTACTATAGTGATTGGCATGAATGGGAAAACATTGACACTAATCGTCGTGATGATTGTCATAATCTCGTCGATAGGTTTGGTTCTGGGTAAAGACACCATAATGGGTTTTTTTGATGGTGACACGGAACTAACGGATGACCGAAATGTGACCGTCAGATTCGATGGATCATTCAGCAGGATAGCCTCTATGGGAGAGCCATTCACCCAGATATTAGGTGAGTTGGATGCCCTAGATCAAGTTGTTTTGGTCGATAAATACGGTATCACTTTGAACACAACATATCCACAAATAGATGGCATTCTCGATGTGAATCAATCCATTAACGGTGACCGTAACCTGATAGCTGAATCCATCATCTTGGCCGCTCCAGATATTGTCATCACTTATTATTGGCCTTCGATGAGCAATGCTATGGCGAATATCGCATTCATTGAAGATACGCTAAACATACCTGTTCTGGCATATTCCCCCTCCAGCTATGATGATGTTATGACACTAGTCAACAGTATTGGCATAATCACCGGGAAAGTGGACAATGCTACAGCCATCTATAGCCAGATGGGTCATGTCAAACAGGTTATACAGGATTTTGTCAGCACTCTGAACGAGTCTGATTACAAACATGTATATTTTGAGCTTGCCACCTATGGCCTCAAGACCGTCAATTATGGATCGGTGAGCCATAATCTCATTGTGATGGCTGGAGGTATTAATGTTGCAGCAGATAGTTCGATATCCACGAGTTCCTATCCAACAGATCAGGAAGACCTCGTTGATTTCAACCAGACCTATGGCATAGACATGGTGATAGTGGAAGAGCGTTCCACTAGGGAGGACAGTTACTTCCAGACTCCGTTACCAGGTGTTCCAATCCATCACTTCCCGTATGGTCTTAACAGCTATAACACCAATTTGATGGACGGTCTGATTTGGATGGCGGAGACACTGTATCCAGATGCAGAATTCGATTTCTGAAACACACCAAACCTCTTTCTTAAATATTCTTTATTGGTTCGTAGAGAAAATGGCGATGCTTATGATTGAGGATGCCGTTCTAAGACTCCAGAGAAGAAATGCCAAGTGGGGCCTCACTCTGCTGGTCTTGTTCGTCCTCCTCTTCATATCGGTGTACTTCTCAGTGTCCACAGGACGAATCCAGATGACTTTCCTGGAATTCTTTGAAGCCTTGATTGGCAGGGGAACTTCAACGAATGAGCTAGTTATCTGGCAACTAAGGCTCCCTAGAACAGTTATGGCTATTCTGGTCGGGGCCGGCTTGACAGTGGCAGGCGTAGGAATGCAGGCCGTGTTCAAGAACCCCATGGCCTCGCCCTATGTGCTGGGCCTCTCATCCGGTGCTGCATTCGGAGCCGCGTTGGCCATAGTATTAGGAATAACGGTAGTACCTGGAAGTTTAAGCACCACTGTCATGGCCTTTGTGTTCTGTTTCCTCACATTGATGATTGTCTATAATATTGCCAGGAGCCACGGGCGGGTGCCAATAGAGACCTTGCTTCTGGCTGGTATAGCAGTAGGGGCCTTCTTCTCCGCACTGGTAAACTTACTGACCTATGTAGCTGAGGACGATAAGTTGGCAGGCATTGTGTATTGGATGATGGGTGATTTATCGCAACTTAATTGGGATAATGTCCTAATCGTTCTACCACTCATGGCCATCGGGATATGTGTCGTGTATTACTATGCTAGGGACTTGAACGCCATGATGCTGGGAGATAATCATGCCATGAATCTAGGCATAGAGGTAGGTAAAATCAGATTGATCATACTTCTTGCTTGTGCCCTACTGACTGCGGCAGCGGTTTCGTTTGTAGGCATCATTGGATTCGTGGGTTTGGTTATACCACATGTGGTAAGGATGATTACTGGCCCCGATCATAGAATTTTGATTCCGGCATCAATTCTTGCGGGATCCCTTTTTCTGGTGGTCTGTGACATTCTTTCAAGGGTGGTTTTCACATTTGTTCTGCCGATCGGCATTCTGACGGCCCTCATCGGCGCACCGTACTTCATCTACCTTCTGAGGAGAAGGAGGAGGGAGATAGGATGGTGAACATTCTAGATGTCGACAACATCTCATTCGAGTATTCCGGGCGCATTGTGATTGAAGACATCGGTTTTCACGCTGAACCTGGGGAGATCATCGGCATCCTGGGCCCCAACGGTTGTGGGAAGACCACCTTATTGAAGATACTCAACCGCAACCTAAAGGCCAAGACTGGAACGGTGTGCATAGAAGGGGACGAGATCAACGACATCAGCAAGAAGGACATCGCCCAGAGGATGGCGGTCGTGCCTCAGAACAATGAGATATCCTTCTCGTTCACCGTCACAGACATCGTGATGATGGGCAGGATGCCCAATCTGGACCGCTTCGAGATGGAGAGTGAGGACGACCTCCGTATTGTCTTCGATGCCATGGAGAAATGCAATGTGCTCCAGTTCGCAGACCGTTTCATCAACCATCTCAGCGGGGGGGAGCGACAGAGGGCCATCATCGCTAGGGCCTTGGCACAGGAGCCACGCGTACTGTTGATGGACGAGCCCACTTTGCACTTGGACGTCAATCATCAGATCGACATGCTGGACATGGTGAGGTCTTTGGCGAAGGAGAAGGGTTTGACGGTTGTCATAGTATCACACGACCTCAGCCTCGCCGCCCGCTACTGCGACCGGCTGTTCCTGATTTCGGAGCACCACATTATCGCCAGCGGCAAAGTCAAGGACGTTCTCACACCGGAGAACATGCGCCGGGTTTTCAGCATCGAGGCCTATTTGGAAGACAATGAGCGTGTGGGCGGACCTGTGGTGCAGATCATCAGCTCTGTTAAAGGCTGATCACACCCATCGGCAGTCGAAACGAGGGATATCGATTCGGAATCTCGCTCCTTCCCCCGGCACACCATCCTCGATTATGCTTATGTTGGTTATAGCCAGGATTTCCCGCACCAAGAAGAGGCCCAGGCCAGTATTCTTGCCCACGCCTTGGGCGAATATCCGTTCCTTCATGTCCTCTGGGATACCCACTCCATTGTCCTCCCAAATTATGGAATAAAAATCATCGCCCTTCTCTAGGTTCACTTCAATGCCGCTGATGTCCCCACCGTGCCGTATGGCATTGTCCATAAGGTTGTAGAAGACCTTGTTCACCAGGGGATCGGCGTATAGTTGCATTCCGACCAGCGCAGGGTCGATCCTCATTTTGAGCTGTGTCCAATGGGAGTGGGCATCCATTATGGATTGCACAACATCCTGCCAAGCCGGCGCCTTGCTTCCCAACTCCTGATAGGTCCTATTGAAGCGCATGTAGTCAGCTATGTTCACGATGGATGTCAGTACCTTGTTCAGGTAGTCAGTCTGCTTCTGGTCCAGTTCCGAGGTCATCTCCAACAGTTCCAGATAGCCCTGGGCGGCTGTGACCTGGTTCAGGACGTCATGGCGGGTGAAGCTCCCTAGGATGCTGAGTTTCTTGTTCACCTGTTGCAGATGTATCTCCGACCTCTTCATATCCGTGATATCCAAGAGGGATAAGAGAACCTCGATCTCAGCATCCAGATCCATGATTGTAGTGGACAGAAGATAATGTCTTTTTGAAGGCTCTCCATTCTCGAATATGGTCAGGGAGGCCTCCTGACGGGCAATCTCCTCTCTATCTAGGACGGCTTTGGTGATCGCTCCTCGGATGGAACAGTTTTTACAGCCGGGGGTGGTCCCACATCCATCTCCCACTCCGGCATTCACGCAATTGAATAACTGACCCGGAAGAACGGAGGAATCCACGCAACGGTCGCCGACGATGGCTTTGGCAGCTTCATTGATGCTCTGAACACGAGCATCCTTGTCCAGGACCACCATTACCAAGGGTGCATGCTTGAATGCTCTCGATATTCGTCCTTCTTTATCATTTGCGAGAAAACCGGGCTTCAGATCATCATCGGTCATGGAACCAGCTACAATGAATAGCAGTATTGAATCTTAACACTGTTGCCTAAATGCATGGATGATAAGAAGTGGCGCCCCGGCCGGGATTTGAACCCGAGTCGAAAGCTCGACAGGCTCACATGATAGGCCACTACACTACCGGGGCGGCAATGTGTCAATACAAAACCACTATATAAGAATTCAGGTTCCAGACCAACAATATTATATGTTCCAGATGCTCAGTCACTGGAGGAGTTGATTCTTCGATGGCCCGACAGTCCATAGTCGCTGATTACATGGTTAAGGACGTCATTTCCGTAGAGCCGGATATGACTGTGAAAGAGGTTTCTGAGAAGATAATCGAATCCCCCTTTCACGGGTTGCCGGTGGCGCAAAAGGGTTTTCTCCTTAGCTTCATCACCGCCAAGGAGATGCTCCGACATTTCGACAAGCCGGACATCAAGATCCGGGAAATCATGAAGAAGGGCACCATAACCGCCAACCCTACCATGTCCATGGATGACGCCACCCGGGTGCTTTTCCGGTATGGCCTCAGGAACCTGCCGATAGTGGACGAGAACCGCAAATTGGTGGGTATGATATCCAATATCGACATCGTTAGATCCCACATAGAGAAATCAAAGCCACATAAGGTCCAAGACATCAAGAGTTTCTTGGAAGGACAACATGGCATCCGTATCCGCACTTCTGTGGGGGAGGTACCATTGAACGAGATCCGGCCCAGTCAGAAGGAGGTGTTCCAAGACGAACTCATTGGGCGGCAGTTCGAGATAAAGAAGAACCTCATAGAACCCCTGATCGTGGTGAAGAGGCGTCGTGGTTATCTCTTGGTGGACGGTCACCACCGTGTCATGGCCGCAAGAGAGTTCGGAATGAAGACCTTCCGATCCGTTATACTGGAGCCCGATCTGCTGGACATCAATCTGGGTTTGGAGAGGACTGCCGATCGTTGGGGCCTGCACACCTTGAACGATGTGGTGATAATAGAGGGGTCAAAGCACCCCTTCGTGGAGATAACTACCCGTCTCTTGGACTCAGACTCAAAAAAGAGGTTGGAAGGGGAGCTCTGAGGTCAGAGCCGCTGTTTCATTTCCCGGAGGCTTTCCAGGATCATCCTCTGCTCCAATGCCGCCACCATACGCTTGGTGTTAATGGCGGTGTCCGGGTTCAAGGATATGCTGTCGATGCCTTCTCGAACCAGAAATTCTGTGAACTCCGGGTAGACGGAAGGGCCTTGGCCACAGATGCCCACGGTCTTGCCGTGCTCGTGCGCCACGCGGATGAGGTGGCTGATGGCTCTCTTGACGGCTTCGTTCCTTTCATCGAAGTATCCCATGCGGCCCAGGATGTCAGAGTCCCGGTCTGCCCCCATTATGAGTTGCGTGAGGTCGTTGGAACCGATACTGAATCCATCACAGTAGTCGCAGAAAACATCAGCCATGAAGATGTTAACGGGGACCTCGGCCATGAGGTAGAGCTTGAAGTCCTTATTGCGCCTCAAACCCACATCGTTCATCATCCCCACTATCTCGTCCAACTCCTCGGTGCTACGCACGAAAGGCAGCATGATGAAGACGTTCTTCATACCCATGCTGTCCCGGACCTTCTTGATGGCTCTCAACTCACACTTGTAGGCTTCCCGGTAATTGTCGCTGACGTAGCGCGAGCAACCTCTCCAGCCGATCATGGGGTTGGATTCCTTGGGCTCGTAGTCAGCTCCACCCTTCATGTCCCGATACTCGTTGGTCTTGAAGTCCGAAGTACGAAGGATGACCGGGCGGGGGTAGAAAGCTCTAGCAACTTTAGATATCCCGTCTGCCAGCTTCTCCACCAACTCCTCGGACCGGCCGCTCTCCACCAGGGACATGGGGTGCTCCCCCACGTAGCTGGTGAATATGAACTCGCTACGCATGAGGCCGACACCATCCACAGGCATGGCCGCGACTTCATCAGCCTTCTGAGGAATTCCCACATTGACCATTATCTTGGTTCCGGTGATGGGGACGGATGGAGCAATGGACATCTCGTTATTCTCCTTGTTGGAGTCACCGTTGCCGTTCCGGGTTATGTTCCCTTCGTAAACGGTTCCTGTGGTACCGTCGACGGTTATCAGCATGCCGTCTTTCAAAAGGGCCGTCGCATCCCCCGTTCCCACCACACAAGGCGTTCCCAGTTCCCTGGAGACAATGGCTGCATGGCAGGTCATCCCGCCCTCATCAGTGACGATGGCGGCGGCACGGCTCATTGCCGGAACCATGTCGGGCATGGTCATGGTGGTGACTAGAACATCACCGTCCCGTACGATATCAAGGCTCATGCCTTCCTCGAATAGACGGACCTTGCCTGCAGCAACCCCGGGGGAGGCGCCCAGGCCGTTGGTGATGACCCTAGCTGTGCCGTTAGTGGTCTCGCCATTGTTTTTACCATTGTTAAGAGTGGTTATTGGTCTGGCCTGAACAATGTATATCTTCCCTTCTTCAATGCACCATTCGATATCCATCGGTTTCTCGTAATGGATTTCAATTTGCATTCCCAGCTCACTGAGCTCCTTTATGATGGTGTCAGTGAGTTTCTGAATCTGGATGCTGTCGGCCGGTACATCTGCTTTAATCGTCTGGCCATCTGGTCCCTTGACATATTTCCAGGTCTGCTTGGCGACGCGTTTCTTTCCAATCTTCTTGTCTGCCTTGTCCACCACATAGGTATCCGGCGTGACCTCGCCTCCCACGATGGCTTCTCCCAACCCGAATCCAGCCTCGATTATGACCTTCTCTTCGTTGGTGTTAGGCTCCACGGTGAACATGATTCCAGATATTTCGGAGTTTACCATCTTCTGGACCACGACGGCCAGTTTCACATCTGCATGGGCGAAGCCCTGGCGCTCCCGATAGGCGATGGCACGGGGGGTGAACAGAGAGGACCAGCACTTCCTGACTTTGTCCAGGAGGTCCTCCGGGGTGTGGACGTTGAGATAGGTGTCCTGCTGACCGGCAAAACTGGCATCAGGCAAGTCCTCCGCAGTCGCGCTAGATCTGACAGCCACGAATCCGGTTTTATTCTTAGAGAACAAGGTCCGGAAAGATTTCAGGATCTCATCTTTGAGGTCATCCGGGATCTCATGGTCGTTGAACATGTCCCGGATACGACGGGATGCCTCGGTAAGTGAATCGTCAGAGCTGCGGTCGATGCCGGCGAGAGCCTCATCGATGTGGGTTAGCAGACCGCTCTCACGCATGTAATAATCATAAGCCACGGTGGTAAGCACGAATGCCTCCGGTACCTGGAACCCGGCTGCTGTCAGCTCTCCCAGGTTGGCTCCTTTTCCTCCCACATAAGGGATGTCTTTCACATTCAGCTCGCCTATGTCAGCTATGCGTTTCATCATTTATCCCCCGTCCAGCGAGATTATATCAAATGGTTTAAAATTGGATTTTGTAAATCAACAATAATACATTAGCTTATTGTTGTTCGCAAGGACATTATATTCTTATGGGTAATATTGTTTTGTACAATTACCCAGGCTTTGGTAGCTTCGCAATGCCACAGAAATATCAAAGCTTATTAGAAAAATGAGCGCCTACAGACCCATTCATTAGTCAGTTTTTATGGAAACCGTATCTTTTCTACGGATTACCATCAATTCAAGAGAATTAATCTGCGTTTTCGGTTAATCGTAGAAGGTTTTAATACCTTTAGTTATATCATGAGAAAAAGAGGGTTTGACTTGAACATAGAAATTGTATGGCATGGAAGAGGGGGCCAAGGCGTGGTCACCGCCAATGAGATATTGGCTGAGACGGCCATTAGCGAGGGAAAATACGTCAAGGCCTTCCCCGAGTTCGGTCCGGAGAGGATGGGTGCGCCCATCCGGGCCTTCACCCGCATATCATCTAAACCTGTCCAGGTGCACAGCCAGGTCTACCATCCTGACATCGTGGTCGTCCTAGACCCCACTCTAATCGGTAAGGTGGATGTGCTGAACGGATTGAAGGAGGACGGTTTCCTTCTCGCCAACTACCCAGGCACTCCTGAGGAGTTGAAGAAGTCTCTGAAGACCGAGATGAAGGTCCACACCGTCAATGCCACCAAGATCTCCATGGAGGAGATAGGCAGGCCGGTTGCCAACACTGCAATCCTGGGGGCCTTGACCAAGATCTCCCCGCTGGTTAGTTATGAGGCTCTGCAGGATCAGATCTCCACCAAGTTCCAGGGCAAGCTCCCGGAGAAGGCCATCGTGAAGAACATCGTCGCTCTGGAGAGAGCGCACAAGGAGGTGCTGTGAATGAAGACCGTGAAGACTGCCACCATGGGTGGCCGCATAGTTGAGCCTGGCAGCGCCATGAAATTCGAGACTGGCGACTGGAGGTCCCACAAGCCGGTTCTGGAGCGTGACATGTGTATCGATTGCCTCACATGCTGGATATACTGCCCGGACGACAGCGTCCTGGTCAAGGACGGCAAGATGGGCGGTTTCCGATACACCCATTGCAAGGGTTGCGGCATCTGTGCCCGCGCCTGTCCTAAGAAGGCCATCACTATGGTAGAGGAGGACGAGTAAATGACTGGAAATCTAGGAATCAATGGCGATTCAGCCGTGGCCCTGGCATGGAAGCAGGTTGACCCTGATGTCTGCGCCGCATACCCAATCACGCCACAGACCATCATCGTGGAGAGGTTCTCCGACTATGTTGCGGATGGTGAGGTCGAGACGGAGTTCGTCTGCACGGAATCCGAGCATAGCGCCATGACAGTCTGTATAGCTTCTGCATCGGCTGGAGCCCGCACTGTAACTGCTACTGCCTCTGCCGGTCTGGCATACATGTGGGAGACATTAGGGATAGCCTCTGGTCTCCGTGTGCCCTTGACCATGACCGTGGCTAATCGGGCCCTCAGCGGACCCCTCAACATCCACTGTGACCACAGTGATGTCATGGCCGCCCGTGACTTGGGTTGGATCATCATGTTCGCTGAGAATGTGCAAGAGGCTTATGACAATGCCATAATGGCCATGCGTATTGCCGAGCACCCCGATGTGCAGTTGCCAGTGATGACCAACCTGGACGGTTTCATCCTCACCCATGCCATCGAGCGCATGACTCCGTTGGATAGTCACACTGTAAAGGACTTCGTGGGTGAGTACAAACCGCTCTACCCACTGCTGGATGTGAAGAACCCTGTCACGCATGGAGTCATGGATCTGCAGGACTCATACTTCGAGCACCGTTACCAGGTCAACCAAGCCATGAAGGCCTCGGCCAATGTCATAGAGCAGGTATTCAAGGAATTCGGCAAGATTAGCGGTCGCCACTATGATATGATTGAGACCTACATGTGTGATGACGCTGATTACGTCACCCTGACCATAGGATCCACCGCCGGCACCATGAAGGCTGCCGTGGACGAGCTCAGGGCCGAAGGCCACAAGGTGGGAGCAGTGAAGCTGAAGGTCATGCGTCCCTTCCCAGCTCAGAAGCTCCGTGACGTCATGGCAGGAAAGAAGTGCGTGGCGGTAATGGACCGTCACCTCATCGTGGGTGTCAGCGGACCGGTCTTCTTAGAAGTGGCCGCAGACCTCATGGACCTACCGGACTGTCCGAAGCTTGTGAACTACGTCTACGGCCTGGGAGGCAGGGACGTCATGGTGGAGGACCTCAAGCAGGTCTACATGAATATGATGAACGACAAGCAAGACAAGGTCAACTACCTGGGGGTGAAGCTATGACCACATCGTTGAAAGAGCTCTCGAAGATACCCATGAAGCTCACACCGGGACACCGTCTGTGTGCCGGATGTGCCGAGCCCATCGTGGCCCGCCAAGTGTTGATGGCCACCGATAAGCCCGTTGTGGTGGCCAACGCCACCGGTTGCTTCGAGGTGTCCACCACCATCTACCCGTACACCGCCTGGAACGTGCCCTGGATCCATACCGCCTTCGGTAACGCCGCTGCCACATGTGCCGGCGTGGAGTCTGCCTACCACGCTTTGAGGCGGAAGGGAAAGATCGACCAGGAGATGAGGTTCGTGGCCTTCGGCGGCGACGGTGCCACCTATGACATCGGCTTCCAGTCCCTGAGCGGGGCCATCGAGAGAGGACACCAGTTCCTGTATGTGTGCTTCAACAACGAGGCCTACATGAACACCGGCATCCAGAGGTCCGGAGCCACCGCCAAGGGGGCTTCCACCACCACATGCCCGGCAGGCAGCTGTGTTCCCGGGAAGCAACAGTATCCCAAGGACCTGACCATGATCATCGCCGCTCATGAGCTACCTTATGCCGCTCAGGCCGCTCCTCATAACTGGAAGGACCTGATCGCCAAGGCTGCCAAGGGTTTCGAGATCGGCGGACCGGCTTTCCTGAACACCCTGACGCCATGTCCCCGCGGATGGAGGCACGACTCGGACAAGACCATCGACATGTCCAAGCTGGCAGTCGAGACCTGCATATGGCCCCTCTACGAGTACGAGAACGGCAAGTTCCGCCTCACGGCGGAGAGCGCCAGGATCGCTGAGGGGAAGATGGAGAAGAAGCCAGTCTCGGAATGGATCAACAGTCAAGGCCGTTTCAAGCATCTCACCAAGGACCGGTGGATGGACGTGGCCGATGCCATCCAAGAGGAGATCGACCGCAAGTGGAACAAGCTTATACAGCTCACTAAGCTGTAGGCAAACCGGGGCAAAGCCCCATTCTTTTAATTTTTATTATTTTCAATTAAATTCTGATTGCAGAAGACAATTCATGGTGAACAGCCATGGCTAATCATAGTTGAATGGAAAAGGTGGCTGACAGCGTTCCAAGCTTCCCGTGCGCTCGCGCAGCACAGTACCACAAGGAACGCGGGCGGGCTTAACTACCGGGTTCGGAATGGGACCGGGTGTGACCCCGCCGCTGTGGCCGTCATACCATATCCGAGCATTACTGGATGGTATAAAAACTATTCGGTCGGGATCAGCGGAAGCTGGTCTCCTCGTGCTGCAGGACCTC
>JAQUUA010000007.1:0-14520 GCA_028694055.1 Candidatus Methanomethylophilaceae archaeon | reverse complement strand
GGCATTCCGACTTTGGTAATTGAACACTTCAAGGATTGGCAGTCAAACGAAAAAATGGACTTAACATCACACCCCGAAATATACACGAGCATCCCTAGGAACCCTCCCAGGAGCATGGTGATGGCATTGTTGCCGTATTTGTTGATCAGGCCCTTGGTCTCCAGAGTGGCCCCCAGGACGCTGTCCATGAGACAACCCGCGAACCCGGCCATGATTGGAATCAACATCAAAGGGTTCAGAAGGTCATGCGGGAAGACGATCGCCCATCCCAACACGGAGGCACAGACGGCCCCTACCAAGGCCCAGATGGTGCCCTTGACAGATACGCCACCATCGGTGCCTGGAGGAACGCGTTGGAAATTAGTGATCAACCAGACCTTCTCATATTTAACGCCCAGTTCGCTTGCCACCGTGTCCGATGCCGCCACGCTGATTACGGAGATGTAACCGACGGAGGCCGCCATCACATACTGATCCCCCATCAAGAATGCGGCTATCGCCAAGACACAAGGGGGAATGCCCACCGCCAAGACGTTGGTATGGCTCCTTTCTCCATGATGCCCCTCCTGTAAGCCCATGCGGGTCTTCTCAGCCATGTCGATTCGGGTGACGATGAAACCCACGAAGGTGAAGGACACCAGCACCAACAACCAACTCAAGGAACCGAAGAATCCGATGACGATCCCCACGGCGAAGGAGGACAATGCGCCAGTCAAGGTGAGCAGCCGTAAACGGTAAGCTAGTACCGACAACACTATGGATATGGCCACAGCTGAGCCTAAATGAAAAAGCGCATCCATCGGCCAGTCATGGTATTACATAATTAAAAAACAGTCAGTCCTTGATTTCAGCATAGCCATGGAACAAATCCATGATCCGGTTTGCGTGTTCGATGGCTTCTCCTTTTTCCTTCAGAGGGTAGAACATGAGCTTTCCGGACTCGTAAACCGTTACCTCCATGCCTTGCCAACCCATAATAATCATGAGTCCGTCCAAGCGGGCGGTGTAGCCGTCTGCCAACAGTGAATCCAACAGCATCTCGAGGTTTAGACTATCTGTATCCTCTCGAGGTACCAGCATTAAGGCTTCTCCGCCGCAGAGACGGGTGATGGTGTACATCATGTCCTTGTCAAACCCTCCATAAGGTCACGGGCTCGGGAATGGAAGGTCGATAGGTCGGTGTCGTTCACCACCATCTCATCCGCCAAAGCAATCAGCTCTGCCAAACCCCATTTCATCTCCCTTCGGTCCCTTTCTTGGAATTCTTTCCAGTCTGAGGGGGAATCTGAGCGTGCTCGCTCTATCAGTCTGGCATATCTCACCGCCGGAGAGCTATGAATTGCCACCACGGTCATGGCTTCGCTGTGAAGCCGGAAGGAATCTACCTCGGCCAGCCCCCTGCAACCGTCCACTATGTGGTTACGGCCTTGGAATCTCTTCGAGGCTCGCTCTGCCCAGATGCCCATCCCGTGTTCGTCCCTCTCCTGTTGCGCGAATTGGCCGACGCTGATTGTATCCTGGTCCAATCCTCGTTTCAGGTATACTTCTCTGACCAGGTCGCCCATTCGCAGGTAAGGCCATCCAGATTCTTCCACTGCCTTCAGGAACTCCTCTTTGCCTGCTCCAGGCATGCCGGCCAGGATGATCAGTTTCATAGAAACACCTTCATCCATCCAGACGATACGGGTATTAAACGGTTATTCTCTCCAATGCCTGCTTAGACAACTATTTATCTTCACCAAGGGTATCTGGACAAGAGGATGCTGATGGACGCCAAGAAGAAGATGGAGAACATCCTGGAAGACATCACCGCCCAGATACTGGGTGGTGGAGACTACGATGAAGTCTATGTGGTATCCAATTCCGGCATCCTGCTCACCCAGGAACCACCTAACTTCGATAGCGGTCTGCCTCTGAAGCTGGCAACAATGGTGGTTGCCATGGACGGATTGGGGCCGTTGAAGGTAGCCCGAATACGTTTCCACGGAGAAAACGATGTATACATCTCCCGTCTGAATGACAGGGCATTCATCGCCGTCCGGATGAAGAAGGATCTGGACGAATCTTCAGTGGTGGAAAAGTTGGAAAAGGTTTCCATCGCCGTCAAGGAAAACCTTCCTTGGCTCAGATGAGGTGGTCGGTGATGTTATTCTGTATCCGGTCGCAGTAGATACACCTTAGAACCATCGGGCTCTGGTTGTCCACGGCGAATTCTGGTTCCACAGGCTCCCTCTTGTTGGTGATGCAGTTGGGGTTGCCGCAACGAACCAGTCCCTTCACCCTTGGGGCCAAGACCACTCGGTGCTTCTCCGCCACATTGTAGTCGCGGATGATGTCGATGGTGGCGTTCGGTGAGATGAGGGCGATCTTGTCCACCGTCTTGGGGTCAAGTTCCCGATCCTCGACCTTGACCACATCCTTCCATTGGGTCTTCTTGGAGGGAACATGCATGAGCACGCTGACTGTGGAGTCGATGTTGTTCTCGTTAACTCCCAATATGCGGAGCACATTCAACGCTTGTCCACAGGTAATATGGTCTATGACCGTGCCGTTGCGTATGGGTGTGACTTTGATGTCTCTCATAGACTTCCTCCTAGAAGAAGGGTCAGAAGGGCCATGCGGACCGGGATGCCGTTGAAGGCCTGCTGGAAGTAGCGGGCATGCGGTGTGAAGTCCACCTCTGGGGCGATCTCATCGATACGGGGCAGAGGGTGCATCACGATGAGGTCCTTCTTAGCCTCACGCAAGGCATCGATGTCGATGCGGTACATTCCAGCCACTTTCTCGTATTCGGCCGGATCGGGGAAACGTTCCCTTTGGATGCGAGTGACGTAGAGGACATCAGCATCGGATATGACATCGTCGATGCAGTTGGTGCATGTTATGTTCCCACCCATGTTCTCCACGTGCTTGACAGTCTCTATCGGCATCTGCAAGGCCTCTGGAGCAACAAAGGTCAGCTTGGCACCGAAAAGGGTGAGGGCCTCGGCCAAGGAATGGACGGTACGACCGTATTTCAAGTCACCCAATATCACCACGTTCATACCATCGATGGACCCCTTCTCCTGTTGTATGGTGAACAGGTCGAGCAAGGTCTGGGTGGGATGGGAACCCGCCCCGTCACCGGCATTGATGACCGGCTTGGAGGAGAAGTGCGCGGCCAGACGAGCCGCCCCTTCGTGCGGGTGCCGGAGCACGATAAGGTCGGAATAGGCCTCCACCATGCGTATGGTGTCCGCCAAAGTCTCACCTTTGGTGATGGAGGTGGTGGATATCTGCGAGACGTCAATCACCTTGGCCCCCAGACGATTGGCGGCGCTCTCGAATGAGAGGCGGGTGCGGGTAGACGGCTCGAAGAACAGGTTGCCCAGTATCTTGCCCTCCAGCATCCTCGTTACCTTTTCTCCGCGTGCGTATGGGAGCATTTCCCTGGAGAGCTCTAGTGTCTCCTCTATCTGCTCCCGGTTGAAATCTCGTATCGAGACCACATCCATGTTCTGAAAGTTCATGATGCTCCTGTAGGAATTCCCGCGTCAGTATATTACTTCTCTGCTTCAGTCCTCCTTCCATTTGGTGGTGAGGCTGGCCACGGCCACGAATACCGCTGTCACACCCACGAGCACTAGAAGGTTGTAATAGGCGTTGGTGAGGTTCCCATAGACCATGGCATCCCGCAGGCCTTCGTTCAGGTATGTCAACGGGAGAACAGTGGCGATGCTCTGCAGGTAGTCGGGCATCATGTCCAGGGCGAAGAAGCTGCCGCTGAGGAACATCATGGGGAAAGTTATGGCCATAACGACGGATCCGGCGGTGTCCTGGTTCTTTATCAGGCCTCCTAGTATCATGCCCAAGGCAGTGAACAACGCTGTTCCCACAATTATGAGCAACCAGAAGGAGAAGTCCAAGGAGATGTTCATGCCGAAGACGGTGACTCCCACCAAGGTGATTAGCAACACGGAGGCGAAGTTCAACACCAGCTGCCAGATTATCTGGCTGGTCAACCACTCCACGCGACTGATGGGTGTAGTCTTCAGCTTGCGGAATATGCCTCGGGAACGATAGTCGCACATCACCATGGTGATGTAGTTCACGGAGTTGTTCATCACAGTGAGGCCGATGATCCCCGGTATGAAGAAATCCATGTAGTTCATGTTGGTATTGATAATATTCGTGGTCTGGACGCCGATGCTCTCGCTAGCGTTAGCCAAGGCCAGATTCATATGCTGTGCAACACCGTTAATCACTGCCAGGACCACCTGGGCGGATTGGGAGCTTTGGTCCATACGGAAGATCAATAACCCATCACCGCTGAGATTCACGTCCATGCCGAATCCAGACGGTATGATTAGCACCGAACTGGGGCTGTTGTCACGGATGAAGTCATCAAGATTTGTCGAGGGGTCTATCATGACCATGTTCACGGCCCCGGTGCTGTTGACAGTGTCCAAGAAGGATTGCGATATGCCAGTGGCATCATTCTGATCCAGGTTCTGGACGTACATGGTGTAGGTCCCATCCCCGCCGCCAGAGAATATGGCTCCGAAGATGAGGATAAGCAACAACGGGAAGGCGAAGGTCCAGAACATGGCGCTAGGCGACCTGTAGAAGTCTTTTATTGTGGCAGATAGGTCCACCAAGATACGGTTGGTCATCCTACTCGCCTCCTCCGTAGCTTTCCCCGGTTAGTTTGATGAAAACGTCTTCCAAGGAAGGTCGTTTGACTGTGATCTCCTCGTATCGGACCTGGGAATCGTCCAGCATTCTTATGATCTCCACCAGGTTCTTCCCGTTGTCCAAGGTCACTCGGACATCATCTCCTTCCAGGATGACCCCTGGGAAACGTGACTGCATGCAATTGAGGGCGTATTCGCCACCTCCACGCACCAATGCGGTGCTGGATGCACCGTGCTGAGACACCACCTGTAGAGGGCTACCGGAGCAAATCACCTTCCCTCTGTTCATGATGTTCACTTCGTCGGAGAGGAGTTCCGCCTCCTCCATGTAGTGGGTGGTCAGGAACACGGTTTTGCCTTTCTTCTTCAATTGCCGGATCACCTCCCAGACGTCCCTACGGGCGGAAGGGTCCAACCCAGTGCTCGGTTCATCCAAGAAAACGATGTCAGGGTCGTTGACCAAGGAGATGGCGATTCCCACCCTCTGTTTCAAGCCTCCGGAAAGCTTGCCGAATTGGACATCCCTCTTCTCCTCCAGACGAACGGAGGCAATAAGCTCATCGGCGTCGACTTTACATTTGAACATGCCAGCGAAATAGAGTATGCTCTCCCTGACTGTGAGCCTCTCGAAGGAATTGAAAGATTGAGGCATTACGCCGATGGCATTCTTGATATCCTTTTTCCGAGAGATATCCAAACCCAGGATGCTGATGCTTCCGGCGCTGGCATCGCGGATGCATTCCAAAATCTCCACAGTGGTGGTCTTCCCTGCTCCATTAGGCCCTAGCAATGAGAAGACATCCCCTGCTCCCACGTCCAGATCCACATGGTCCACCACGTTAACCCGGTCATAGGTCTTCACGAGATCTCTGACCTCGATCACGGTCTCCGACATGGATAACACGATTGATATTTATTATATAAACATTTTTTATAGTGGAACTCACAGGCAATAATAGTTTTACTCATGAAGTGGCCAATTTCAGACCTCAATCTTTATTATATCCACATCAATCCCCGCGTCATGTTGGAGGTTCTGCACAGGTCCCAGGGCGGAAGGCTCTGTGAGTACCGGCGAGGCGATTTCCTTTTGGAGGCCCCCTCCGTCTTGGCTTACAATAGGGAGGGCAGCTCCCCCGAGGAAGGCACAGTGGGAGTGGAGGAGACTGCACGCTGGTACCGTATCCTTGGTGTCACCCTCCGTCATGACCCCCTTATCCTTGGGACGAAGTCCAGTAAAGAAAAGGGATTAATCCACGGATTCTCCGGACTGCCCGAGGTGGCATTGCTAAGACTGCCGCTCCCTCAGAACCTGGATGTTCTAAAGGACAAGGATATCTTGATTATCGAGAATGCTTTCGAGTTAAGGAGCGATCCCAGGAAAGCCGTTGAAACTGTACTACGCCTGCGGTCGGAATTAGGATTCCGACCGATAATTTACGTCCCTGGTTTGGCCGATCCTTCCAATCTGGCTCTCTTGACTTACATGGGTTTGGATCTATTCGATGACACCTATCCCGTGATACGTTCCTGGGACGCGGTCAGATGCAGTGATTCCGGGGAGCTGTTGTCATATTTCGATAGTGACTTGGGGCAAGATGCAGAAGAGAGCAACCGCCAGGAGATGGCCAAGGAGCTGTCTATGGTGAGACACTATATTCGTAAGGGTAGGCTACGAGAACTAGTGGATACCCGGGTTCCATCCAGTCCATGGTCGGTGGCGGCCTTGCGCTTGTACGACCGCCTTGGCTACGGTATCATGGAGAGAAGGTGTGCGGTATCCGGGGACAAGATGGCATGCAACACCACACAATCCCTGCAAAGGCCCGAGATAGAAAGGTTCCGGCAAAAGGTTCTGAATTCTTATAAGCCACCGGAACACAAGCGGGTGCTGGTTCTTCTTCCCTGCTCGGCCAAGAAGCCCTATTCTTTATCAAAATCGCATAAGATGTTCACTTCCGCCATACGTACTGGAGACCATGAGACGTTGGTGCATGAGGTAGTGGTCACCTCTCCCTTGGGCATTGTGCCCAGGGAGTTGGAGACCTTCTTCCCCGCAAATGCCTACGACATACCAGTTACCGGTGAATGGAAGTGTGAGGAGAAGATCTTCATCCGAAACATGCTGGAAAGTCTCTTGTCATATGGATACGACCGGGTTGTGAAACACCTCGGCGATGGCTACGAGTTCCTGGATGACTTGACAGAGACCATAGACACCGTGGTGGGTGACCCCACCTCGCCCGCATCCCTGCAATTATTGGAACGTACTTTGAGGGAAGTCACACAGGACATGCCTAGGGAATCTTATCAGACTGACCGGATGAACACCTTGAGGGGTATAATGCGTTTCCAGTTCGGTGATGCTGCTGAGACCATACTCTCCGGAGCATATGTCACCGGTAAGTATCCCTTCTGGAAGATAATGGCCGATAAGGTCCAATTAGGTATGCTCACCGGTGAGAGGGGAATGGTCTCTCTCACCTTGGATGGAGCCGAGAGGCTTATGCGAACTGGATCTATGACCGTGAATATAGAAGACTTCTCATTGAAGGGGAATCTGTTTGCTGTTGGAGTCACAGATGCCGACCCCGGAATTCGCATCGGAGATGATGTGGCCATATGCCATGATGGTGAGTTACGAGGAGTGGGGGTGGCCCTTATGCCCGGTCCGGATATGCAGTTCTTGAAAAGAGGCATCGCCGTGAAGGTCAGGCATAAAACCAAGTGATTACTTTCGGTCGACTCCCCTGTTTTTCTTTATAAACATTGGTAGGGATGTTGATTCAGCGACCAGAATCGCGAAGTCCATACATCCCTGAGGCGGGGTTCATCCCTCCCCTCCTCAACCATTTTTTTTAAAAAGTGTGGTGCAGGTGCCGGGATTCGAACCCGGGCGATTGGCTTACCTCATCCCCAGAAGGGGTATGGAAGGCCAATATCCTAACCAGACTAGATAACACCTGCCGTAGGATGTCTGATAATTGAAAACTCGTATTTAATCATGATGCATCCCCTCCGCTCCAGCCTTGGGCATGGGTAATTTTAATTAGAGTCACAGTCTCATACGCACAGGGGTTCAGACTTGCGTTCTTTCCGGGATATCGCACACCAAGGCAGACAGAAACGAATGCGGAGATTATTGGAGAGAGCAAAAGAAAGTCTTAGGGACACCGATGATGAAACGGCCCTGAGGCTCCTCACCGAAGCTGCACCCCTCTTGAAGCAGGAAAGCAGAAGCATTGATAACCGGATCCTGCGCGATTTCTTGTCGATGATGTCCCGATTCGACTTGGATGAGGCCAGGTCCGTCTATGTTGAAGCTGCCAGGAACAATACCATCGATGACCTAACTTCCATTGAATGGGTACGCATACTGGTATCCAAAGGGCAAGAGGACGAGGCCAGGGACATACTATACTCCTTGCCTCCTGGTCCGTTCGAGGCCGAGAGGCACACCCTGATTGGGATGACCTGGATGGATACTGGGGACATGGATAATGCCGCAAAGTCCCTTATGGAGAGCACCCGTTGGGACAATCAAAGGGACGCCCCCTATCATCTCATGGAACAGATGGATCCGCAAGGTAACTGGGGTCTAGTGCATCAGATAGAGAAGTTCGATTATCAGGATGAGGAATCCAGTCGGGAACTTTTCCTGGAAGATGTAAACGGGAAGGGGCCAGTGATACGTCTGGCCAAAGCGTTGCATCTCTGGCACAGCGAATCACCAGAAGCATCCATGGCGGCCTGGAAAGCCATCAGGAGCAGGAACGCCGAGAACCTGCTGGTCGTGAAAGTGGGTGCCAGGATGGCGTTCCACATAGGTCGCTTCGACCAATGCGTGGAAAGATACGAGGAGGCGCTCCGTCTGGACGCAGATAATGCGGGCATCCTGCAAGAATACGGGGACTCTTTGATTAGAATGGGAAGCCCCACCCAAGCCTTGGGGATATTCGACAGGATACTCACAATCAGCCCTGGGAACCGTAAGGCCATGTTGTCAAAGATGAGGGCGTTCTCGTCCCTAGGGGAGAAGGAGGGTTGCTCCACTCTCGTTCAACAATTCGTGACATCCCCCCATTGGGATGAGGAGTCGCAACCAGTGGTCATAGAGATGCTGATCTCCTGTGGCGGACACTCCGAGGCCCAGCATATACTGGATGACCTTCTGAGATCCAAGCCCCGCGACCTCCGGCTCTTGCGTCTGAGTATTAAGAATCACACCCTGGCCCGGAACTTCGATGAAGCAGTGCGTATCGCTGATACAGTGATGAAGATCTCCGACGAGGGTTTCGACGATCATATGGTGAAAGCCGGAATCCAATTCCAGAAAGGCGATCTCAAAGGATCCAAGAGGACTTTGGCCAACATCCTGCGCCTGCAACCCAGTTATCTTCCTGCCCTCTCCCTGTTGAAGGATGTGGCAAAGGAGGAGGGAGACGAGGTGGCGGTGATGGAGCTCTGTGATCAGATACTGCATCTGGACCCCGAGGACGTTGGCGCCATGAAGGACAAGGCAGCGTCACTTGATCGGACCGGAGCATACACGGAGTCCATGGAGATGTACGTCCGGGTGCTGCAGGCTCCCGATAGCGACCCCTCCCTTCTCAAGGAGATACTCACAACCATGCTATCGAATTCCAGATATCCGGAGGCCTGCACCATATCGGACAGCCTGCTGGATATGCATGGTGAGGATTGGGAGCTCTGGACTCTTCGTGGTAATTCGTTGTTCGGGGCCGCTAGGATGGAGGACGCGGCCCAAGCATATGCCAAGGCCACATCTCTGCAGGGCAACGACTCCTTGTTATGGCTGTCACGAGGAATGGCACTAGAGCAGAGCGGTCAGCTCCAGGATGCCTTGGATTGTTATGACAAGGCGATCGTGAGGGATCTGGCGAACACTGAGGCATGGATGGGCAAAGCCATCGTTTTGGAGAGGATGGGGGACCTGAAAGAGTCCCTGCGGAATCTGGATCAGGTTCTGAAGAGTGACCCAGGACATCGGAATGCGCTGATCAGGAAGGCGAGATTGTTGGTGAGGATGGAAAAGCATCAGGAAGCCATATACTTCCTGGATATGGCCATCAAGCTGGATCGTCGGGACCTGGTCCCCATTGTTCTGAGGAAAGAGGTCATGAAGCACATCAAGGACCATAACGGGGTGGTGCTGACATGTGATGAGATCCTTCGATTGCAGGAGGATGACCTCTCGGCATTGATGGACAAGGCCAAAGCTTTGCAGAGCCTAAGGCAGCACGGCGATGCTTTGAAAGTCCTCGCCAGGTTGCAGCGTCTCCATCCCGAGGACCTAGAAATCATGGTGCTGAGGAAGTTGTCACTTTCAGCCTTGGATAAGGACATGGAGGCCATGGGGGTCCTGGAGGACATGATCAAGCTCCGTCCTGAGGACAAACCCCTCTTGCTAGACTTGCTGGATATGCAATTATACAGAACGGATGACCATGGGGCCCTGCAGACCTTGGACCGTGTGTTGTCATTAGACCCGATGCATTCCCGGGCCAATCATGTAAAGGCTGAAATCCTGGTGCATATGAGCAGGTTCGATGAGGCGTTGGAGATGTTGGCATCCATGCGGCATCGGGGTCTATGGGGGGCAGGCTCTCTGGACCTGGTTGCCAGGGCGAATCTGGGTGTCGGAAAGGCATCTGATGCATTGTCTGCGGCTGAAGGAGGGCTGGATCTCGAACCTTCAATGGAAGGATTGCATGTGAGCAGGTGTTTGGCACTTTTGAGATTGGATCGCCTGAGTGAAGCCGTGGCAGCCTCAGAGGAGGGGTTGAAGGTGGCTCCTCAGAGCCCACGGTTATGGCGCTGCCGCGGCGATGCCTTTTTCCGATCCGGTGACACCGTGAACGCCCTCAACTCCTATGACCGGGCAGTGGGATTCGGTGACAGTGACCCTGATACCCATTACCAAAGAGCCCTGGCACAGAGGGAGCTGGGCAAAGTCGAACTGGCCATGGAGAGCTTGAAAAGGGCGTTGCAATACCAATCTGACCATGCTCAGGCTTGGTCCCTTCTAGGCGTATTGCAAACCGAGCGTGGTAATTACCGGGAAGCCAAGAAGAGCCTTGATGCCGCATCCTCTCACTCCCCAGATGACCGTCAGACCCTCTTGAGGAGAGCTAGACTGCATGTTGCCGCTGGAGAGGCCAAGAAAGCGGTGGAGATCTACGATGAGATGGAGTCCAAGGGCATGGCGGATGCTCCGCTGTTGGTGGAGCTGGGGGAGTTGTTCATCTCCATGGGAGAGAAGTCATCTGCCCGGGATGCATACCGCAAAGCCTTGGGCGAAGACCCCTTCCTACCTGGTTTGGCAGATCGGCTCTCTGAACTGGAGTCGGAGCTACACCAGGAGACTGTAGAGGGCACTGCCCGTTCCATATTGGAATCAAACTATCGGGACGGCAAGCCACTGGATCACGAGTACATACGCGACCGGTCAGAGGAGAAGTACCAGGAGGATTTGGAGAAGCTCATACTGGTGGACGCAGATGGCAAGAGGCCGCTGATATGGTCCCCGGAGTTCGAATCCCTGGAGTCTCTCTCCCGCCAGGTCCTATTGTCTATGGGAGAGAAGGAGGACATGCCCATGCATGACATCACCCTCGCCCAAGTTTACATGCGCATGCCGGAGAAGGACATCAAGAGGGCCAAAGAGGTGCGTTCCCACATCCGATCCTCCTTCTATGAGGATATGCAGAAATGCGACATCATCTCCACCAGGGTCCATGCCGTCCGAGAGGCCATAGCCGGCCGTGAGAACCCCCCCAGTCTTTTGGAGGTCATGAGGAAACACGATCTAGGCCCTTATGCATCCCGTTTAGCATTGGAGGCTTGGAGAGGCAGGGCTCAGTAGCACTCCATGTCCGATTTCATGAATTCTCGCATTAGACAAGTGGCATAGTTGCCTTTGTTCAGCGAGAAGGACACTGTGTAACCTTCGTCAACAATCTCGTGCCTCAGGTCACTGAAGTTGCAGAGAAGTTCCCGACGGCTGCCTTTGGAGTTGCAGTATGGGAGCCCCGGCACGATGAAATCATCCTTCTGGATGTTCTCCCTCTCAATAACAGAGCGCTCGATCTCTCCCATGATTCCTTCTGCGTATCCGCTCTCGCTTCCGAAGAGGATGCCAGTGACGAAAGCCCTCCCCATCCGGGTCTGCCGGGCCACCAGGTCCAAGTTACGGGCGCTGACGGACTGGGGCTGTTCATGCAGAGGGAAGTTCTTCTCCCCTACCGGTATGACCACATCCCCCTCCAATGGCTCGTTCAAGGGCAAGCCCCTCCGCATCCTCTCCGATAGCATGAGGTTGAAGAGGTAGGATTGATAGGCATGGACGAACATCATCTGCAGGTTCGAGGGCAGTGACCTGATGGCACCAGCATAGTCCTCCGGACGTCGTACCAAGTGCTCGACCATCATCTTCTCGAAAGACATGGTCTTGGGCATGCTCGCCAGGAGTGATGGGAATCGAGACTCCTCTACCAGCTCCGCCCGCATCTCTCTAACCTCCTGGTTCTCATACAAGGAGGGCTCGGAGAGGTAGCAATGAACTGCAGCCCGCAGATCGCCACGGACAATATGCTCACCCACCCTATGCGTTATGGGGCGGGCGACACCGAATCTCTGCACTCCGAAGAAATTAGGGAATCCCTTCTGTCTCTGCAAGGCCTCCGCTGTGCCTCGCAAGGATTCCATCAAGTCATCTTCAGGCAATTGACAATCACGGACTGTGATATGGAACCGGTTGCCGATGAGGTCGCCTATCTGGATGGGCTTCCGGGAACGGTAAGGTTCCGAGAAATAGACGTCCTTGAGGTCCACCATGTCCAGGGCCTCAGGGGGGGCTTCGAAGGACATCAACTGGCTGGTGATGGCCCGTTTGTCTTTGGTTCCAGCGAACCCTATGCGGTTCTGGGATATGCGCATGGTCCTAGCCAGCAGACGGATGAGGCGGTTCGTCTCCCAATTGTTGCTGGTGACAGTGGTGATAGTGTAGCGGCCCTGGTCGTCAAGAGGGGGGTGGTCGGATATCTCCTCCACTCGGAAATCCTCTGGGAATGTCTTCAGCCTACCTCCAGTGCCATCGCTGGTGCTGAGATAATACTGGAGCCCTATCTGGGCTTCGTCAGTGTTGCAGACCCGGGCTGGCATCAGTGATCACAGGTCGATGCTGGCGCGGGCGTCAGCAAAATCCTGGGAGATGGAGCGAGCGGTCTGCCGGACGGCCTCCGCCGGGTCTCCTTTGTCTACAAGGACCATAAGGCGGGGCTCCTCTAACTCCGGGTGTTTGTCAGTGAATTGGACGTCCAGGACGTCGTCCCTCTGCATGAGCCTGTTCAAAAGAGGGGTGATGACGGTCATGTCTGACTCCTTGATGCTGATGAGGATAGAATCCGCGGTCTTCTCTATGAGATGGAGCTCCATGCATCCTTGATACCGGTTACGGTTTTAAAGCTTTCTCGGCTAGTCAGATGGGGGTTTCTGCATCTGGTACATGGACCACAGCTCATCCGAGGTGCTGGCCTGTTCCGGTCCTTTGTCATCACGCACCCTGCCGGTGAAACGAGGGAATCTTAATGCCAGGCCCGTATCGCCCTGCAGGTGGTCCGATGCCGCGGTGTGGGTGGGGCTGACGCTGATCTCCGCCGCCAGAACCTCCAGCACAACCGCCGGCTGGAACCAAACGTCCGGTTCCATCCGGGAGTCCACATCATTGGGCTTGTGAGGGTGTAGATATGGATTCAGGAGCCCCGGGGCTTCGGCCAGGAAAGCATCATCGAAGCCGCTGCCCAGCTTGCAGATGCTCTGATATCGAGAACCCGCAGGGTCATAGACGGCCATGAGCAGGGCGCCGTAATGTCCCTTCCTTTTGCCACGTCCATGGAATCCCCCGATAACCACCAGGTCCACAGTGTCCGTGAGGTCGCTCTGGTAGTCCTTCTTGAATTTGATCCAATGGAACCCTCTCGCTCCGGCCCGGTATCCGGAAGACTCGTCCAATGACTTAGCCATGATGCCTTCGCATCCGGCCTCCAAGGCCGATTGGAAGAACTCCGTCGCTTCCTCGCTGCCCTCCACCAACTTCATCTGCGAGAGTTGCAAACCACCTTGGATTTCGAAGGCCCTGCTCAAAGCTGCTCTCCTTTCCAAGTAAGGAAGCTCAGTCATGTCACTTCCATCAAGGTATATGCAGTCGAAGAGGAAGCCAATTACTGGATATTCCTTCACCGCCTCATCCAAACCATGTTTACGACGACGATGTGAGACTTCTTGGAATGGCAGCAGCCTATCTGTGGCAGTGTCCACGGGAACGCACTCCCCCTCCACTATGGCCTCTGTTCCTCGGAAAGACTCCCGCAATGATGAGACCACATCCGGGAAGTGCGAGCTGATGTCCTCCAAACGACGGGAATAGAGTTTGATGCAGTCCGCCTGGATGTGCGCCTGCATTCTCACCCCGTCATATTTGTATTCCATGGCACAGGAGCCCCCCATTCTCTGCAGTATCCCCTCCAAGGTGGGCAGTCTCTCTGCTAACATGACTCGGAGAGGATTCCCTGGACGCACGTGCATCGCCTTCACGGCTTCGATTCCGCCCTTGGCCAAAGTGTGAGCCACCAATCCCATGTCAGAGCTGATGTTGAACCCTCTTTCGATTGCGGATCGCTCCTCTTTGGTGGCCAATGCTACCGCCAAGGCGTCCAGGATGGTCATTGACGCCGCTCCTAGCCTCATCCGTCCGCTCACGATCCGGCAGAGGTATCTGGCGCTCAGAGGGTCGGAGTCGTGCAGAAGGTCTGCCAGAAGCTTCATT
>JAQUUA010000078.1 GCA_028694055.1 Candidatus Methanomethylophilaceae archaeon | reverse complement strand
AGCTCCCATTTGGAGTAGATGGCACCCTACTCGATGCAGGAGATACTCTCTCCCGACCTGCGGCCGGATTCATAAATACGGACGGGGCAAGCATCATCTGGCTTGTAGGCTCCTATACCGGAAGCGCGTCCTCAGTCACCGTGGTCGTCAATGGCTACGCGGATGAGGACGACGACGCGGATCCTATCGCAACCATGACCCTGGACTCCAGCAGCGCAGAAAACAAACACGCAAAAATTCAGGTACCGGCCGGGATCCCTTTCATGACGATCGAGGCAATAAACAACGACCTGACAAACTCGGCCACTTTCAAAGCAATCCTTCTCATGGTCAGGTGATCCGGGATGCTCAGGCCCCTCCTCGCAAACAACAAATTCCCCCTGGATCTTTCCGGAAAAATTCTGGTCCTCTTCACGGACGACCAGACCAAACTCCCAAAATACAATCAGTGGACAGAGGACGGGGCCCACATAGGATACACAAACACGACTCTCTCCCTCTCCTCCCTCTCCTCCCTGGACGACGACACAGGCCTCTTCTGGATGGCCCGCCCTATCCTGGCCGTTCTGGATCCAGACACGAACTACATCGACTATCTCATCTTTTCGCATCCGATCAAATCCATCTCACTCACAGCCGAGGACGGGGGCCTGACCAGAGCAGTCGTAGAAATCGCCTACGGCACTGTCCAGGTCGGGCAGATGTTTTTTGCATCCATTGACACCGACGACGACGCGGACGGGAGGCCCGACTGTCTCGATCCTGGGGTCAAAGGATCCCTTCCTTGGCTCCTTAAAGGGCACGGGTTCAGCTTCGAAGGAGGGCAGGCTCCATCGGTGGAATATGCAAAAGTGCAGACCTCAGACGGGTATTATGTTCTGACGTCGGATGGAGCGCAGGTATTAGTGAGGCTCTAAAATGGCAGAAACCACACATGCATTACAAGTTGACAGAAACGCTCTCGATGAACTCCTGGCTTATGTGCAGCTCAGCAAACAAAAAAACTCGATGCCGGTGGGGATCAAATGGGATACAGCATCCAGCAGCCCATCCCTCACACGGGTGGACATCAACAAAAATCCCATAGATGTCGATACAGCGTTTTTCGACAACCACAAAATCTGGGGGGGTTTGAATCCATGCGTATTCACTGACCCCACTACGGGAAAGCATGAATTCGGATCAAACCTAGGTTTGGGCGGGCTGGATCTAACGGGGGAAAGCGGCCCTCTAATGGTCCGGGTTCCCACTGGTATGGTACTATCTGAAATTGACGGGACTGACCGATATTGGTGGGTGGCCCCACTGAACACCGAGTTAGACCCGTGGGAAACCACACCTGCGGCATATCAACGCGGTGGAGTACTACACAATGAAATATTCGTGGGGGCCAAGGAGGCACATGGCTACTTAGACGGAGAAACGTTCAAGCTCGGAAGCGCAACGGGGAAAATACCTATCACGGGAGGAGTTGGGTATCCGGACCTGCCAAACGCAGGCAGATTCACAATTGACGATGCAGAAACATATGCAAACAATGTAGGCCCTGGGTGGGGCTGCTACAATATACATACTCATGACTGGCTGCAACTGTTGATGTACATCGAAGCTGGCACATTCGACACGCAAACTGCATTCGGGCGTGGGGTGGTAGACCTGGCCAGTGGAGTTGATTTCGCAGGCCTGAATACAGGAGCTGACTCGATTGATGACAACCTAGCACCAAATGGTACTGGAATGGGTATTGGAACAAACGGACAAACCCCTGTTTCATGGAGATGGATAGAAAACCTCTATAGCAACACATGGACATACGGCATTGGATCCAACACCACAGACACGGAAATTCGCGTTGCCAACCGTGACGGATCTGGTGCATTAGCAGGAGAACTCACAGCTGGGAATTACGAGGCCTCTATCAATCCTCCATATGTTGACCCCGAAATTGGATACACATCTGGATATATTTCAGACTTCGAAGTTGAGCCACTGCTCAAAAACATGTTTGTGCCATCCGCAATTTCTGGCTCATCCTCCACTCGCGCCTGCGATCATCACTGGACACACTATCCTGGCCGTACAAACATTCTGCTCCTCGGCGGCTATTGGTCTAACGGGTCGACTGCGGGGGTCGGCTACCGGCTTTCGTCTTACTATCCGTCGTATTACTTTCGGTCTTTCGGCGCCCGCCTCGAGTTCATACCCCAATAAGACATAGAAAAACTTATAATTATATAAAAATGTGATTTGATGGCAATAGCAAAATTCAAAGATATAGCAAAAGACGATATTCATCTTGCAGGCGAAAAAATGAGCCTGCAAGACATCGTCGGAAAAACGATTGTAATAACTGGATTTAAAATTACAAAAAGTAAATTTAAAGACACTGACTACCTGGCGCTACAATTTGAAATTGAAAATGAACAACATGTAACATTCACGAGCGCCACAGTCCTCATTGAACAGCTGAAAAAATACGGTGAACAACTTCCCTTTGAGACCGTAATCAAACGTCTGGGGAAATTCTATTCGTTCACCTGATCACGGTTATTCAGTAGTCATTTTCTGAATAATTGGTTGAGGTGCGCTATGCTACTCGGCAGCAATTGGAATAACAGGTCGAATGCAGGGGTCAGCTACCGGAATTCGAATAACAATCCGTCGAATAACAATCGGAATATCGGCACCCACCTCGAGCTCAGGGATACGCAATCTTTGAACAGCACCTCAACCAGCTCTGTATCAACAGACAAACACACAACGAAGAGCCTTCCGCGTATTAGTACCTCTCCGGGAACGTTCGCGGCAGATCAAAATCAATCTCAAAAACCATGAAGCGGCACGGAAACCTGTTCGGGAAAATCATTGATATTGACAACCTCTGCCTGGCCCACCAGCACGCCAGACGGGGCAAATCCTACTACACGGACGTGCGGATGGTTGATAGCGATCCGGAGCGCTACCTCTGGCAGCTGCACGACGCTCTCAGGGACCACACGTTCACTACATCCCAATACACTACAAAACAGATCTATGAGCCAAAACAGAGAACGATATACAAACTTCCATATTTTCCTGATCGGATTATTCATCATGCTGTTATGCAGGTGATTCAGCCTATCTGGGACAGAACGTTTATTTTTGATTTATATTCCGCAATTCCCGGGAAAGGGTTACATGCTGGTTCCTACCGGTTAAGACAATTCCTGAGAGATCGCAAAAATACAAAATGCTGTTTGAAGTTCGATGTCTCTAAATTTTATCCGAGCATTGATCATGATATTCTTATAGAAAAAGTGAGGAAGAAAATTAAATGTCCGGACACCCTCTGGCTCCTGGAGGATATTATCCGGAGCCCCGGGGGTAATAAGAATGTTCCAATTGGAAATTATTTATCACAGTATCTCTCAAACCTTTATCTAAATGATTTCGATCATTGGATTAAGGAAACCATTGGAATGAAATATTACATCCGTTACTGTGATGATGGTGTAATTTTCCATCAGGACAAGACTGTACTCAGGACCCTGATGGAAGATGTTAGAGAATATATGCAGGAAGAACTCGCATTGTCACTAAATCCCAAAACCACAGTTCTTGATGTAGATCGTCAAGGTGTGGATTTTCTTGGGTATAAGTGCTTCCGAGATTACACCCTGCTCCGAAAATCCTCTGCAAGGAATTTCAAAAAGAAAATAGCACAAATTGAGGCCGGAAACCTGGATCCTCAAAACGTTATAAGTTCAACCATGTCCTACCTGGGCTGGTTAAAACACTGTGATGCCCATCATCTTTCAACCCGGTACATTTACAATAATCAGGCCGTTCTGGCTGAGGTCGAACGGGCCGCATCAACACTAAAAATCGAAAATCCATTGAGGAGATAATAATGCCTGAGCAAACAGATAATAAGCTATTAGAAGGTGGCAACTGGTGGAAAGGAACATTGAAAGAAAATCTGCAATATATTCCAAACACACTTGAAAACAAAAAAAGCCGGACCCTGTTTGAAGAACAAATGTGGTATGGCCCAGGAACAAGAATAGATTGGCCCTGGTAAAATCAACAGGAGGAAAACTATGCGTACATCAGAATCAACAATTGAACCACCGGAAATCGAAATAGATTGTATAAGATCTGGACGCGCAACCTTGATTTGTCGCTGGAACGCTCAGCAGGAAACAAGAGAAAACGAGGAAGATCTTCAGCAGATCTGGGTATATGACGAAGCTTGGATCAAATGGGCCCTGCCTGCGAGTTTCGTTGCAACAGACGGCAGCACGGTGAGTATGCCTATCTCGGGGGATCCGCAGGATATCCGGAACTATGCTGAGCAGTATATCCAAGCCAATTCAGACGAGATCATGAGCTATGCGATGGCTACTACAATGAGGGCTTGATATAACCCCCATCCAGTATGAGGTGATTCAAACGGTCACAAAAACAGACATTGAAGCAGAACTCCAAACAACGCTTCCTGCAGGCTACACGTCCGACATAATCACAGAAATGATTGCGGATGAAGAGGACCTGTTCAAGCTCAAAACCCACCGGACGGCATTCACAGGCTCAGCCGCGAGACTTTCCGAAAAAGCCATCCTTTACATGGTGATCGACCGCCTGGCAACCAGCAATCGGGATCTTATCAAGGGTGCAGTATCCGAGATCTCCGAGAATGGAGCAAAGGTCAAATTAAACGGCAAGGATCTTGCAAGTTACAGGCAGGAAGCAGAGAGGATCATTGCGGATTTGAGACTCCCAGGAACTACCTATCCTTCCGAGCTGACCTTTACAAACTCCAGCATTGCATCCGGGTACACACCTTCAGATAAGACATTTTACTGGTGATTAAGATGGAGATGGCAGCTGCAAACGAACCCAGTTTCGCAAACTGGATGAAAGTCACATGCCGGTATCTGGCAGGACAAGAGCTCTTCCCTGCAAATCCCCTTGTGACCTCCGTGCAGCCCTTTGATGTGACACATACCATCACCGGCGAAGAACTCCACAAGGAACTCCTGAATGCCGGGGAAAGTCCGGAAATCCACCTGTTAGATCAGTACTATGCAGTCCTACCGGTTGACTATCTGCAGGGTTTTCTCGAAAAGAACTCCGTAGACTCGCTTCAGTGGATCAAGGACTATAGGGACTGTGACAATATGGCTCTCTACCTGTGGGCTGCCCTGAACATCATCAATCCATCGGCAGCGTTTGGCCTGGCAATCGGCACCACTCCCTCCGGAAGCTGGCACGCCTGGAACGTCTGCAGGGACGAATCCGGAGTTCACTTCCTGGAACCACAAAACGATGAGGAACTTAACCCTGCCGAGTATCGGGCTAAGATATTCATCCTGTGAGGAAACATGTTTGATATTTTCGATCATCCTTTCCCGATTTACAAAATCATAGTCACCGAGGAAACCACCAATCAGGTTACCGGGGAGATTACTCCAGCATCCGAGGGGATGCCAGCAGCCATCCCCGGGCACGTCTCAGACCTCACACAGCAGGAACTCGCCACGCTGGATGCTGCTCTCGTGAAGAAAGGTGTCCGGAAATTTGCTACGTCCTTACCAGTGGATCTCGGAGACATCATCCGGATCACAGAGTCTGACTCAAGTACAACCGATTGGGCCGTTGAACAGTTGATG
>JAQUUA010000077.1 GCA_028694055.1 Candidatus Methanomethylophilaceae archaeon | reverse complement strand
TATTAAATAATGAAAAAGGAAAAAAGAAAGTTGAAATAGATAATTCTTTCTCTTATTCAATTTATGCATTTGAAAGAAGCAAAAAAGATATCGTTAGACTCGTTTTGGCAGTAGTCTTGGATGTTCTCGCTGTTTTATCAGTAATTATCATTGTAAATTCAATAGTTAAAAATGATTTTCAATGGTATACATTTGTTGCTTTTGTGGTTGCTGGTGGATCATTTGGTGGTGGTATTAGTTTGACTATTATGCTACCAAGAATAATTAAATCTTTAATTAAAGGGACTTTCACAGTTCATTTCGGTACATTAACAAATAGTTACTTGCACGTTAGCACTTATAAAACAGCTTCAAATTCAATTTATATTCCACTCGAAAAAATAGAGAGAATTGAATTAGGACCAAAAGCGAATAAATATCACGGTTCAGTTGATATTATTATCAAAGATAGAAATAAACCATTAACTTTAATTGATATTAAGGAACCAAAGAAATTGGTTGATGTTTTTAACAGTCTGGATAGCTACGTCGAAAATCCAGATGAAATCAAAATTCTTTAGAGTCACTTGTAAGTGCGGACATGTCGGAAGACAATTCTTTATTAGGATTGATTTTCCAATTAATGCAGATTCAGGCAAAGAAGCAGCTGCAATAGCTCGCCAATTACCAAGAGTCAAACACGATCACAAAGATGCAATACTTAATTGCGTCGAGATTGATTATGAAGAGTATCAAATCATACAAAAGATCAACAACAATGATCCTTATTTGAAATGCAAAAAACCGCAGGAACAATCACACATAGCTGGATTTGAAGATCGATTAGAAGCTGAACAGCGTTATTTAACTATTGTTAAAAAAGATAGAAGAAGCGTAGTTGAATATAAAAATAAAAAGAGATCCATTAAAGAGAATTCTTATAAAAAATATCAGCTTGATTACGAACACTGGTTCTCCTATGAAGAATCGTTTGCTTATTAGGAGGTAAGCCATATGTTTGATGTACCTGCTTGGGCTACTGTATTAGGGATCATTAACACAGTAGTTGCTATGATTGCCTGTCCAATCATTGCTAGTTATAAAGGAAGAAGCGTAGTCGGATGGTTTTTTGGAGGGCTTTTCTTAGGATTAATTGGTCTAATTATTGTAAGCTGCTTAAAGCCTGCAGATAGATAAATCTATACTAGCAACTTAAAAAATAATAAAATAAAAGGTAAGCGATATGAGTCAAATACGAATCAATTCGATTATGAAAAATCCATCTCTTTGTGATGGACCTGGTTATAGAACTGTAGTATTCCTCCAAGGATGTAATTTTCATTGTGAGGGATGTCACAATGAAAGCACTTGGGATATTAATAAAGGCACGCTAATTGAAACTAAGGAATTAGCAAAGCTACTTAGAGAAAGCGTTAAGAATAAAAAAGTAACAATCAGTGGTGGGGAACCTTTACTTCAAAAAGATGCTTTGTTGGAATTATTTGAGGAATTGAAAGATTTTGATTTATGTCTATACACCGGACATGAAATCGAAGAGGTTCCTGAAGAAATAATTAAATATTTAAAATACATAAAAGTTGGAAGATTTATTCTTAAAGAAAGAACAAGCACAACTCCATTCGTTGGTTCAAAAAATCAGAAATTTGTGAGGATTCACCATGAAGAAACAAAATAAAAATGATAATGCCGCTAATAGAAAAAGCTATGTTGGACATGTTTTCAATATTGGTGAAAAGCATGAAAAAGAAGCTGTTTTAAACAGCTTGAATTCCGAATGGGCGAAACTACATAGAGAGGGTTATATCCATATTCACGATTTAGATGCTTATGGATTAACTTATAATTGTTTAACATTTGATATTCTTAATGCATTTCCTTACAAGAAATTTGAAGGCCTAGAAGCTGAAGAAACGATCGTTGGTGTTTTTGATTTTATTAAAGAGTTGCTCGCAAAGATTGGAAACGAGCAAAGCGGTGGCATGTCGTTCGCTAATTTTGATAAGGACTTCGCATTAATTTTTAAGAATCTTGGTGTTAAAGTACTCGAAAACCACGCGATTTTTAAAGCGTGTATTAGATCGCTCATTTTGTGGTGCAATAACACGCATACCAGAATGGGCCAAACAAGTTATTATGTTACTTTTTGCATTGGCCTAGGAACCAACAACGCAGAAAGGTTTTTATCGTATACCTTATTAGAATGTTTCAGTTGCGCTGGTGACTTGGTCTACAAACCAAATATCGTTTTCAAAGTCCATAAAGGTGTTAATAGATTTCCTGAAGATCCGAACTTTGACCTTTTCCAAGAAGCGCTTCTATGCACAGCAAGAAAGATGATTCCTACTTACTTATTATGCGATTGTGATGCTGATAAAAATACAGATCCTGAAAAACTTTCAATCATGGGATGCCGAACAAGAGTCGTTGATAATTTATTCGGAGAATCAGGAGCTATAGGCAGAAGCAATGTAGACAACATTTCAATTAATCTTCCTCGTTTAGCATTAGAAGTTGACAAAGAAATGCATAATTTCTCATTAGAAGATAAGGTAGCTGCTTTTAAATTAAAGTGGCTTCATGTCGCTAGTTTAACTAAAGACATTCTTTTAGATAGATACGAAAAAACATGTGAGGCCGATATTGATCTTTTCCCAACGATTCGTGAGTATAAACTAACACGTGAAGATGTTGATAAAGTTGGTTTAAGAGAGAATTTTAAACACGGAACTTTATCTATTGGCTTCATTGGTTTAAGCGAAGCAATGGAAGTTTTAAGCGGTGAAAAGTATTGGAACAATGATTCTGTCTACGAAGTTGCGCTTAACTTTGTTAAGTATATGAGAGATTATACAGATGATTTGAAAACTCAATACCATCTTAATTTTTCTTTGCTAGCTACAAGCGGAGAATACATAAGCGGTAGATTTGAAGAAATAGATAATAAGCTTTTTAAATCGCCAATTATGGAAAAAGGATACTACACGAATTCGTTCCATGTTGATGTTGATAGCAGATTGCCAGCATTTAGAAAACTCGAATTGGAAGGACCGTTCCACATTTATGCAAATGGTGGTTGCATATCTTACGTTGAATTATCAGAAGCACCAATTGGAAACGCAGAAGGCCTTGATGAATTAATAGAAGTAGCAGTTAAATCAGGTGTTCATTATTTAGGTTTTAATTTTCCGAAAGACATTTGCAAAGAATGTGGAGCATCAGGCACTTTTGATGTATGCCCAGCATGTGGATCAACAGAAATAACAAGAATCAGAAGGGTATCTGGATATCTTGAAATACAAGATTATTTTACCAAAGGTAAAATGCACGAAAGCAAGAACAGGAAAACAAATTAATGATTTACTATATTGCAGACACTCATTTTTGAGATCAAGCCATATTTGATAAATGTAAAAGGCCATTCGAATCACTAGATGAAATGGAGAAAGTGATTATCAAAAAATGGAATGCAAAAGTCAAAGAGGAAGACACTGTCTATGTGCTTGGTGACATAACTAAAGATGATGATTTATCTTCGTTAGAGATTTTTTATAAGCTTAATGGTCATAAGCACCTAATCGTAGGCAATCACGATCATCTTCTTCTTGAAGAAATAAAAACGTCTAATGCTTTTGAATCGGTTAAGTTCATCGACCTAATAATGGATAATAATAGGAAGGTTTGCATTTGTCATTATCCTCTGATGGATTGGATGGAATTTAATAGACAAGGCATTTTGGTTTATGGACACATTCATAATAAAACCCCAAATAACGGACATCCTTATAAGATGATTAAAGACTATTATAAGGATTTGCCAGCATACAATTGTGGTGTCGATGTCTGCGAATTTGAACCTAAATCACTAGATGAACTCATAACTTTAAAGGAGGCGAACAAGGATGAACCATATATCAATTGAAGGAATGGATGGCGTTGGCAAATCAACAACATGCAAATTGCTTTCTGAAAAAATCGGCTATGAATTTATAGAAAAACCACTTCATTATCTTTTTGATAAAGATGAGAACTGTTTTGATGAGTATTTAAGAATCAGAGATCAAGTTAATTCAAATCCTAATCGTGATTTCACTTCGTGGTTTTATGGACTAGGAAGCATTTATATGTATGATGCTTTTAAGAATAAAAACATTGTCACCGATAGACATCTTGCTTCTAATTATGCGTGGAGCGGTTCCGATTATAATGAGGATGTGTATGAGCTTTTAGTGAAAAAGCTAGGAAAGCCAAAACTTACTGTCATTATTTATTCACCTTCTGAAGTTATTGTGCAAAGACTCATATCTAGAGATAAAAATGACAAAGATATCGCAAGAGCAAAAGAATCGGAGAAAATCTATAAGAGAATGATTGAGTTTTGTGATAAATTCCAATTCCCTTACATAGTAATAGATACGTCAAAACTCACACCGGATGAAGTGGTGAACAGGATTTTAGAAGAATTGAAATAATGGAAAGACTCAGCGATTTAAGATTAAGTAAAAACATGAAATACACAGCGCTTTATTGGGCGATGAGATTTTTTGAGCATACTCCAGATGTTTTCGAAAAGACATTCGATGACGGAACACATATTGTGATCAAATCAGATTCTCAAGAAGTGTTTATCAATGATGAATTTGCCTTTTTGCTTGATACTCATGAAAGCTTTGTAAAACTGGAATGCATTAACAGGATACTAAGTCTAAATTGTTCTATAAAAGACATTTCATCTATTGATGAAAAACTAGAGTTTTCTTTTCGTGGATTCTTAATTAAATTTATCGTTTGGGATGATCAATTTAAGACAAACGAACTTGATGGTGTGGCTATTTATAAATCAAGGCTAGTTAGTGGAGTTCTTGAGTACAAAACAAAGATTCATAGTGATAGTGAATGGTATGACTATGGATTGTTTGAAGAAAACGCCACTTGTTTAAGGAAAGCTGTTAAAGGTAATTATTCAAGTCCTGATTTTGATATCGAGGAGAATAGAATAATGCATTATCTTGGACATGACAAAGTTGTTGTCGTTCCTGAAGGCATTGAAGAACTTGAATCATCTTCTTTCTGGGATAATCAATTTATTGAAGAAGTGATTCTTCCAAAGACTTTAACTAATATGGGTGGAGATACATTCTATAATTGTAAAAACCTCAGAAAGATAAATATTCCAGAGAAATGCAATTTAATGGGTAATAATCCTTTTGCTGGCTGTCCGCTAGTGGAAGTGAGAAATGAGTCGCCATATTTTATCTATGAGAATGGAGCTCTTTATACAAAAGATAAGCAAACAATGATTTATTGTTCCATAAAAGGCGATGATAGAGTTTTTGCTGTCCCTGATACTGTAAAAGTTATTTGCAAGCATACTTTCTTCCTTTGCGATCGCTTTGAAAAAATAGTCCTCCCAAAGTCGTTAGAAAAAATGGAAAACAATCCATTCTCTGGATGCTCAAAACTTGAATTAGAAAATCATTCAAAAGCTTATTATATTCAGGATGACGTTATTTATAACGGATTTAAAACTTCTGTTGTTGGAACACTAAATAAAATTGCTTCTAATAGGCTTGTTCTTTTAGAAGGGGTAAAAACCATCAATAGGAATTCGTTTTGGAATTGTAAAGGCATAAAAACGATTGTTTTTCCTGAATCATTAGTTGATATT
>JAQUUA010000006.1 GCA_028694055.1 Candidatus Methanomethylophilaceae archaeon | reverse complement strand
GGTCTCCTCCTTCTGGCGTTTCATCGATGAAGCCATGGGTGGGGAGACCAAGACCGAGGATGGTAGCTGGAAGTCCTTCGTGAACCGGGCCAAGACCCATTACCTCACCGTCTCCGCCATGGCATTCCAGGATGCTTGGACAGGAGAGGTGGAGCGTTGGGAGAGATGCTGCATACACATGGTCACCCCAGATGGAAAGCTCATCCCGTTCTGTCTGTTCAACGTCAGCAACAAGTGCGGCGACACCTTGTATAGGCATCAGGCCTTCCAACCCCACGGCCAGCCTATCTAGGCCTAAACTCCCTTCCTCTCCTTTTCTTGTCCATAGGATGGACATCAAATCAATGATAACTTTAGAAAGACAGAAAAGATTGAAAAAAACGGAAGATGGTTAAGGGTTTCGATCAACGGCTGCGGTAGCCGAAGTTCTTGTAGTAGTTGCCCACCGTCTTGTCCATATAGTTGGCCAAGAACTTCTCCTTCTCCTTGGTGTTCACCACGAATCCCTGCATGGGGAACTCCTTGTCGCAGTGGACACAACGGACGAACTTGCAGTTCTGGTTGGCCTTGGGGCATGAGCGGCAGGCGATGGCCCTGGACTGGAAAAGACTGAACTCCTTCCCACAGTTGGGGCACTGGAATCTGTGCGTGGATGAAAGCAGTTGCGGTGTGACTCCTGCTCTTGCCATCTCTGGTGTCAGTACCATACTATAATCACCTTGCCCTTATCGTCTCTCCCAATGTCATTCCCCTATTTACAATCGACGGAATTCACTCCAATTCATTCGGCATTGGTGTGAACATTGGCGGGAGAGAAGGGCTCCAGGAAGTGTATGGGGTGTAAGGATAACGAGCCATGTAATCCGTCCTTTCCAATCCGACCATGAAATCATCCAAGCCCGTTGAAGGGAGGACAACCACCAGCTCGTCATCCCCTACCAGTCCCATCTTCCGGTCCCCGATGCAGGGGATGTCCACGGAGATCCTGCCTTCACCCACTGCCCTGGCGATGGAGGCGCAGACCGAGGCTTGGCCGGTCATAGGGGTGCTGATCGCCCCTCCTTTGAGATGCAGGGCGGCGATGATGACCCGCAGGGCCTGTCCCGGGGTCATGTACATGACCACTGCATCAGGATCCATGGGAGCAAGCTCCAATGGGAAGGTTGTGAGTTCCTGAAAACGCTTAGACTCATCTCCCAACATACCCATCTGACCATGAAGATTCTTGCCGCTCTCCAAATCGGCAACGAAGCCGAGGTAGAGCATCCCTTCTTTCAGACGGGGCGGGGAAGACATCAGGCCCAATGCCGCTGCCCCCCAAACACAGCGCATATCTGCAGCGACAGCGTGGAGTACCCCTTCCTCACGGTCATGCCGGGAACGGAGGAGCATGTGGCAGACCGTGGTATCCACGGCATGCTTACCCGACGACTGAGAAGACTCGGAAAGTGAGACGCCGATGGGGTCGCTCTTGAGACCCATTTTTTCTTTCAGCACAACAGCGGTTTTCCTCCAGTCCCGGACCATGTTCGGGAATGTCGATGAGTCCTTATGAACTATGTGGAGCAGTCGGAATAACTCTTAACTACCATCGCCGGATTATACTTGCATGCACCCCTGGAAGACCGTGAAGATGGCCATCGTGAGGAGAAAGATGCTCTCCAGCCGGATACCTGCCGATTGCCAGAACCCGCTGGAAGAGTGGATGGCCATTAAAGCCAGGGAGACTTTCAAGAAGAGCAAGGAATTGCGCCAGGCCATCGGGAAGGATGATCTGGATCACGTCACCAGGGAAGACTTCGAGCAGTATCAGCTGCATCAGTTCCGTAAGCAGATGCGATACGTGGAGGAGAATTCCCACTTCTACCGCAATCGTTTCCGGGAAGCGGGAGTGAGTGCCGATGACATCAAGACCATCGCTGACCTCACCAAGGTACCCATGACCACCCCGGAGGACATGGCCAAGGAGCCTCTGCATTTCCTGGCTGTGTCCCAGACCAAGACTGAACGCTCCTTCTCCACCACGGGTACATCAGGAGTGAGGAAGAGGGTGTTCTACACCCGGAACGACCTCATCGCCAAGATCGACATCATCGCCTCCGCCTTGCGGGACGTGGGCATGGTGAAGGGGGACGTGTTGCATATCATGTTCCCCACCGTGGGGGCCTGGGACCCCAGCCTGATGATGGCGGGAGCCTGCATGATCGCCGGCTTCGACTCCTCCAGCTCTGCCAGCATCGACATCCAGGAACAGATGGACGTCATCAAGGCCAATAATTCCACCTACATCATAGGTCTGCCTTCCTTCATCTATAGGGTGACGGTCCTGGCCGGCCACTCCCACGACCTGCGGTCCTTGGGCATCAAGAAGATCATCTGTGCGGCCGAACCCCTGTCGGAATCCATGCGACGCACCCTGGAGGAGGAGTGGGGATGCAAGGTCCTCGATGTGTGGGGCATGACAGAGTTCGGCTTGGCCTGTGCGGTGGAGTGCGACCAACAGGATGGACTGCACACCGACGAGGCCAATCTCCTCTTCGAGGTCATAGACCCGAAGACCGGTGAGCATATGCCAGATGGGCAGCGGGGGGAATTGGTGGTGACCAGCCTCACCAGCGAGGGAACCCCGATAATCCGCTACCGCACCCGGGACTATGTCGCTCATATCAGCCCCCCCTGCGGCTGTGGCTCCCACTTCAACAAGAAGATCATGAAGCCGGCGGGGAGGATGGACATGATGACCAAGGTCGGCCTGGGTCAGAAGGTCTATCCGCTGCTCTTCGACGAGGCTCTCCTCTCCTTCCCCGAGGTCATCAGCTATCAGCTGCTGATTGACAAGGAAGGGTTCCAGGACAAACTGACGTTCTTGGTGGAATCCCGGGATCACAGCGAAAACTTGCGTGATTCCATCTGCAAAGCCGTAGAGGCCATCCTCGAGGTGAAGATGGGCATGGAAGAGGAACTGATCATGGCCCCCATCGTGGAGTTCCGCGATGTGCAGACCGATTATGTGGCCAAAGGCAAGGTCATCCTGGACCGTCGCCCGTTGTTCGATGAGTGAGGCGATGAGATGCTGAGGGCAGGAGTGGTGTCCCTTCAAGGGGCGGTCCCGGAACACATCCAAGCGTTCCAAAGGGCATTTCAGGACTTGGGCCTGGAAGGGGAGGCAGTGGCGGTCAGGAACCTGGAGGCGCTACGACAGGTGGACTGCCTGGCCATACCCGGGGGCGAGAGCACCACCATCGCCAAGCTACTGAAACGGTTCCAGATGATGGATGCCATACGGGAGATGGGAGAAGCAGGCATGCCCATCATGGGCACCTGTGCCGGATGCATACTGATGGCCCAGGAGGGAGACGATGACGTCCGGCGCACCGAGACGGAACTCTTGGGCATGATGCATATGAGGGTGAACCGGAACTCCTTCGGACGGCAACGGGAGTCCTTCGAGTCATTCGTGGAAATCGAGGGCATTCCGGAACCATTCCCGGCGGTTTTCATCCGGGGACCGTCCATTGAAAAGGTATGGGGGGACTGCCGGGCGATATCCTATTGGAACGACAGGATAATCATGGCCCGTCAGAAGAACCTGCTGGCCCTGTCCTTCCATCCAGAGCTGTCCGCTGACAGCGCCGTTCACCGCATGCTTTTGGAGATGCTGTGATCATCCCTTGATGGCCGCGATCACCTCACCCAAACGGGTGCTGTAGTCCTGGCCTTCCACCAGTGTCCCGGTGATGATGGCATTGGCCCCGGCCTCCTTGGCTGCCAGAGCGGTCTGCGGGTCGCGTATCCCGCCTCCCACCAGGAGAGGGATGCTGATCTGCGATTTCACCGTGGCCACCATGGCCGGGGGCACCGGTTGAGGAGCACCGCTACCAGCCTCCAAGTAGACCATGCTCATGCCCAGGTACTCCGCCGCTAGAGCGTAGGACACGGCAGTCTTCACGTCATCCCTCTTGATGACCTCGGCCTGTCCCACCTCGCCCACCTTCATACCGGGCTCCACGATGATGTAGCCCATGGAAACGGGCTCGATGCCCAGCATCTTCACGATCTGGCTGGCGGTCACCTGTTCACCCATCACCATCCTCAGGTTGCGGCTGTTCATCATGCTCATGAAATACAGGGCGTCGCAGTGACGGGACAGGGCATGTGCACCGGAAGGGAAGTAGATGACCGGAATATCCACGACGGCCTTGATGGCTTTCGCCGTGGCATCCAGATTCTCCTGGGTCACGTCGGTGGACCCTCCGATCATGATGGCGTCGGACCCCATCCCCTCCGCGGTGCGGGCGATCTCAGCGGCCAACTCCGCGGGCTGCTTGTCGGGGTCGATCAAAGTCATGTGGATGGTCCCTTCGGACATTTTCTTGAACAGGTATTCCTTGACAGTCATCTGAATCCTCCCGCAATGAAGGCCACCAATGCGACCAACATACCGAGTTTCGCGAGCTTCTGAGCCCGACGCGGGTCCTGGAAAAGAAGCCAGGAGTCATATAAAAATATTGCATCCGCCACCAGGACCAGAGGCAGATAAGCCACTCCGAAAATCCCGTCTATCGCCGGCTGGAGGGAGAGGATGGGCCCAGAGATGAAGAAGACGGCAGCGATGATGCCGGCGTTCTTCTTGCCGATGCGCATGGGAAGCGTGTTCCGGCCTTGGTCCCCTTCCATGTCCTCGATGTCCTTGGTGATCTCCCGCCCCAATGACACCAGCATAGCCATGCCGGCCACGGCCAGGGTGTTCTCCACGCTCCCAACCACCGCCCCTCCCAGAAGGAAAAGCCCTCCGGTTAGCAAGGCGATGGTGGCGTTTCCTGCCAGACCGGAAGCCTTCAACTTCAGTTCATAAGCCAGCATCATGACCGTGGCGATGACGAAGATGGCTATGGAGATAGGGTCCAGGAGCAGGGAAATGGCCAATGAGGATACGAACAGCCCTGACGCCACGTAGAGGGCGGTGCGGGGCTCCATCCTGCCAGACGGCAGGGGCCGGTCCGGATGGGCCAGCCGGTCCACTTCCCGGTCCACGTAGTCGTTCAAGGCGTTCCCGGCAGCTATGAATCCAGCCACGCTGATGCTGGCCACCAATAACTGGAACCAGCTGTCCGGCATGTTGGTCCCGGAGGCGATGAATGCCGCCACCAGTAGTCCCACGATGCCCATCACGCAGTTGCCCAGACGGAAAAGCTGCAGGAAACGATTCACAGCGCCGTATCCTGCTCCAAGTTGAAAACCATTTGCCAGGGCCCTGGGAAAACTAATAATCCGGCATGGTCATGGGGTGACGATGAGTGCGTCCCGGGAGATACTGGAAATGGTGCGTCGAGAAGTGGGGCTCCGCTTCCGTATCCGAGAGGTCTACACCGCCAGAGGAGGCTTGGGTTTCGTCATCGAGCCACCAGATGACCTGGAGGAAGAGTTCGAGGACCTCAGGAGGGAACTCCGGCCGCTGGGGATGGTGGTCTCAGTGGATGACAAGGACGGGCGTGTCACGGTCTTCGTAGTCAATCTCCCTCGCGGAAGGACCCGCCCTGTATCTGTGAACCAGTTCATGCTCTTGCTCACATTCGTTACCACGGTGGTCTCTGGGTCCCTGCTCTGGGCATCGTTCACAGGAGAGGGCGGTGTCTTCGAGGTGCACAACCTCCTCTGGGGGGCTTTGACCTTCGCCGTTCCTCTGCTCCTGATACTAGGGACGCACGAACTCTCTCATTACCTGATGTCCAAACGTTACGGCTTGTCCGTCTCCCTGCCGTTCTTCATCCCTTCCATTCCTCCGGTGGGTACTTTCGGGGCCTTCATATCCATCCGGGAGCCTTTGCCCAGCCGGAAAGCCTTGGTGGACATCGGTCTGGCAGGGCCGTTCGGAGGGTTCCTGGTGGCCATTCCCGTGCTGGCCATCGGTTACTCACTGTCCATCGGAGACAGTTCCACCCTTTGGCAGGAGGGGTTGGTGACCTTCTTCGGTATGCCTTTGATCATGCAGGCCATGATGTTCCTGTTCCCTGTGGGGGGCGACTTGTTGATGCATCCCACCATGTTCGCCGGTTGGCTGGGGCTGTTCATAACCGGCATCAACCTCTTGCCGGCGGGACAACTGGACGGAGGGCACGTGTCCAGGGCGGTGCTTGGCGACCGCGCCGTATATGTGGGCTATGTGGTGATGGGCGCATTGATCCTGCTTTCCACGGTATACACCGGATGGCTGATCTTCGGTCTCCTGATCCTCATGCTGGGGGTATCACACCCCCCTCCGTTGAACGACATCACACCATTGGATCGGAAGCGTTACCTGGCGGCGGCAATAGGCCTTGTCCTCCTCATAACCTGCTTCATACCGGTACCAATGGAGTCCCGGCTCAACCAGCCGTCATTGTCTTTACAGTCCGATGAGCCGTTGGAGATGAACATCTCTGCTGGTGGGGGAGTACAGTTCAACTTCACGATGGAGAACGATGGGAACATGCCCTTGCTGGTCACACTGTCCTTGGATAATCTATCCTCAGGATGGAGTCACATGTTCACCGTGCTAGAGAGCGGGGATAACAGCAGCTCCAGCCTGCAGGTGGATCTGGATGCCGGGCAATCGGTTCAAATAAGGTTGGATGTCGTGGCCGATTCCAACGCCTCGGTGGGGATGTATGGACTGGAGCTAGGAGTCTCAGGAGGCAGCGCTCATGATTCCCTGTCCGTCCGGCTCAGCATCGTCTGAAGATATGATAATGGCGGGATAGCGAACCGTGCACCTTCTGATGGAAGAGGTGCTCCAGATGCAATCCTTCCGTTGGTTCCAATATGATGGGCACGACGATGCCCATCCGTCCTCCTGGCTTCAGACAGGCTTTGGCCGCTTCCAGGGCTCGCACGTACAAGGCCGAGATGTTCTCCCCCCGGGTGCTGGCGGACCTCCCGTAAGGCGGGTCGGTGACGATGGCATCGGTATTTGGGAAATGACTGCCGATTTCGGCCACATCCGTCACGGCCTGACCGCTGAGCTCCAGGCCGAAGTGCCTCATGTTCCTCTCCGTACCTTCGATCATATCTGGATCGATATCGGATGCCAGAGCACGTATACCCATGCTGGCGGCCTCCAGTAGTATACCTCCTGTGCCACAGAAGGGATCCAGGAGGGTCTGTCCATCTCCCACCTCCACCATGTTGATCAATGCCCTGGCATAGCGGGGGTGCAATGATATGGGGGAGAAGAACGGCCTTTCCGCCACCTTTCGCTCCTCCAATGAATGACGGTCGATGTGGAAGAGGGAATGATGAATCCCGATGCGGTCGGATATGAATGCCCGAACCTCGATATCGGGATCCTCCAGGTCCACTTGACGACCTAGGGAGAGATGCCCCCCCAAGGTTCGGGTCAATCTCCGGGAGTCTATATCTGGGCGGGCTTTTTCGTATCTCTTGGCCCGCACGGAGAAGCTCCCTTCCGGCAGACAGGAGGCATCGATACCCTCCAATCCGTCCTCCCTCTCCAACCAACCCATGAAACGGCCGATACGATGGGTGAGCGCTATCCGTTGCGCTATCCACGGTAGCAGATGAGCAGGGAGGGGGGCCACCAGATAACCAGGGCCATGCACGTGCCCCACCACGCTTCCAGCGGCCATCTTTATGCAGGAAAGGGCCTCCTGCATAGCCATCTCCGGATGCTCCCCGGACAGTTCAAAAAAGAAAGAGGGGTTCTTCACGAACCCCGTTATGCCTTCAGTCCTTGATACCATCTTCGCTTACCATGAAGACGGCTTCTCCCTCCGGGAGGCTGGGGGAATCTATTAGGCGGGCGATGCGCTTGCCGGCCTTTCCCTTGCGCAGATAGAGACGGAAGGTGGCGGTGTGACCTACTATGTGTCCACCGATGGGACGAGTGGGGTCACCGAAGAATGCATCCGGTTTGCTGGCCACTTGATTGGTGACTGCGATGAGGGCATTGTTCACCGTGGCGAAATCCAAGAGGTCGTGCATATGCCTGTTCAGCAGCTGCTGCCTCTCTGCCAACGCACCGCGCCCTACATACTCAGCACGGAAGTGGGAGGTCAAGGAGTCCACGATCAGCAATTTGACCTTCTTCTCCTTGGCCATCTCGCCGGCCTTCTCCACCAACAGGATCTGATGATCGGAATTGAACGCACGGGCGACATGTATCTTCTTCAGGGTCTCCAAGGGATCCAATCCGAGATACTCGGCCATCTGGATGATCCTCTCCGGACGGAAGGTGTTCTCGGTGTCTATGACGATGACCTCCGAATCCAAACCTCCCCTCTCCACGGGCATGGTGGCATTAACCGCCAATTGGAAACAGACCTGCGTCTTGCAGCTACCGAATTCCCCGAAGAACTCCACGATGGCTTGGCTCTCCAAACCACCACCCATGAGCTCATCGAAGGCCTTCGAACCTGTGGTCAGCTTCTGGATTAGTTTCCTTCTCTCTAGGATATCCTCGCCAGTCTCGAATCCTCCGACGTCGGCCATTACTTTGGCCCCTTCGATGATGTCCATTGCTTTCTTCTCACCGATCTCGCATTCCTCTGCGAGGGTCTTCGGTGAAGCGACGGCAATGGCCAAGATGTCCGTATATCCTGCTTCGCGGAGTTTTTCTGCTATGGCGGGTCCTACTCCTGGTAATTCTTCTAGACTTGTTTGGGCCATTGACTCACCTAAGAAACTAATCGTGCAACGTATATAAGATGGGCTTACAGGGAGTGTACCGAAAATACCAGGCAAGTGAGCTTATGAAGTCGAAAACATTTATAAGATAGTTATATCTTGAGGATTCGATGGCCAAGAAGAAGAGGAGAGCACCGAAGGAGGAGGAAGAGAAGTACGAGTTCGTTCCTCCGGAATTCGATGAGAGGGAGTTCCTCCTCAAGGACATCCAGGTCACAAAAGTCCTATGGGTGGTTACCGCCCTGGCCGTCGTCATGGGTTTCGTGGCCTACTACTTCAGCGAGATGGCGGGAGAGATGGCTGTGGGCCTCCTCATTCTCCTGGTCTCCCTACTGGGCCTCAAACAGATGCTGACGCTCTTCCGATTCGACGTGAGCGAGATCGAGAACAAGAGCATGATGGGCAACTACCTGTTGTTCTTCTTCCTTTTCCTGGGCGTCTGGATCATCTGCATGAACCCCCCTCTGGCCGACCATACCAACCCAGTCATCGGCGACATGTCCGTGACCTATGAGGTCTCAGGAGAGTATGTGGATGCCGCTATTTCCAGCAATATCTACACCATCAGCGGTACGGGCACCATATCCGTGAACATCAGCGCCCTGGTGGCCGACAACACGCCGTTGTCGCAGGTCACCATCTTATGGAAAGCGCATAGCGATGCGGATTTCAGTCCGTTCAACATGACCTCCATAGGCAACGACCATTACCAATTCCTGGTCGATGTGGATGCGCCGGCCTCCTCAGGCACCTTCAACAACAACAACTTCAAGATCGTGGTCACAGACGATGCTGGAAACACGGCCGAGACCACGAACTTCGTGTTGCGTGTCAACTACTCCGCTTGAGGCTCCGGGATCTCCCAGGGATAACGTCTGTCCAACAGCCTGCTGAGAACAACGGCCATATCCGCCTGCAATGAATCCTGGTGCCCGTGCACGCACATGGATTCCACGTCCATGTTCTGGCCGAGGCTTATCCTCTCCTTCTCCCCCTGCAGAAGGCTGACGGCGTCACGGGGGTCACGGGCCACCATGACCTGCCAACGACCGTTCTTGATGGTCGGGCGGTCCAGCCCCATCTCCTTCCATTTATGCAGGAAGCGTTCCGCCTCCGACACCCATACCGGCGGCCCGACATGCAGTCGGACGGGAGGGAGGACGTCGTCCTCCAGCTCGAAGGCGAATATGAGGCCGTCTTCCACAACGTGTGCGGACCCCAGGACATGGAAGCCCAGAGACTCCAGGACCTTGGCCAGACCCTCTTCCGCCTTCCACATCTGGGCCTCCAGGTTCTCATGGTTGATGCATGGGCGGGAGAATGAGACCGTGAGCAGACGGCTGCCCCTGCCATCCATTCTTTGCTTGACCTCGTCCATGGTCAAAGGTGTCCTGGGCACAGGGAAGAAGAACAGGGACGACGGATGACGCAGATAGGCGCGGGCGGCGGTGATGAAGAGGGCGAAGGTGTCCACATGCACCGCCGATGCCACATTGCGCCGGCGGTCCACTGGGTCGTACACCACCAAGGGGCCTTGCATGGACTGATTCTTGATGCCGTCCCCCAGCACCAGCCCCTCCTTCCACTTGGACGCGGCCTCCAACACGGATTGGAAGCTGCCATAATGCCAGACCAGGAGCTCGATGAGATAGCCGGAGAACCCTCTTGTCTGAGGCTCGGCCCCGTAGGTGCCCACCCCTTTCATGAAGGCCTTCAGTACCCGGGCCTGGTCCCGCATCTTTTCATCCAAGTTCTCCAGGATGAAACGGGTGTGGAAAGGCGTCCGATCCACCGCGCTCTGCAGGCAGCTGGTGTCGCAGATGTCATAGCAGGGGACCATGTCCACCTCCAAGCCTTGGTAGATGCCTCTGATGTAAGGGTGGTCGGCATACATCTTCTCACCCTTCAGGATGGCATCGCCTATGGCCAGGCCCTCCTCCTCCAAGCGGGATGAGGGGAAGTCCGGTGGGAACAACAGGAAAATGTCCAAGTCCGGGTCGCAGAGATAGGTGCCCTTGGCCACCGAGCCCATGAGTCTCACCTCCGCGTCCAGATTCCGGCGGGCCAGCTCCTGGCAGGCCTTCTCCCGGATCTCATCCGCCACGCGGTTGATGCGTTCCTTCTCCTCTGCGCTGGGTATGATGCGCTCCAGAATGGATGGGTCGACTGTCATCTTACAACAGTCTTGCCAACGGCTTCGCATCATTTATAGGATTGGGAGGTGGTCCAAAGCCAGAAAATGGGAATGCAATGGGGTATGGAGCTGACTAAGGACTGATTTTAGTATAGTTTATCGCTTCTATATAAACTTAACTATACTTGCTGAATGTTATCCTCTTCCCCATGCGCATGAGCATCAGGTCCTGGGCGGCCAAGGTCCGCACCCCGGTCTCCTGTGATATCTTGGCGGCCTCCTTCTCCGGGCCGGCCTGCACCATGCGCACCCCCATATGGGTGAGCACCGCCACCTCCGGCCGTACCGCCTCCACGAAGTCCATGGCGTCCTCGGTGCAGAGATGGCAGCGCACCCGGGCGTTGCTGGGCCGGGTGACGGAGAGCATCAGCACCCGGCAACCGTGATGGGCATCCACGATGTCCTGGCGCATATGGGTGTCTCCCACATAGGATATCCGGCCCTCCCGGGTGTGGAAGACCATGCCCACGCCGCTGGGGTCGGTATGCAAGGTGGGGGTGAAGTCCACCTGCATCCCCTGGACGCTCATGGAACTCCCGGGGGCGATGACCTCCACGCTCGGCAGGAGGGATTGGTGGTATTGGGAGACCCCGGGGCCCATGCCCTCGATGCCCCGCAGGACGCTCTCCGAACCGGCCAGAAGGCCACGTTTTCGGATGCCTCCTCCGGTCATGCCCTCCACCAGGACCTCCCCGTCGGAATAGTGGTCCGGATGACAATGGGAGATGAGGATGGCATCCGTTGCCGCCGGGTCCACCCCCGCCCTGCTCATGTTGCTCAAGGCCCCTGGCCCAGGGTCCACGTGCAACGTGCAAGCGTCACGAAGGATGAACCCTCCGGTGCTGCGGGTCTGATAGATGGTGGCGAAACGCCCTCCCCCCGTGCCGAGGAAGAGCAACTGGACAGCCATGCGGGGAGCATGCCGGTGCGGATATATCCAGATTTCTCCAGCCGTCCGAAAAACTGTTAATATCCGTAACCGGTTGCATTCTCATGCGCACCGCCATCAGGGACGCTTGGATACTGACTCAGAATCCGAGCCGGGACGTCATCCGTGGGGACGTCATCATCGAGGACGAATTGATCGTTTCTGTGGGACCCACCGGGCTGGAGGCCGACCAGGAGATCGATGCCCGTGGCGATGTGCTCATGCCGGGCATGGTGAACACCCACAACCACGCCGCCATGTCGGTGATGAAGGGCTGCGTGGACGACCTGAGCTTCCCGGACTTCTTGGACAAGGTCTTCCGGGTGGATTCCGACCGCAGCGAGGCCGACATCGACCTAGGGACCCGGCTCAGCTGCCTGGAGATGATCCGTAGCGGCACCACCACCTTCGTGGACCTCTACTATGACGAGCACATCATTGCCAAGGCTGTTCAGGACTCCGGCATCCGCGGCGTGCTCTGCTGGTGCGTGCTGGATGAGCAGTTCACCACCCAGAAGGGCAAACCCATCGACAACTGCCGCCGCTTCTGCCGGGAGCACCGGGACCAGAGGAAGATCGTTCCCGGGGTGGGCCTGCAAGGCGTCTATGTATGCGGTGAAGATACCTGCCGGGAGGCGGCGGAATACGCCAGGGAGGAGGATTTGCTCCTCCACTTCCACCTCTCTGAGACCCGAGGGGAGGTCCATGAGCACAAGAAGAAGACCGGCATGCGTCCGGCGGAATGGCTGGACTCCATCGGTGTCCTGGGACCGAATGCGTTGTCCGCCCACTCCGCCTGGTTGACCATCAACGAGGTCCGTCTCATGGCCAAGGCCGGCATGTCCATCGCCAGCTGCCCGTCCTCCAACATGAAGCTGGCCACAGGAGGCGTGGCCCCTGTCCCGGAGATGCTGCTCTACGGCGTCAACGTCTCCATCGGCACGGACGGCAGCACCACCAACAACTCCCTGGACATGTTCGCGGAGATGAAGACCTTGGGACTCTTGCAGAAATCCAGCCGTTGGGACCCCACCATCGCCAAGGCCCAGCAGCTGTTGGACTTCTGCACCATCAACGGCGCCAAGGCCATCGGGATGGCGGACCGCATCGGCTCCATCGAGCCTGGCAAATACGCCGACCTGATCATTTTGGACGGGAAGGCACCCAACCTCCGTCCCCTGCTCCCGGAGAACCTGGTGTCCAACCTTGCATACTCATCGAACGGCCTGAATGTCAAGACGGCCATCTGCCAGGGCGACCTGCTTATGCATGATCGGAAGATCATGACCCTGGACGAGGAGAGCGTAATGCAGGCATCCGAGGACCATTGGAGGAAGCTCTGCCTGAGATGAACGAACCTCCTGACTATCGATTGGAGGCCATGGATGAGTCCACCGCCGGTCAAGCCAAGGAACTGGTGGACCTGATATTCCCCCAACAGACGCCAGCAGAGCGCATGAGCTTCTGGGTGTGGTCCTGGAGGGACCGTCCCCTGCTGTCTCGGTTCGGCCGTGTATTCGGCGTCCATGAGCTAAGGGATTTCTGGGTGGCATTGGATGAAGATGATCGGGTGAAGGGCATCACCGGACTCTACGTCATGCGCAAGGACCGTCACGAGGCCCTGTGGCTGGGATGGTACTGCGTGCATCCGGATGAACGAGGGAAGGGATTGGGCGGCACCCTGCTCCGCAAGGCCGTGGACGAGGCCCGCTCACGAGGCGTGCGCTACCTACGGCTCTACACCTCCGACCATCCCAGCATGGAGAAGGCGCAGCAGGTCTATGAGAAGGAGGGCTTCCGCATCATCGAGGAGAAAAGGTTGCCGGCGGGGTTCTTGATCCACAGGCCTCTGAGGTTCGAAGTGATCTACTTCCACAAGATCGTGCGGGAGAAGACGCTCTGAAAAGAAATGGTTTCCAAGGGGTTTGGAAGTGGTTTGGAGGCATGTCTGTTCTTTCCATTTCACTGACGATATCGTTCCCTCACTGTACGGCCCTCACCCCCTTCTCGGAAATCCGGTATGACGGCCCGGTGCTGTGGCAGCTGATTCCGCCACAGACTCCGCAGCCACGGCACTTCTTACTCGCTGGCGTCGCAGGATCCTCCCGCAGGAGGAAGCCCATGCGGACCAGCTGATCCAATCGGTCCTGCGTGGCATCCTTGTCCATGCCCATCATCTGCGACAGCTCGCTGATGCTGCGGGGCCGTTCCTGGAAAATGGCCAGGGTGTCCTTGAGGGACATCATGCCACCTCCGTGGAGCAGTCCTCCGCCCCCATCCGTGCCCGGTAGAGGACGAAAGCCATCAGGGACAACAGGCCCACAAGGACGGTGGGGTGCAAGCTGTCCGCCAACACCCAGACCTCTCCCTCCAGCACAGCCAGGGAGGCATCCACGGCCACCACTATGAACTGGATGACCAGGACGAGGGTGGCCAGCCCGCTGCCCACATAGGCGAACGGGAGATGCTCCGGGTCCCCCTTCAATAGGAGACGGGAAGCCACCGTGAATATGCCGGCCACCACCAGGAACACCAGCCCCAGCATGAGGTCGCCGCCGTAGCTCAAACCAGCCAGCACCAGCTCCTGGTCCGGGAGCAGGGCCAAGGCCACGCTCAGCGCCCCCATGACTGCATAGAGCACAGCCAGGAGGACGGAGAGCCAATCGATTATGGTTTTTGTTTCCATCGTCATCACCTCAGAGCACCAGGGCGCCGCCTATCGTCCAGATCAGGAAAGCCGCCAACCACGCTACCGCCAACCCATATACCACGGAGAACAGCGTCAAGCGGTTCGACCCGGTCTCGTGGCGTATGGCCCCTATGGCAGCGACACATGGCGTGTACAGCAGCACGAAGGCCATCAGGCCCAGGGCGTTCACCTGGTTCCAAGCGGGGTCGCCCTCCAGCTGTCCGCTCAGACCCTCGCTGTCATCACCAACGCCGTACAGGGTGCCCAGGGCGCCGATCACCACTTCCTTGGCGATGAATCCGAAGATCAAGGCCACGGCGATCTTCCAGTCGAAGCCCAGAGGCGCCACCAGAGGCGCTATGAGCATGCCCAACATGCCGATGTAGCTGTCCTCGCTGGCATACTCCACCCCGGAGGGGAAGTAGGACAGGACCCAGAGGATGACCACGGCCAGCAGGATGACGCTACCGGCCTTGCGCACGAAGACCCATCCCTTGTCCAGCATCTTCTGCAGGGATGCCAGGGCGGATGGGGTCTTGTAGCATGGCAGCTCCATGATGAACGGGGTGGGCTCACCCTTGAACAGGGTGCTCCGGAAGAGCTTGGCGGACCCGATGCCCACCAGGATGCCCAGCAAGTAGAGGGCGAACACCACGGTGCCGGCGTTGCTGGGGAAGAATATCCCCGCCAGCAGGATGTACACCGGCAGCCGGGCGCTGCAGGACATGAAGGGGTTGATGAGTATGCTGATGAGACGGTCCTTGTCGTCATCGATGGTGCGGGTGGCCATGATGGCCGGCACGTTGCATCCGAATCCCATGAGCATGGGGATGATGGACTTGCCCTGCAGGCCGATGGCGTGCATGACCTTGTCCATGACGAAGGCCGCACGGGCCAGATAGCCGCTCTCCTCCATTATGGCCAGGAGGAGGAAAAGTATCATGATGTTCGGCAGGAAGACCAGCACGGAGCCCACACCGGCGATGATGCCGTCACCCAGGAAGGAACCCAACGTTCCGCCCACGTTCTCGCCCACGAACTCTGCCAGACCCTCGAAGCCCATCTCGATGAGGGCCATGAAGGGCTCGGCCATGACGAAGGTGAGCTGGAACATGGCCCACATGATAGTGAGGAATATGGGTATGCCCAGGTACTTGTGGGTCACCACCCGGTCGATGCGGTCGGACCGGGAGCGGCGGCGGGGCGGGCGCTCCTGCACCTCGGCCGCCAGATCGGATATGATCGCGTAGCGCCTGTCCACCATGGACAGCTCGTTGTCCTCGGCGGCCATGGACGACAGGGCGTCATCCAATTTGGACCGTATGTCTGTAGGGACGTCATCCAACAACGTGACGTCACCGGCCACGATGTTGCGGGCCATCCATTCCCGGTTACCTTCCAGCTCGGCATCTTCCAGGATCGAGCGTATAACGGCCACGTCCCGGCTGACGTCCTTGTCGTAATCGACCGCCAGGACCTCGGGCCCGACAGGGGAGAGGGCGGCGGCCATCAGCCGGTCCAACCCTTCCTTGCGGGAGGCGTTGATGGGTACCACAGGTAACCCCAGCGATGAAGATAATTTCTCCACATCAAGTAGGATCCCCTGCTCCTGGGCCAGGTCCACCATGCTCAAGGCGATGATCGGACGCAGGCCCATCTCCAGCAGCTGCAGGGTGAGGTAGAGGTTGCGCTCCAGGTTGCTGGCGTCCACCACATGGATGACGGCATCGCTGTCACCGGAGCGCAGGAAGTCCCGCGCCACCTTCTCGTCCAAGGAGTAGGGTATGGTGCTGTACATGCCGGGAAGGTCCACGACCTCGATGTCGCGGCCACGCTGCCGGCTGACGCCGACCTTCTTCTCCACCGTGACCCCGGGCCAGTTGCCCACATGCTGCTTCATGCCCGTGAGGGCGTTGAACAGCGTGCTCTTGCCCACGTTGGGGTTGCCCACCAGGGCCACACGGAATTGTTTCTCGTTATCAGGCATCTTCATTCACCATTATCTTGGCGGCCATCCCGCGGCCCAGAGCGTAACGGGAGCCGTTGACCTTGACTATCAGGGATCCGTGCCCTTCCTCCATGACCTCCACCTGGGCATTGGGGCAGAGCCCCATGTCGGAGAGGCGGCGGCAGGTGCAGCGGCAGCCGCGCACATCGCATATGCGTCCACTGCTTCCGGGGCGCAACATCATCAACGGAACGGAAGCGGCCATCACTCCGGTACCTCCACCTCGATGAAGCGGGCTTCGGACTTGCGCAGGGAGAGGTGATATCCTTTCACCACCACCTCCAAGGGGTCGCCCAGGGGCGCACGGCGGACCATCTCCAGGCTCTCACCGGGGAGGAGGCCCATGTCCATGATGCGCCTCCTGACGTTGCCGGTGGCCTTGTTGGAGACGATCCTGGTCATCGTCCCGGGCTCTATCTTGTCCAAGGTCAGCATTTTTCTTACCTTCCTGCATCTCGTGATGCGGGTTATTTAGGTTACCCTAATAATGAGAGGATATTTAAGATTTTGGGATGGCTAAATTTTGTTAATCCTCATCGGAAAACTGTCCGGATTGATTGTTCATCTTTCGCATATGAACAAAAATAACAATGGAACGGTTAAGTATTGTGAACATAATATTTTTATTTGATTGTTAGATGGAATCTCCGTATGTATTTTGGGGGAAGGCTTCCAAAGATGACCCTAGTCAGTATCACCCATTATTATGCCACCTGCTCGATTCCTATTCCGTAGCCCAATCAGTCTGGAACAATTACCTATCTTTCAAGGTTAAAGAAATAATTGCTGATAAATTGGGAATCGGCTTAGAGGATGCAGGTCGTTGGGTTCCCTTTCTTGTATCCCTCCATGATATCGGAAAAGCTTGTCCTGGATTCCAGATGAAAAATGCTCATCGGCAACAAATTATGATGGACATTGGTTTTGATTTCTATAACGCTTTAAGTGACCATCGCTTGTTAACGGCTTTCCTTGTCAAGGAAATATTCTCCGGTTCCGACTATGGCATTCCAAAACTGGACAGAAGAACTAAAGCGACTTTCTCCAACTCTCTTGGGGGCCATCATGGAAGTTATGTTGACTCGACTGCACTGATGAACGTGTCTCCTCGCGATGTCGGTGCTGGGCGATGGAATACAGAAAGGAAAGCAGTCATCGAGTCGCTTGTTGAAATCTCGGGCATTACAATGTGTGACACTCCAGAGGTGGCTGAGAAATCAGAATCGATAATCACTGTTTTCCTCTCAGGATTGTCCTCTGTAGCAGATTGGATTTCCTCCTCAACAGACTTCTTTCCATATTATTGCTCGAAATATGTTCCGGTGGGGGACTACCATAAGATATCTGAAAAAAGAGCGGACCATGCAATCAAACACCTGAACTGGGAGTCTTACGACATCATTAGGGAAAGGACATTTTTGGAAGCGTTTAATGGAATTAGCAGACCATTTCCCTTGCAAGCCATGGTTTCCGATCTATCACAAGAGCTTAGCCAATCTGGTCTGGTGATAATCGAGGCACCGATGGGAGAGGGTAAAACCGAGGCAGCCCTCTATCTCATGGAAACAATGAATCGAGAGACTGGGAGAGATGGAGCATTTATCGCACTCCCGACACAGGCCACATCGAATCAGATGTTCACCAGGATGATGAATTATTTCGACGAACGAAAAGATGAGCATCGCATAAACCTAGCACTGATACACGGACAGGCCATGTTGTCCGATGACTACCAGCGGTTAGTCGTGAGTCAGTCTCTATCCGAAGGCCTCGAGGGGAACCTTGTCGCCAACGAGTGGTTTAATTACAAGAAGAGGAGCTTACTCTCACCATATGGCGTCGGTACGATTGACCAGGCATTACTGGGAGTTTTACCTGTAAAGCACTTCTTCGTCCGTCTGTTCGGTCTGGCTGGAAAGGTGGTCATACTGGACGAGGTCCATGCATACGACGTCTACATGTCCACACTTCTAGATCTTCTTTTGAAATGGCTATCTGCACTGGGTGCTAAGGTCATCCTCCTCTCTGCAACATTACCGAGTGTCCGTAGAAGACAGCTTATCGGAGCATTCGGAAATGAATCCTCGGAACCAGAAACCGTTTATCCGAGGATAACATGGTGTTCAGAGAAGGGATCGAAATCGATAAGTTTCCAGTCTGCTGCACAGACAGACGAGCACCGGCCGAAGAGGATTGATATTCGATTCATCGACGACAAAGATGACGCACTGCTTGGTATTCTCACCGAAACGATTTCCGATGGGGGACGGGTTGCAATCCTCCGCAATACCGTGAATTCCGCCCAAGAAACATATCGGATGATTAAGGAGGGCCTGGATCAAACAGAATTCCAAGTGGAACTCCTCCACGCCCGTTATCCTTTCTTGGACAGGAAGTACAAGGAAGAATCGGTGATTGCCAAATTCGGGAGAAAAAGGATTCCCAACGGAGGGAAGCACATACTCGTCGCCACCCAAGTCATCGAACAGAGCCTGGATATTGATTTTGATATGATGGTTTCCGATATGGCCCCCATCGATCTTCTGATTCAAAGGTCTGGGAGAGTGCACAGGCACGACAACAAAAGACCTTTGAAGATGAAGAATCCTTGTTTGTACATCATCAAACCCCAGTTTGACGAGTTGGGAGTGCCTGGATTCGGTCCATCCGAATTCGTGTATTCTCGATACATCCTTCTGAAATCCTACCTTTCCATAATCGAATCCAAATCCATATTGATTCCTGCAGACATCGAACGATTGGTTGAGGAGGTCTACTCCGAATCCACCGTTGGCCCAGATGTGTACAGGCTTGAGGAGGAGAAATCCAGATGGCAGTCAGAGGTAGAAAAGGATAGAAAGGAGGCGGAAAAGAAGGTGATAACACCCCCGGATTATGATCTACCCTGGTTGGCTACTAACGTGATCCTAAAGGAGGATGAACCTACAGCCCATCGTATGTTGCAAGCACTGACTCGTTTGACAAGGCCTAACGTCTCTTTGATATGTCTGTACAATCAGGGTGATCGATTATCCATAGATAAAACCGGTGAAGAATGGCTGAACCTGGACATCGTCCCGGACCTAGCCATTGTAAAACGACTGTTGAACAATGCCATCTCAATCTCTGACAGTAAGGTCGTTGAATACTTCAATGAACGGATCGAAGTACCTCAGTCATGGGCGAAATCATCCCTTCTCAGGAATCATCGACCCATCATTTTCCAATGGGATGGGGATAACAATAATTTTATTTATACAATTAACAATAAATTAATTATACTCGATGAAGACCTAGGTCTCATCGTGGAGAACGGGAGGTGAGTGGAATGGATTATTCTTTTAACCTGGTGAAAGATGCTTGGATTCCTTGTATAAAATCCAATGGCGACAGACAAGAACTAGGCATCAGGGATGCGTTGATTAACGCAAAAGACATCGCTGAGATTATACACGCTTCCCCTATCATCTCCGGATCGATTCACCGGCTTCTTATTTCAATATTACAAAGGGCGATTACCTTATCAGACCTTAGTTTTTTGGAGAGAATGTGGGACAGAGGATCGTGGGAATCCAATGTAATCATCGACTACTTGGATGAATGGCAGTCCAGATTCGACATATTTGATGAAGAAAGGCCATTCTTCCAAGCCCCCGGATTCCAAGAAGGGGAACCCACCACCATTAGCAAGTTGGGACTGGAGCTCTCCGCAGGAAACAACACCATACTCTTCGACCACCGTTTCGATGATGTAGTTGAGTTAATGCACCCTGCTTGTGTGGCGAGATTGCTCGTCGCGTGTCAGTATTATGCCGTTGGTGGTGGAAGAAGCTCTACGACATACACACGCTCCGCCCCCCTAGTAGGAAAAGCCCAGATACTCTTGAAAGGGTGTAATTTGTTCGAGACCCTCAGTCTTAACCTTATCCCTTACGACCCCAATTATCCTATGAGATTCACCGATTCTGAGTCTGATGGTTCTGCATCGATTGATCTCCCCAGCTGGGAGAGAATACAAGCTGAAACGCCAGGAGGAATCCGTTATGTTAATGGCTATTTAGATTACCTGACATGGCAAAGCAGGGCAATCAGGCTTCTTCCAGAAACGACTGATGAAGGTGTTCGTGTTAGCCAGATGTATTTCGCTCAGGGTGTTCAGATGGAGGACCAGCTTCTCTTTGAACCCATGTCTGCTTATTGGAAACACGAGAAGCATGGCCTGCTTCCCATAAAAATTACCATCGAACGGGAACCTTGGAGGTCGCTTTCGTCATTCATGCATATTGGGTCGGAAGGTAACAGACCTCCTAAGACTGTTGATGTCGTTACACAATTAGTCAACCGCGAAGTAATTGATAGGGCCAAGAGGTACGAAGCGGACGTGATTGGGATCTCCAATGATAAAGCAAAAGTTTTACTTTGGAGGCATGCCCGGATGCCTTTCCCTGCCGCCTATCTCCAGAGTCCTGACCTAGTCAGAAGGATTGAAGAATCTATCCATTTTGCTGAAGAAGTGCATCGTTCAGTTCTCTCGAAATCTGTATGGCAAATCGCTACCGGGGTTCTTTCATTTAATACGGATGAAACCCCACCGAAGGATGCCGTGAAACGACTGATGGCTTCATATGATGTCGAGAGGAGTTATTGGTCGGGAATGGAATCGGAGTTCTACAGGCTTGTGGATCAGATGGCCGCGTCACTTGTTGAAGACGACCATGTTAAGGTCGACGAGGCGATGATGCAATGGGGTGGTTTCGTTAGACGGGCAGCAATCAGGTGTTTTGAGAAACTGATAACAAACGTCTCCATCGATGTAAGAGGAATGAGAGCATCGGTTAAGTCCAGAATTAATTTCTATAACAATCTCAACAAGGAATACGGTGAACTGGAGGACAAATATGAAAATGGAAAGAATGTCTGAGCAGTATGCGTTCATCGGGTATCTCCATTCTCTTAGGGACAAAGAGGATAGAGGGCCCCTGGCGGCCTTGAGAAGAGGCTTAGGTAAAGCACCTGGAACCGTTCCGGAGACGTATCCGTTCGTTATACCTAGAATCCCTGAGGGAACTACTCGTTGGGAAGAAGACATCTACTTCATAATCGCGTCCCTTTTCGCTCATCACCCATCAGCGGATGGACAAGGAGACATGGGATCGGTTTTTTTGAAATTGCATCAAGAGTCCCAGAGTGAGAGCATAGAGGGTCGTTTTGTGGCCTTACTCAGGTGCCACAAGGATGACCTTCCAGATCACTTGAGACATGCTGTATCAATCGCTAAAAGTCACGATGTTCCGATTAATTGGGCGGAACTTTTCACAGATCTCAGACAATGGAACAGATCTGATAAGAAGACGCAGAGGAAGTGGGCCAATTCGTATTGGAAGAATGAGAGACAGCAGAAAGGAGATTGAAGGAGGTAAGACATATGTTTGTAGAACTACATCTGATTCAGAACTTCGCACCGCACTGTTTGAACAGAGATGAGACCAACTCACCGAAAGACTGCGAGTTCGGCGGCTACCGAAGGGCAAGAATTTCCAGCCAGTGCTTGAAGAGGGCTATACGAACCAGTCCCGTTTTCATGCAAGAATTGGATTCGGAGATCGGGGTAAGAACGAAACTGACAATGAAGCTCCTCAAAGAGAGATTCCTTGCGGAAGGCAGAAGCGAGGAGGATGTCAACACAATCCTTGAAGGATTCGTTCCATTGACCATCGGAGCTTTGGACAAAGGCAATAAGACAAAGACCTTGGTTTTTCTTAGCAACCGGGAGTTCGATGTCATCCACGACACCCTAAAGGACAACTGGGAGGCCTTGGTCGGTAAGATCGATGGCAAAAAGAACGTGGGGCTGGAAGAAGAATTGAAGAAACTAGTCAACCAATGCAAATTCGGTGACTTGTCTCCTGATATCGCACTCTTCGGAAGGATGATGGCCGAACGCCCCGCGATCAATGTGGATGCCGCGGCACAGGTGGCCCACGCCATATCCACGAACAGGGCCAACATGGAGATGGATTTCTTCACTGCAATCGACGACCTGCAGACAGATAGTGAGATGGGAGCGGGGATGATGGGCACCGTCGAGTTCAACAGCTCTTGTTTCTACCGTTATTCCTTGGTTGATGTCAATCAACTGATGAAGAACCTCAAGAACGACCGGGGTCTTCTAACCCGGACCGTGAAGGCGTTCATAAAAGCATCCGTGTCTGCGATCCCCACCGGAAAACAAACATCCATGGCAGCACACAATCCACCCAGCATGGCACTGGTCGTATTGCGCGAGAAGGGGCAGCCAATCTCATTGACCAACGCATTCGCTAAACCTGTTGCAGTCTTCGGTTCAGAAGACAAGGATCTGGCCACAGAATCGATTTCCCGTCTAGTGAAACATTACGCTGACGTGGGTAAGATGTACGGAACCGATGGTGTAGGTTTTGCTGGATTATGCATGATCGGCGACTTGGATAAAGACACCCTGAGTTCTGCGGGTGTGAAAGAATACGGTAACATGGACCAGATGGTAGCTGAACTATTGGAGGCCTTCAATGCCAGTATTGCTGATGCGGCTTGAAGGCCCTATGCAATCATGGGGCACCTACAGCCGCTTCAGCGAGAGGGACACAGGATTGGAGCCATCCAAGAGCGGGGTGATTGGCCTCATCTGTTCCGCCATGGGGAGAGAAAGAGGAGAAGACGTTTCTGACCTCAGCTCCTTGCGTATGGCGGTGAGGATAGATAGGGAAGGACGTTACTCCAATGATTACCACACCGCCATAAACGTCCCCCGGGCAGGCAGCAAAGGTACGGATACCTCCCTCTCAAACCGTTATTATCTGGCAGATGCTAGCTTCGTGGTGTTCATAGAAGGGGAGGCGGATTTACTTCATTCCATACAGGCCGCGTTGGATAATCCGAAGCATTGCGTTTTCCTTGGACGGAAATCATTCCCTCCTAGCACACCTATACTCATGCCCGGTGGTTTAAAATCCGGGACTATTGAAGAAAACATCAGACGGATTCCTTTATCTTCTCGTGATTCTGAGAGAAAACCGGAACGCGTGAGGGTGGTGATGGAATGCAGCATCGGGGAGGGGGAGATGAAAATGGATGTTCCCATTTCATTCCAAGATCGGGATTTCATACAGCGTTACGTGAAAACTCTGTGGGTAGACATCAAAGATTTGCCGGAGGGATGCTGATGTATCTTTCAAGAATGGTGCTCAACCTGAAGAACAAAGAAGCCCTGGCAGAGGTTAGTAACATCTATGAGCTTCATCGGACAATCATGTCCGCATTCCCTAGTCAGTCTAAGGGGGACCCGGGCAGGGTACTTTTCCGAGTTGAGGAAGGAACAGAGTCATTTGGAAAGGTGGTTTTAATCCAATCACAATACAAACCAGATTGGAACTATCTCCGTGTGGCCAATGATTACCTTTTAAGAGAACCTGAGACAAAAGAATATAACCCAGTCGTATCCAATGGTAAGATCTATCGATTCCGGATTCTGGGTAATCCAACAGTGAAAAAGGATGGCAAAAGGCTGGCTCTCTATAATGATGATGACCAGGTCAAATGGATATCCAGGAAAGCAGAATCGAATGGATTCACGATTCTCGATATGGTTCACACCTCAAAAGAAGGATTAAAAGGGAAAAAACCTGGCCAGATGGAATTCATAACCCTTCACTCCGTCCTCTTCGAAGGCAGCATCCGTGTGGATGACCAAGAAAAATTCATCGATTGCCTGGGGAAGGGCATAGGTAGTGGAAAGGGTTTCGGCTTTGGACTGATATCGATAGCCAGGTTATGATCTATGGCCAAGGACTACCGAGATCTTCCAAAGATCAGAGATAGCCTTTCCTATTTATACATGGAACACTGCCGGATAGAACAAGACGGTATGGCCATAGCATCCTATGATTTGGCTGGAAGGACTCGGATTCCCTGTGCAGCCCTATCGTTACTCATACTTGGCCCAGGGACATCGATTACACATGAGGCCATAAAAAACGTTGCTTTAAACGGCTGCTCGATCGTCTGGGGCGGAGAGGAATGTGTAAGATATTATGCACAGGGGTACGGAGAAACCCGAAAATCATACAGACTTATAAATCAAGCAATGAGGTTCGCGGATTCAGAACTCCGGTTAGATACTGCGAAGAGGATGTATTCCTACCGTTTTCCTGAGGATGTGGATACACAGATAATGACCATTGATGAATTAAAGGGGTACGAGGGCATCAGGGTCAGAGCAGCATATTCGCGCATGAGTAAAGAGTATGGAGTACCGTGGAAGGGACGGTGCTATAAAAGGGATGATTGGAACGTCGCGGATCCGATTAACAAGGCATTGTCTGCAGCCAACTCATGCCTCTATGGAATCTGTCACGCTGCGATAGTCTCAATCGGTTGCAGCCCGGGGTTAGGGTTCATCCATTCTGGCAAACAACTATCATTCGTTTATGATGTGGCGGACCTGTACAAAACCGAACTTGCAATGCCAGTGGCATTCTCCTCTGTTTCTTCCGGTGAAGGCCCCATAGATAAGATTGTGAGATCCAAATTGAGGGATGAATTCCGGAAACAGAGAATATTATCGAAAATAGTCGAAGATATCGATTATATATTGAAATATGCGGATAATGATGATGGCCCGGCTTTCGATACTGATTCCGCCCTGCCTGCCTCGCTATGGGATGGCAAATAGGAGGGTCAGTAGTGATTGTCATCATCGTGGAAAACTGCCCAACCTCCTTGCGAGGGGAGCTTTCTAGATGGCTAATCCAACCAAAACCAGGAATTTTCGTGGGAAAAGTCTCAGCGCTTGTGAGAGAACAGCTATGGGAGATGTGCATCAGCAAGGTTCGTGACGGCAGTGTCATCCAAATTTGGAATGCTAATAACGAACAGGGTTTTTCAGTTCGCACCCATGGTACGGAAAACCGGATTATGGAGGATTATGAAGGTCTGGTATTGGTGAAAGAACTAACTATAGGAACATCGATTTGAAGTCTGTAGTATATAAATCTCTATTCCCCACATGTGTGGGGGTGAACCGTGCTTCTATTGTCTTCCCGAGAAAGAACAGAACTATTCCCCACATGTGTGGGGGTGAACCGATTGTGAACATCGGAGAAAAGGAATACAGATTCTATTCCCCACATGTGTGGGGGTGAACCGTCACCGCCATTCTCCTGTAGTGCGGTGACATTCTATTCCCCACATGTGTGGGGGTGAACCGCGACCATCCTCCCTCATCGAAGGTCTGGTAACTATTCCCCACATGTGTGGGGGTGAACCGAGTGCTATGCACTGCGGGAGCAAGGTGCATGACTATTCCCCACATGTGTGGGGGTGAACCGTCTACAAAGACGTTAGGGACATATTCGCAACGCTATTCCCCACATGTGTGGGGGTGAACCGGATTACAATCAATCAAGGAAAGGATTGAGGGGCTATTCCCCACATGTGTGGGGGTGAACCGGCAGGATACTGAACCGTGCCGGGTTCCAAGCGCTATTCCCCACATGTGTGGGGGTGAACCGTTTATGCTCATCACCGAAATCCACGACCTAAACTATTCCCCACATGTGTGGGGGTGAACCGGTATCAGAGAACGGCTAATGTCCGGTATCTCTCTATTCCCCACATGTGTGGGGGTGAACCGGGTGAACGTTCATGCTGACACTCATCACCGCACTATTCCCCACATGTGTGGGGGTGAACCGCAGCTACGGCAATTTCCTTTGGAGTTGGAGATCTATTCCCCACATGTGTGGGGGTGAACCGGCGATAGCCTAGAGGTCAATACTGCCGAGATACTATTCCCCACATGTGTGGGGGTGAACCGACGGCCATGTGATATAGGACAGACTTCTCGTTCTATTCCCCACATGTGTGGGGGTGAACCGTCCACCCCGTAGAACGGTTCCACCGCCCATACCTATTCCCCACATGTGTGGGGGTGAACCGTATTGGGACGTCATGAGCGTCATCGGTATCACCTATTCCCCACATGTGTGGGGGTGAACCGAACTCCGGCGCCAATGCCAACGCCTCTGAGCCCTATTCCCCACATGTGTGGGGGTGAACCGTCGGAAGAGGACATACAGTTCCTGAAGGAGAACTATTCCCCACATGTGTGGGGGTGAACCGGCATCCAGGATAGCCTACGGGGCGAGACCATGCTATTCCCCACATGTGTGGGGGTGAACCGGGCGGTGACTACATCCTTCCTCTCCTGTAAGACTATTCCCCACATGTGTGGGGGTGAACCGGTTGTCCAGGTATTGGATGAAAAGGGTAACCACTATTCCCCACATGTGTGGGGGTGAACCGGAACATACCCAATAAACCATTCATGTAGCCCGCTATTCCCCACATGTGTGGGGGTGAACCGCGACCACAGTCGATTTCTGACAATAGCTCTGCCTATTCCCCACATGTGTGGGGGTGAACCGAAGATAACGGAATTGGTTAAGAGGGCGCATGACTATTCCCCACATGTGTGGGGGTGAACCGTCAGCTCATGTATGGCGAAGAGTCTGCATGGGCTATTCCCCACATGTGTGGGGGTGAACCGGAAGAAATCGAAGGGCATCCGTTGGAGGATTGCTATTCCCCACATGTGTGGGGGTGAACCGTCGATACGGATGGGGATTACGAACAAGTGCTTCTATTCCCCACATGTGTGGGGGTGAACCGGCACATCCGAATGGGAAGGGTGGGGAACCGCACTATTCCCCACATGTGTGGGGGTGAACCGTTCTTCGGACAGGAATGGGAAGCGGTGCATCACTATTCCCCACATGTGTGGGGGTGAACCGAAGAAAGGCGACATGGGGAAACCGGAAGAGGACTATTCCCCACATGTGTGGGGGTGAACCGTCGGCCTGGGCGTTCTTGTCCGAAATAGTTGCCTATTCCCCACATGTGTGGGGGTGAACCGGATTGTTCCGTTCAGGCATGAAACCCCCTACACTATTCCCCACATGTGTGGGGGTGAACCGGCACTGTCGGCCGTGGGCTTGGATCGGGTGAGCTATTCCCCACATGTGTGGGGGTGAACCGGCTGGTTACATACTGAAGGCTGCTTG
>JAQUUA010000076.1 GCA_028694055.1 Candidatus Methanomethylophilaceae archaeon | reverse complement strand
GCCATGGTGCGGGAGAACAGCGACACCCGCCTGCTACAGGAGATGGGGGCGGAGATGCGCATAGGCCATCTGGATAAGCCGGAGAGCCTGCATCTGGCGGTGAGGGGCTGCCATGCCGTCATGCATCTGGCGGCCTACTACACATTCACCGGCAAGAAGGAGATGTACCAACGCATAAACGTGGATGGCACGGCCGCCTTGGCCGAGGCCTGTCTGCAGGAAGGCGTCAACCATTTCATCTACTGCTCCTCCACCGAGGCCATGGGCCCAGTGGATGACCCGCCGGCGGACGAGACCGGACCCCTGCAGCCCGAATACGAGTACGGTCGCTCCAAGATGAGGGCTGAGGGCCTCCTAGCCGGATTCCAGGAAAGGGGGCTGCCATGCACCATCCTGCGGCCTTCCGGCATCTACGGCCCGCGCAATCTGGATGATGTGGCGTTCTGGTTCATCCGCTCCTTCTCCCGTTGGCCGACATCGAAGTTCATGATCGGTTCCGGCCGGAACCTGGTGCAGTTCGTGCACGTTCGCGACGTGGCCCAAGCATTCCGCTTGGCCTTGGAGAGGCCTGGTGCCTCCATGGGAAAGACCTACATCGTCAGCGAGGACCGCCCATACAGCTACTCCGAGGTCTACGCCATATTGGCAGAGGCGATGGGGAAGAAGGCCCCCCGAATCCGTGTCCCTCCCCTTCTGGCCAAGGCTATGCTCCTGGAGGTGCAGCTGTTCTTCGCCCTCATCCGCAAGGACAACTTCATGTGGCGTCTGAGCACCGTGGATGCTGTGACCAGCGACCGCAGCTACTCCGTGCAACGTGCCATGGATGATCTGGGCTACAGACCGGCCTACGACCTCCGCCGAGGAATGGAGGAGACCCTGCGCTGGTACCGCGAGAACGGTCACATCTCTGACTGAGGCCCTTCCGGCGCTCCCTTCGGGAGCCACGCTTGATGAACCGTTGCAGACGGGGATGCAGCTCCAGCGACCGCACCAGTTCCTCGCCGTTGTGTTTCTGCAGGTAGAAATAGGCGTAGATGGAGACCAACAGACCACCCAGAGCTTCACAGGCCAGGTCACGTACGGTGTCCCAGGGGCTGTACTGCATGGTGGTCCCGGTGAGCTCATCCACCACCAGCTCGAAGACCTCCCAGTAAACGCCCATGGTCATCATGACGATGAAAACGAAGAACGCCATCCAGAAAGGCGTGATGCTCACCCTGTAGTCATAGACCGAGACCATCATCAACGTGAATAGGACACAGAAGGCCACTGTGACCGATGAGACGGTGTGGGTCAAGGTGTCCCAGACCACGATGGAATCGTACTGAAGGAAGAGGACCCCATAGGCATGAAGGAATATGGAGGCCTCGATCATGAGCACCAGGGGGGAAGGGAGGGTGATGAGTTTCATGTGCCGGAGCAGGAAAGGCAACAGGCAGAAGATGGCACATACCAAGCCGGTGTTCACCTGGTAGTTGAACTGCTGGCTCTCCATGAAGATCATGACGCTGATGCCCAGGAGAACGGCGGTGGCCGTGAAGGACACCATATCAGCACGGTTGATTGTGACCATCAGGCTCCACCCCTGGCAGCAAACAAGTGTTCTTTGTCCACATGCATCAAGAATCTCTTGATGAGGAAAGCATAGGCGATGGAAGCCAACATGGTCACGGTCATGGGAGCCATCAGCAAGCGGTTAGATGGGGAGGGGGAGATGCCTATGAAATCTTCATTCACCACCAAGTAACCGTTTGTCAGCATGTAGTAGTACTTGAAGAAGGTGTAAAGTATGGAAACAGCACAGGCGAAGGCTATGGACAGAAGGAGCATCCAACGTTTGGAGAGCACCGTGTCGCTGCGTTGGTCGATGGCCATCATGACCATGTATCCGTAAATCATTGCCCCGCCACAGTGCAGCGCGTAAGCAAGAAGATCAGGGAAAGGAATGGCCAAAGGATCGGCAAGAACGGTCAGGAGAAGGTAGCCCATGGGAGGAATGACGGCCATGATAAGAAGACGTGCGTGGTATCGTTGGCGGAGGCCTTCGTAACCGAGCCTGGGAAGTACGAGCACCAAAATACCCAGAGTGGACATGACCATCCACATCCAGTCCGCCTTCCATACACTGACCACAAACGTCAGCACCAGCAGGCACATCCAGATATATTCCAGGTGTCTCGACAACGTCCGTCCTCCAGGGAATGTTGCTCTACAGATACCAATTATAAAAATGATTCGTCATTGGCTTATCCATAGCCAAGGTCCAGAAAAGGAAGCCCGGAAAAAGGATGGTACGGGAAGCGGGCCTGAAGGGATTCGAACCCTTGGCCGATCGGTTAAGAGCCGATCGCTCTACCTAGCTGAGCTACAGGCCCGTGTGAACCGGGAGAATACCTTTTTCTTAATAAAGGTATCGTATTTCCGAACTCCTGGAAGCATTGCTGGATGCCATTAATGGGAATCTGGCTCGAAGATTCCGAAAGATATCGAGCGACCGCTACGAATCGGCCCAGAATGCGATTCCATGCTCGGATGGAGGCCTGAAAGGCCTGACGTTTTTCCAAAAGCAATATATCGTGCCTAGTGATTAGATGGAGCTATGAGCAAGCTCAAGGTCAGAGACATCATGACCACACAGGTCATCTCCCTGAGAGGAGAGGACACCGTCCGGGAGGCCACGGTGCGCTTCGCCATCGACGGAGTTTCCGGAGCCCCGGTGGTCAACGATTCTGGAGACCTCATCGGCATCCTCAGCGAGACCGACGTTCTGGAGCTGGTGATGAGCTATCAGGATAAACTGCACCTCACCAATCCTTCCCTGTACCTTCTGGCCCTTCCTTTCGACGAAAGCATCGACGACCCCGAGATACAGGAGGCCAGCTTGGCCATATCCAACACCAAGGTCAAGGACATCATGACCACCATGGTGCTGACCACCACCCCGGATGCCAAGATCACCGATGTCATCGAGAGGATGATCGAGAAGAGCATAAACAGAGTACCGGTCCTGGAGAAAGGTAAACTGGTGGGCATCGTCTCCCGTGGGGACATCATCTTCTCCATCTACTCTAAGAAGAAGAAATGAGCACCATATCCGGCTTTCCTGGAAAAGAGGCATCGAGATGATGAACGTTCATGTTCTGGCCAGCGGTAGCGATGGGAACTGTGTCGTCATCGACAGCGGCGAGGGCTCCATAATGATCGATGCCGGCCTCAGCGGACGGAGCCTGACAGAACTGATGTCCAAATGCGGCGTATGCCAGCAAGACCTGCAAGGCATCCTCATCACCCATGAGCATGTGGACCACATCCGGGGCGCCGGCGTCCTCTCCCGCCGTTTCCAGGTCCCGGTGTTCACCAACCCCGCCACCCTCCAAGCCGCTCCACTGGGCCAGGTGGACTCCTGCCTCTTCCATGGACAGGAGCGATTCCAATGCGGACCTTTCTCCATACAACCGCTCTCCACTTACCATGATGCCGTCGATCCAGTGACCTTCGCGGTGTCATACGGCGGGAGGAAAGTCCTGGTGGCCACGGACACCGGCCGGCTCAGCGACTCCATCGAGCAAGAGCTGGCCCAGGCCGACCTGGCGATAATCGAGTCCAACTACGATCAGAAGATGCTGCGGGAAGGTCCTTATCCGGCCTACCTGAAGAAACGCATCGACAGCGATTATGGCCACCTGTCCAACATCCACTGCGGCCAAGCTTTACAGAGGACCATGGGAAACGGGCGCAAGGTATTCCTGGCCCACCTGAGCCGCAACAACAACAACCCGGACACCGCCAGAGACACCGTCGCCCGCATCATGGGCGTGAAGAGGCTCCTGATCGATTGCCTGGAATTCCCCGGCGACTACCGGACCATCACGGTCTGACGTCCACCAGTACCGCCTTTCCCCTATTCACCAAGGCCATGGCCAGGGAAAGGGGCATACGGACCACGTCCTCCTTGCGGAGGTCGTAGTCACGGTCGGCGCCGCTGAAGGTGGGCAGGTTCTCCGTGACCCTGATGACCACCAAATCGCTACGCTCCTCCTCGGCCATGCTCTCCTGCAGGGTCTCCTCCAGAGGGCCCTCCGACACCGGTGGCGGGAGCGGTTTGGGCTCATCCCTCTTCATGCTCGGCGCGACGGGCTCCTCCCCCAGGATGTCCGGGATACGCACCTCTTTCCTGCGTCGGGGTGATGATATGAGCCCTCGATGCGCACTGCAGTCCGCCAAGACCGACTGGTAGAAATCCCGTTCCTCCGAAGTGAGCCGTTCCAAGGGGTTCTCCGATCCCATGGCGCCGCGCAAAGCCATGATGAGGATCTTGTTCATGCGCAAGTCCACAATACGTTGGGAGAAGTCCATCATCTTCCTGCGCCTCTCGTTCAGGCCATCGGTTATGATGCTGTCCGGGTCGTTCACCAGCTGCTTCTCGTAATCCCTTTGGATGTCGGCTAACAAGCGACAGATGGCCGCGTACAGATCCTTCCGAGCCTCCGCTAGAGAAGTGGACTTCTTCTCCATGCGGTACAGGGAGGTTAGGTCCTCGAAGGTCATCGGGTCTGCAGGAGGAGCCATCGGACGAAGCTAATCCATTGTCCGTATATGACATTTTGTAGAATAGGGGGTAAAACCATTAACCTACGAGGGGATACATCGCCGTGGAATACCAGAAGGCTATCCGGGCCTGCAAGGAGGGCTGCGAACTGGACCTATTGGTCAGCACCCGCTCCGACCGTACGGCCTTGGAGGGAGTGGACCCTTGGCGCCGAAGGGCCCTGGTCAGGGTACGGTCCCCTCCTCTGGATGGACGGGCCAACAAGGAGATAGAGGCCTACCTCAGCCAACTGTTCCACGTTCCGGTTCGAATCGTGCACGGACTTACGGCCCGAATGAAGACCGTCTGCATCCCATTGGAGGAGGAGACGGCCATCAAGATGCTGGAAGGAGAGGAGACATGATAAGCAGCGGTGACCGCCTACAGGAGCTCCATGATATCCTGGACGAGCTCAACGACCTGAGCCCAGAGGATATAATCCTCGTGGAGGGCCGGAAGGACCGCATGGCCTTGAGCATCATGGGCATCAACCATGAGACCAAGGAGGTGCAGAATGAAGGAGGCTTGTTCCCCGTGGCGGAATCCTTGGCCAGAGAAGGCCGGAGGGCGATAATCCTCACTGACTGGGACCGTACCGGCGGCCAGATAGCCCGCAACCTGCGCGATGCCTTGGGAGCGAACAGCGTCCCTTATGATGACAATATCCGCGCTCGGCTGTCCCGCATCTGTCGCAAGGACATCAAGGATGTGGAGAGCTTACCATCGTTCTACTCCCGTTTGGTGACGGAAGCGGAACGAAGACGTGAGCATCTTGGCAACCAAAGATAAATAGTGCGGAAGTAGCTTGTCAGAAGTTGCCATGGACCAGTCTGAGATGCTCGCCCTGCTGGGGCTTCAGGACGTTTCGGAGCTCTTCTCCGATGTACCGACTGCGGTGCGCCGCGGACTAGAACTGCCTGATGGGCTCAGCGAGATGGAAGTGGTGGACCGTATCACCTCTATTCTCGCCAAGAACGCCACGGCAGCGGATATGCCGTGCTTCCTGGGAGGAGGGGCGTACCTGCACTATGTGCCAGCTGCGGTGGAGCATATCATCTCCCGCTCCGAGTTCTATACCTCTTACACCCCCTATCAACCGGAGATCAGCCAAGGCATGCTGCAGTCCCTTTTCGAGTACCAGAGCCTGGTATGCGAGATAACGGCCATGGATGCCGCCAACTCCTCCATGTATGATGGCTCCACCGCCCTGGGGGAGGCGGCCAGGATGTGCCGCCGTCTGCACAAAGGGAACCGGTTCCTAATCCCCAAGGCTTTGAACCGGGACAAAGCCAGCGTGCTGGAGAACTATC
>JAQUUA010000075.1 GCA_028694055.1 Candidatus Methanomethylophilaceae archaeon | reverse complement strand
GGCACTGGTCGTCCAGGACGATGCCCACCCTCAACGCGTCTGGTTCCCCCCCTGTGACATCGAAGTCCAGGAAGGAGATGTTGGAGCGGGTGCTGGTGATGCCGTCCAAGAAATCGAAGAGGGCGCCTTCTGCTTGAGGGAGCTGCACCTCGAACTTCAGGTAGACGGGTTCCGAGAGGCTGCGACGGAGGTAGCCCATACCCTCCAGCTCCTGCATGGCATCATCGAAGCATTCCTCGGAGATCAGGACCTCGAAGAACACCGTCTGGGGGTCGATGCGCTGGTCGTATTGGATCCTCTCGATGTTGCCCCGGTGGCGTTTCAGCACCGCTGCCGCCCTGTGCAGGCTGCCGGGCTCGTCCGGCATCCGGGCCACGAAGTATCGACGTTCCATCCGTTCAGCCTTTCATAACATTGGTCATGCCCTTGTTGGCCATGCCGACGGCGATCTTGAGCATGTTGAGCATGCAAGGCTCGGCGAAGAAGTCCTTCCGCTCCTTCAACTGGGAATACATCAGAACCGGGTCCTTGCCTTTGAGGTCATCGGGCTTCCTTATGCCTAGAAGATACATCCCCAATGCGCATTTCTCGCTGACCGAGGGCAGTTTCGCCAGTTCAGCCACTATGGCGTCCTTGTCTTCCATGCCAATATCACGGGGTTGTTGATTAATAATGCTTCACATCAAAGTTGAATAATGGTAACCGCATCCCTGGTCATGGACCTAGGGGAGAAGGAGGAACAGCGACGCGCCTGGGAAAGGCTCTACCGCCAAGAGTCCAGGGCCTGGCGGGGAGTGAACCGCCTCGACCTCCCCCTTAGTCCTGGCATCCGAGCCTTGGACATAGGTTGTGGGAACGGTAAGAGCACAGCGTACCTCTTGGAATCAGGATGCGAGGTCACGGGCATCGATGTCTCGGAGACCGCGGTGCAGGGGTGCCGGGAGCGCTTCCCATCCGCCGCGTTCCAGGTGGCGGATGCCACGCTGCTCCCCTTCCCGGATGGCAGTTACGACCTGGTTCTGATGGTCCACGTCCTAGAGCACCTGGATTCCGATTCCCGGACGCAGGCCATGCAGGAGGCATGGAGAGTCCTGGCAGAAGGAGGGACGATATATCTGCAGGCCTTCAACCGACAGGACCTCCGCTACGGGAAGGGAGAGAAGGGAACAGAGGAGCACAGCTTCCGGAGGGGCAACGGCATAGTCTACCATTACTTCGATGCCGATGAGATCGCATCCTTGGCACCCGAGGGGTGCTTGACGTTCTGCAAGGAGCAGGTGGACCCGGTGAGGTTCGCCAACGATGAGCGCAGGGCAAGATGGGTGTGCAGATTCCTTCGTCCATCGTCTAGTGCCGAGCGGTAAAAGGTTTATGCTCCCCCGGCATTCCCAATCGATCGCCATGAGGATAGCGCAGGTGACCGGATTCCTAGGAACGGGCAAGACCACGTTCCTTAGCGCCCTGGCCCAAGAGTTGGCGGACCGGGATCAGAAGGTGGCCATCATCGTCAACGATGTCGGACACATAAATGTGGACCAGAAACTTATGGAGTCCCGAGGGCTCAACGTCAAGGAGGTGGCTGGTGGTTGTATCTGTTGCGAGGTGCAGGGGACCTTCACCACCACGGTTCTCAACCTCCATATGGGGTTCAAACCGGACATAATCCTGGTGGAGCCCACCGGGGTGGCCATACCTTGGGGCTTGAAACAGGCGGCGGAGGAGGCCTCTAGGCGCAGTGGCCTGGATATCACCCATGCCCCCATCGTCACCTTCGTGGACGGGCTCATGCTCCCGGAGCAGATGCAACTCATCGGTCGCCTCATCGGCACCCAGATCATGGAGGCGGATGCGGTGATGATAAACAAGGTGGACATCTGCTCCCAAGAGGACATCGCGGAATGCGAGCGCATCATACAGGAGCTCAACCCCGGCGTCCGCATCCTGCACGGCTCCGGCCGCAAAGGCACCGGAGTCGGCACTCTGGCGGATATGATCCTTAGCGAGGAGTCAGGACGTTACCACTCCGCGGTGCAGGAAGGCGTGTTCCAAGAACAGTACCGGAAGGTGTGATCATGAAGGAAGTGGATCTGGACATGCATCGGTCCATCGACCAGCTGGGTAAGTTCTCCGTCAACCTCAAGATCGACACCGGCCGTAACGTACCGGACCAAGAGGTGGAGGCCATACTCACAGACATCTTGAACCGGGTGGGACATGCCTGCTTGGACAACGGTGCCGACATGATCGGCCATATCAAATCCTGCGCCCACGGCATCGATGAGAGGGTCTGCAGCGCCAACCTCACCTCGTTCCGGGTGGGGGTGGAGCTGGAGAACAAGTTGCGTGGGGATGGCATAGACTCCGGTTACATCATGCTGCATGTCATCGTGCACGGCCTCTGGGACCCGCAGGTCCGGGACATCTCCTTGAAGGAGATAGATACGATAATGCACGAGCACGGGCTCAGCTATCGCATCATACGGGACTTCTTCGAGACCGAGAAGAGGGTCAGAAGCTAGACCGGCAGGCGATGTCTATCTTCTCGGCGAAGTCCCGCACCATGCCGGCGGCCTGCGCCTCCAATGATTGGTCGCGTATGCCCTTCACAGGCACCGCCATGTCCGCCACTTTCTGCATTCCTTTCCCAGACAGCAGGTCGTCCATGATGTCCAGCGTCTTAGGCAGGGATTCACCGTAGGTGGTGGCCAAAGCGTAACGCCCGCTCTGCTCCGGCATGGAGGCCAGGAAACGCTTCATCTTGCCCACGGGAGAGCCGGCGTGGGTGGGGGAGCTGAAGATCAGCACATCTGCAGCCCTCGCCGAGGTCCCTCGTTTTAACTTCTCCATAGTGACGGTATAACCCTTGTTCACAAGCTCGCTCTGGAGCATACGCATGACCCTCTCCCCATTGCCGAATGTGGAAGTGAAATAGATTGCTGCATCCATGGTCCGGGCTTGAATCTCATCCCTAATAAACATTGGGAATGGAACATGGTAATTGATTATTTTGATGAAAGGAATAATAAAGATTGACTGTGCTTCCAAGAATGGGGATTGCAATCGGATTTCCAGACGTCAGTGGAGATTACCAGCTAGGCCGAGCGGACTCGGCCGTGGCCGTGGCCGTAGTGGGAAGGGGAGAGGTGGAGGTCCCGGGACATCTCTTCCATGTCAAGGGCACTTATAAGACCGAGAACCTGGGCATCGAGAAGATCGTCGCCAACATCGTCCGCCGACCGGCGGTCCGGCACTTGGTGGTTTGCGGCCGGGAGGAGTTCGGACATTATCCCGGTGACGCCCTACGCTGCCTGTGGGAGAACGGCATGGACGAGAACAAGAGGATCATCGGCACCCGTTCCCCCATACCTTTCCTATGCAACACCCCGCATGAGGCCGTGCAACGGTTCCGAGAACAAGTGACCCTCCACGACCTGGTGCAGCCCAAGGAGGTGGACGAGATCGTGGAGTACGATCCAGCATACTCCTTCGAGGACCACCGCCGTCAGGAGCTGATGGAGAAGCTGGAAGAGCTGGAGCGTTTGGCCAGCCCTCCACTGGATCTAAATCCCATATTCTACGACAACCAGGTCATATCCGGCGAGGCAGGTCGTCTGGGGAAGGCTATGAACTCCACTGCCGACCGCATCGTCTCCGCCATGCTCACCCTGCCGTACGAGAAGCTGGTCACACATGCCGGGCTGGTGGTGGTGTCACAGGAGCATCGTCTGATGATGGATCCTGTCGAGGGGAGCATCGCCGAGGTGCCCTCTTTGGAGTTGGCGCAGCACCTGCGCCGTTATCTAACAGGAGAGGATTGAATTGTTCAAATTTCAAACCGCACAGAAGACATTCCGCATCAGCGGCACCGATTTCGGCTCGCAGCCCGGCAAGGGTCGGACGGTCATGGTGGCCTCCCTATTCTACCCTGGGCATGGATTGGTCGAGGACCGCCAGAGCGGTCGATTGCGTTTGGAGGACCTGAGGAAGAAGGTCGAGGCCTGCGAAGAGACATCACGCACATTGGGACAGCCGGTGGCGTACATGCTGTACAGCGAGACCGAGGCTGCTGCCAGGAGATACCTGGAGACCATGGCCGACCTCACGGGTGCCCCCTTGTTCTTGGAATCCCCCCGCATGGAGGTGAAGAGGGCAGGGATGGCCGCCGGGGCAGGGATGGGGATCTCGGAGCGTCTGGTCTATAACAGCCTCAATGCCGGGAGTAGCGAGGAGGAATGGTCCTCTCTGCGGGAGAACGGCGTGGATTCCGCGGTGATCATGGCTTTCAACCATGCAGACATGTCCACCAAGGGACGGATATACCTCCTGGACGATGGAGGGGACCTGATCAAGGAGGGCCTCCTGCAGAAGGCGGAGAGGCATGGGATCGCCCGTCCCCTCCTGGATACCGCGGCCACCGGTTTCGACCAGATGGCGGGCTCGAGCTTGAGGGCCCTCATGGTGGCCAAAGCCAAATGGGGGCTCCCTTGCGGATGCGCCCTGCACAACAGTGTGGAGACCTGGCCCCCGTTCCAGGATATGGATGAAGAGAAGAGGAAGCTTTTCCGCTACGTCGACCTGGCAGCGGTGACCTTGCCCATAAGCTCGGGAGCGGACTTCGTGATGTTCGGGCCGGTGGAGACCGCCTCACGCGCCCTGCATGTGGCGGCATTCACCGACGGGATCATGTCCCAGAGCACCTCGGAGATCTGATCAGGCTTTGGCCAGAGTGTCGTTGATAATGTCCCGGAGCTCCTTGTTCTTGAAGGGCTTGGCCAAGTATCCAGCAGGCTGGGTGTCTTTAGCCCTCTCCTTGGTCTCCTTGTCGATGTAGGCACTCACGAAAATAACCGGGACGGACGAGAATGATTTTATGCGCCGGGTGGTCTCGATGCCATCATAGTCGCCCTCGATGTTTATGTCCATCAACACCAGGTCCGGCGAGTTCTCCCGGACCACTCGTTGCGCGTCCTCCCCGTTGGTGACCGTGCCCACCACATCGAAGCCGAAGGAGGATAGGACGGTCTCGATGTACATGGCCACCACTACTTCGTCTTCCACGATGAGGATGCGGGGCGCTGACATACTGAGAATAATATCCCTATCATCATTAATTAAGCCTTTCATTTATTCCTCCTAGAATCGCTTCCAGGATTGGAGATTTTTAGGCTGGAATCGAAAAAGGATATGTATTGCTACGATGCTCCGGAGCCGTGCTTTGGGAGGACTTGCGCACCGTCGCCTATCTGGCCGCAGGTGGCGCCATCGGAACGGTGCTACGATACGGAGTGAGCCTGCTCTTCGACAGCAGCCGTTTCCCGTGGGGGACCTTTGCCGTGAACTTCGCAGGAAGCTTCCTTCTGGCCATCATCTTCTTTTACCTCATGGACGGGCCGGGGGTGAGCGTGCAGTTGCGGCTTTTCCTATTCGTGGGGGTCTTCGGGGCCTTCACCACCATGTCCACCTTCACCGTGGACACCGTCAGCCTCTTCGTCAACGGCCATTACGGCTTGGCGACGTCCAACGTCATGTTGAACGCCTTCCTATGCCTGCTGGGGGCCTTCGCCGGCCGCTTCCTTTCCAGCCTACTGTGAGCGCCGCACCCGCACCGCCTCCGCGTGGGCCATCAGACCTTCGGCCTCAGCGATGATCTCGATGATGTCGGAGAGGTTCTCCAGACCCTCGCGGGTGATTATCTGCACTGTGGACTTCTTCTGGAAGTGGGCGACATCCAGGCCGGAGAACGAAGCAGCGTGTCCAGCCGTGGGCAGGACGTGATTGGTCCCGGAGGCATAATCGCCACAGGAGACGGGGGCATAAGGCCCAACGAATATGGAGCCGGCGTTCTGCACCATGTTCAGGACCGTCAAGGAGTCCGCCACCTGCAGGGACAGATGCTCCGGGGCGATGGCATCCATGGTGCGCACGGCCTCTTCCATGTCC